>NZ_JBANEW010000031.1:0-215 GCF_049890855.1 Lacrimispora sp. 38-1 | reverse complement strand
CTGTCTTCGGCGCATTGCTCCAGGTGAACTCCCCTACCGGTGCATTTCCGGTCAGTGGCGCAAGACCTGGTACTGCAGTTGTGGTACCTTTGATATAGTAATTTACTGTATAGCCGAACTTCTGCGTATTATCAATCTCATAATATACAGTCTTTTCGTTCGGACCTGCGGCTGTGATTGTCATACTTGCCGGTTGTGCAGGACTGGTCACCAGT
>NZ_JBANEW010000030.1:0-26899 GCF_049890855.1 Lacrimispora sp. 38-1 | reverse complement strand
TCTGTACCTTAACTCCAAATGTTTTAAATTTTATGTTACCTTTTTCTGTCGCATCATCCAGCAGGAGACGCCATATCTTCTCTGGACAGTGCAAATTGAATTTCTTCCCTGCATTGATCAGCCCTTTGCTTGGAGGTTTCGATTCTCCTGAACAATCTGCTTTTTAGTCTGTGTGAATGCCTCCAAAACCGCTGCCGTTGGTTGCTATCACCTGCTTATACCATTCAAAAGATTTTTTCTTCTTTCTTTCATAAGAACCATTTCCTTCATCATCAAGATCAACATAAATAAATCCGTACCTCTTTGACATCTGGCAGGTTGACATGCTCACCAGGTCTATACAGCCCCATGGAGTATATCCCATTACTTCTACCCCTTCTTCAATCGCATCAGCAATTGCCTGAATATGGTCCTTATAATATTTGATTCGATAATCGTCCTGTATGCTTCCGTCAGCTTCTATCCGATCCTTGCTGCCTAAGCCATTCTCAACAATAAACAGAGGTTTCTCATATCTGTCATACAGTTCAATAAGAGAAGTACATAACCCGGTTGGATCGATCTGCCAGTCCCACTCAGAAATTTCCAGATAAGGATTTTTCACTCCACTGGTAAGATTTCCGCTGACCTGCTCCTTATTTATATCATCGATCGTGGAGACACGGCTCATATAATAGCTGAACGAAACAAAATCAACCGGATAATCTTTCATGATTTTTTCATCTTCTTCTCCAAAAACAACATGGATCTTTTTTCTTTCCCATTCCTTCTTTATATGGCTTGGATACTCTCCTCTCACCTGTACATCCGAATAGTAATAATTTTTTCTGTTCTCTTTTAATGCAAGCAGTATATTCTGTGGATGGCAATTTTCGGGATATGTGAGAGTTCTGGTGATCATACAGCCCATTTGTGCGCCTGGTATCATCTCATGCAGATATTTTGTTGCCAGAGCACTTGCTACAAATTGATTATGAACAGCCTGATATACAATTTCTTCCCATTTTTCTTTGGGATAACGGTCTTCCACTAAGCCGGCTGTTGTAAACGGGTGGCGAAATATACTGTCAATCTCATTAAATGTCAGCCAGTATTTTACCAATCCATTGTATCTTTCATATACAGTTTTGCAGAACTTCAGAAACAGATCAATAACTTCTCTACCATACCAGCCATCATAATGATTGGACAAATACAGTGGCATCTCATAATGATGCAGGGTCACTAACGGCTCAATGCCTCGTTTTTGCATTTCCCTGAACAGATTTTCATAATACTTCAGCCCGCTCTCATTGGGAGTTTCTTCAATCCCATTGGGGTAAATTCTTGTCCACTGTATGGATACTCTGAGACACTTAAATCCCATTTCCTGAAATAAATCCAAATCTTCTATATATCTGTGATAGAAATCAATTCCATGACGTTTCGGGTACATAACAGTCCCCTTATCCTGCATTGCCGCTTCAATGTCTTTACTTGATACTGCATGCTGAGCTTTATAATCACTGAGGTTTACATTGCCCTTATAGATACTGCAGTCTGCGACCGACATTCCTTTTCCATCTTCATTCCATGCTCCCTCACACTGGTTTGCAGCCGTAGCTCCTCCCCATAAGAATCCTTCTGGAAAAACAGTATTCTGCACTTTATTACCTCCTGACATTTATTAAATTATCTTTTTGTGTTACATGTCCCGATGATGCGATATTTATATTTTCAAATTCCCCTGAATTAGTGAGTAATAATAGAGTAGTAGTGTCGTAACCAGCCCGTTTTATTTCATCTATATCAAATTCGACCAGTACCTCACCCCGTTTTACCCTCTTGCCCATTGCAGTTAATACATTAAATCCTCTTCCCTTCATTTCTACCGTATTGATTCCGATATGAAGCAAGATCTCTGTCCCCTGATCTGTAACCATGCCAACGGCATGACCAGTATCAAAAACTGCGGCGATTTCTCCATCCGCCGGGGCATATAAAATTCCTTCATCCGGAAGAATTGCAACCCCTTTTCCCATGGTCCCGGAAGCAAATACTTCATCATTGACGTCTTCTAATTTTATAATGTTCCCTTCCGCAAACGCCCCAATTGCAAACTCATTCTTTGGGGTTACAGAAGAATGAGTAACAACCACTTTGCTCTCTGATTCTGTCTCATCACCTGATTCATCAATACCAAGAATATAAGTGAGTACAGCCGTGACTGCGAATGCAAGAATAATACCTATTACGTAATACAAAAATGTATCACCAAAAAAGGCTGGAAGTGTTGTCAGCGCCGGAAATACATATACAAATGCCTTTGTATGCATGGCACCCATAAATGCACCAGCAATACCACCGCCAATGATCTGGGCAATAAACGGCTTTTTGTATTTTAAGGAAATACCATATACGATTGGTTCTGTTACACCGCCAAGCAAAGCCGGAATTACAGCAGACAGCGCAAAGGCTTTTGTTTCTTTCTTTTTCGCCTTTAAGAATACACCAAACGCAGCTCCAGCACTGCCAAAGGTTGCAGCTGCAACCATGGGACGAATAAAGTCATATCCATAGTTCGATATATTATTGATCATAATCGGAGCCACTCCCCAATGGATTCCAATCATTACCAGTAATGTCCAGCCTCCGCCTATAACCAGTCCAGTCAAAAGTCCATTCTGAGTACTCAAAAGATTTACAAAATCACCGATACCATTTGCAAGGTATACACCGACAGGTCCTATTACAATTACCGAAAGAGGTACCATAATAACCAGTGCCGCAAAGGACAGTGCAAACAGTTCAATACTCTTAGGAATAAATTTTTTTAATATCTTTTCTAACTTGGAATATACCAATACTGCTACAATTGCAGGAACCAGAGTACCGGAATATTTCATTAATACAACAGGAATGCCCATAAAAGAAGACAAATCACCTGCGTTTTTCATCAACCCGGTAAAATTGGGTTCCATAAGAGCTCCTACAATTGCCACGGAGATATAGGGGTTACATTTAAATGATTTAGCAGAAGAAAAAGCTAAGAACAGCGGGAGAAAATAAAACACGCTGTTTCCTGCAGCCGACAGGATCATATAGGTGCTTCCTGTTTTATCTAAAACACCCAGAGTTGTCGTCAAGATAACCAGCAACGCTTTAATCATTCCAGCACCCGCCAGGGCAATTACGATGGGATTAACGATAGCTGCCATCGTATTCAGTGCCCTGGTAAATATATTTCCACTTTTTTCCTGGGGAGCATCTGTCCCTTTTTCAGTCTTTATCTGATAATGCTGTAAAATCGTATTAAAAATATCTTCTACCGCATTTCCCACAACTACCTGGAACTGGCCATTTCCAATCACTACTGACAAAACGCCATCCAGGCTCTTTAATGCTTTCTGATCTGCTTTTCCATTATCTTTTAACTTAAATCTCAGCCTTGTAACACAATGCGTAAGATCATTAATATTGTCTACACCACCTACAAGGATAACAATTTGTTTTGCCAATTCATCATAATTCTTTTTAGCCATAATATATACCCTCCTGACTTTTTACTAACTCCTTCCCTCGGCCAAGGTGTTGTTGTCTGTAAAACAATCATAACACATATTTTGCATCAGTCTTAAAAGTTCGATTTTTGGAAACTCTTTTTTGAAAATAAAAAAAAGCAAAAAAAATAAGTGACAGAGGTCTGTCCGCTTATCTTTTTCTTGTCAGTTTTCTATATTCCATTATAATGATATCGTTGATCAAAGGATAAATTACGGAGTGGGTTTGAACGATGGAATTATGGGTAAAGCTGATGCACAAATCTACATTAGGGTGGTTCTCCATCTTAGCATTCCCGGTTATTAAGACGATCTTTGCTTTAATTTTTGAATAATCTTTTTTTGTATGGAATTCAGATAGCATATACTGCTGAATATACGAACCGGAATTGGAGTAAATAATAATCAGCGAATCATCTCCGGCATTGTTGATGTAATCATCCTGCTTTACATCGTTTAGATTTGTAATGATAAACTTACCATTATAAGCAAGCTTCGCCTGCAAATCCATCGCTCCAAGCTCTGAGAACAGCAGACCAAAGCTTGCTACTTTCCTGTAGCTGACCAAATACCCGGCTAATTCCCTGACCTTATCCATATCAATATTTTTTTTACAGGCAGAAATGTCATCCAGAATGCAATCTATATAGGAATCAATATTATTCTGTTCAATATATTCCGCAATATTCCGATTATAATTAAGGTTGAATCCACTTCGGTTTTCTACAAATGGCGCAGCGGCTCTGAATTCTGAATAATCTTCAAAATGAAGTTTTCTTATAAACTTGGATATGGTCGACTTCGATACGGAGCATAGATCCGCCACCGCTCCTATGCTCATCTCATTAATCAGATAAAAATTGGATAATAAAGTAAATGCAATATGATAATCCGTTGAGTTTAAATCACTGTCATTCAAAATTATTAATAAACGGTTTAACAAAATCCCCATATACGCCTCCTGAATCTTGTCTTGTCATTTTTATCTGGTACCAGTATATTGGTGTTTCTGTATGCTTTATCCCCATCTTTCTTATCATTCGCTGCAATGCCTTAAATTATATGTTCCTTCCAATATTTATTGACAATTTCTGTCATTACATCGATCTGCTTCTCCATTTCAGCAACAAATTTAAATTGATTTCTGGCACGAATCAGATTGTGATTCTCTTTGTGGATCTTAAAGTAATTATCCCCTTCCAGATAATCAGTCAAAAAACGAACACCACATTCCAAAGTCATAATAATGGCAGCCAAAGGGAGCCATTTAATTTCCTGCGGAGTTAAATTTTGTCCCATTGTCTCAAGGAATCCTTTTGTATATACTTTATACTTTTCGAAATTCACTTTCAAATCTTCCAAATTCTCGCCGTCTTCTGCAATTGTACTTCCACAGGAACGGATTGCATCCCCATAATCATATAATGCGCTTCCAGGCATCACTGTATCTAAGTCGATCACGCATCTGCCTTTTCCTGTCGCATCATCCAGCAGGACATTGTTAATCTTCGTGTCATTATGTGTAACCCGAAGAGGAATCGCGCCACTTTCCAGACCACGAACCAGTGTCGACGCCATATCTTCTCTGGACAGAGCAAATTGAATTTCTTCCCTGCACTGGTCAGCCCTTTGCAGCAGATCTTTCTGAACCGCATTTTTCAGATTTTCGAAACGCCAGACGGTATTGTGAAAGCCTTCAATTGTCTCAATTAAGCTTTCTGCCGGGTATTCGCTAAGCAAACGCTGAAACTGGCCGAATGCTTTCCCTGCTTCGTACAACATATTTGCGTCTTCTGCAAAGGTGTGACCGGTTGCATTTTTCACGAAAACATAGGCTCTCCAGAAATTGCCTTCGTCATCCTGGAAATAACTTTTATCACCTTTTGTCTTTATTAAAGTCAGTATCTCATACCCGTCAGCCTGCTGGTCTATCGTAATCCGGCTGCTTAGATAAGAAGTAACATGTTCAATATTTTCCATTAAGCCAACTGTATTTTTAAAAACCAGATGATTCACCCTTTGTAAAATATATTGCGTTGGCTCTTTATCATCCACATAAGTTACTCTGAACGTATCATTAATATGACCGTCTCCATAAGGTACTGCCTTATCAAAAATTCCTTTAAAGGTAAACTGACTGCACACTTGTTCCAGTTTTTCTTCTATTGTCATTTTAACTTTAACCCTCCCACAGTATCTAATCTGGTCCCATTATAGCGGTGTTTGGATGCAGTGTCAATATATGTGAAAATGACTGCTGGAATTTCACCTGTTCGCACATTTTCTGTACTCAACCCACAACATGGTGCGGGTTGAGTACAGAGAGCACAGCCAGGTAAGGCCAAATGATCACTTGGACAAGGTGCTGCTGTTCATTACGGCTGGCATTCTTTTGTATAATATCCCTATGCCTGTAAATAATAATTCTATTAATGGAAAGAATTAAAATAACTTTTTATGCAAAGGAGCAAATTATATGAATCGCGATAAACTCATAGCCCAGGTAAAAAACGAATATGCACGAATAGCCTCTTTGGAATCCCAACAGCATTTCCACCAGACAACAACCGAGATCACACCGGAAGCTTATTACGAAAACCTGTTAAGTAAAGTTATAAACGAAATTAACAACGGAACCTTTGATAATTTCAAATCCGGTGAAGAAGTAGTAACCGCAATTGCAAATGACAAAAGCTGGCTTTCAGGCTGGAAATAAATCCAAAAATGCAGGTAAAAACCGCAGTCCTTTTTTATGAGGGATTGCGGTTTCAATATATTACATATTTTGAATATCTATATTATACTCCATTCTTTCCGCTGTAGTAATGGCAATTTCTTTTCCAACAAGTCTGTTAAGAAGATAAAATGACATATTGATTCCAGCTGAAATACCACTGGATGTGATTACAGCTTTTTCATCAACAAATTTAACCCCCTGCTGAACCTTTATTTCCTTATACTTACTTTCCAATTTGCTTATATCCATCCAATGTGTAGTTGCCCGTTTCCCATTTAATAAGCCAGCCTCAGCTAATAAAAATGCACCCGTACATACAGATGCGATAATTTGGCAATCCTGCGCACTGTTCTCAATCCACTTTATAAGAGTTTCATTATGAATTTCAATTTCTTCCGCTCCATACCCACCGGGTATTATTAAAATATCAAAATGGGGACTATTACTAAAATCAAAATCGGGCTTGACTTTTAAACCATTTCGGGCACTGATTAAATCTGTTGTTTGAGCAACAGTTTTTACTGTAAATGGTTTTTGAATACCGTCTGGATATGCAGTAATTGAAAAAACTTCAAATGGCCCAGCAAAATCAAGCAATTCAACCTCGTTAAAAAGAAGTATACCAACATCCCAGTGTTGTATCATCACTATCAATCCTTTCATATACTGAGTTTCATTATGCGTTTCATATACGACTTGCAAATTACATCAGATCAATATTTTAATTATCTCCCATTGCATATTCAGCAGCAGCCTCGGCATGTAAAAGCGCCGTATCATATACCGGTAAGGCACTATCTTCTTGTTTAATAAGTAATCCGATTTCTGTACAGCCAAGAATAACTCCTTGTGCTCCCTGCTGCTTCAATCCAGTTATAACTTTGTTGAATTTATCTCCAATACGGGGCAAGTGAGTGAGTATGCCTGCCGTTTTATATCCTCAGCAGAACAAATTCAATCACCCAGCTTATTAATTATAAAAACTATTTTTGGCATTGGAGAGGATTTCCATTACCACCTTAATTCTCTCATAAATATTCAAAATTCTTGTTTTTGTTGAAATTTCTGTACAATCGTTATTTATATATAAATAATAGTCAATTTTATCGTAAATCATATTTATTTTACTAAACTCAACTAAATCATACCGAAAATTAATATCTTTTTCATTCTTCAGGAATTCTAAATGTTCCTCAAGTATTTTAAAATATCTGTAGCAAAGGGGCGTTATTAAATCTATATCATCTAGCTGAAACGCTGAGTAATCAGTTCTAAAAATTTTTCCTTCCCAATAATACTCTAATGCAGAAGTTGAGATATTTTTAAAATATTTTAATAATTCTTGTTTAATTGATTTTAGCGTAGTTGCAGTGCCTGTATTATCATCTATCAATAATATATTCGTACTCTCTGGATATTGAGTACTCAATAAATGCACCTGGTCAGGCAAGGATAATTCACAATAATGGGTATTATCATATTTTGAAAACCGGACATATTCATACCCTGCCAAACCGGAACATCGATTCATGATATTGGTATATTTTTGCATAGATATAAAAAATGGAGGTATTAGTGCGGCCCCTTGTAAAGGTGAAATGATAATATCGTGTTCTCCAATATAATCACATAATGCAAAATAAGTAATAAACATAATAAGAATATTGTCCATCTCCGAATATTCACGGACATGGGAAATATTAAGTTCTTTTATATCCGATATGATACTATCAATTAAGCCAAAAGATAGCGGTGGAAATTGATTTAATTCTTCATCAAAAATAATTTGAGTTATATAATCAGTCAAATTTTTCAGGTATTCTTTAAGCGCTTTATAGTAATTAACATCTAAAGACGTATAGGAGAATATGACACCAACTAATTTTGCTATACATGACAGCATATATTCCGTGAGTGAGAATATAATATATCTTTTATTATCATACGATAATTCTAAATTTAAAATTATCGGTGCGTCTAAGGCTATATTTTTCACTAGATCTGTTGTTTCAATTAAATCCGTTGAATAATAAGTGTAATTTCTGTTACAGTAAAACGGTTTTTTCAGACTAAAATACTTCTCTAAAATCGGAAGATACTGGTTGTATTCTTCTTCAAACTTATCTGTCTCAATATATACCTCCCCGGCAAAACCGAAGTTATATTTAGTTAATATAGTTCGATTTAAGAAAGGTTTAATCATTTTATATAAATCATCCAAACTAACACCTCTCCAGTTAATTTCATTTCTTCTGTAAGACGACACTTCTTTATCAAACCATGTTGCAATGTCATTTCGCTTTCTTCGATATTCGGCGAAAATTCAATTTCAATACTTAATGGCAATTCACCCATGCTGCAATTTCTTTCATAAAGGGTTCCGGTGTAATAAAGTAGCTATTATGGATATCATCTATTTCAACCAGCTTTTTCTCACAAATTAAAGTGTTATAATATCGATCAAAATAATTGGCAGAAAAATACCGGTCATGCAACGTTTTGAATACCAGTGTCGGGCAGGAAACAGGGACTTTTAACAAGCTTTCTTTCCCAACCATACACTCTAATATTCTGAGGAAACTATTTATTTTCAAGGTAAAGAAATTCGGATCCCGTACAAGAATGGTTTCGTAAAATTCATTATCCAGTTCCGCATGATAGCCCTTCGCCGCAGGGGGCGTAAACGTCATCGATAAGGTGGGCTTTATCTTTACCAGAAAGCGTAAGATACCCATCACAGACCTGGCAAAAGCCGCTGGAACCCCCAATGGCGTTGTGTCCCCATAAATCCCACAGGCAAATTGTGCAAAGCTTTTAAACTTACAGCCTGTTCCCAAATAATACTGTGCCATAATGCCGCCGGCTCCAGTATAACCCAGCAGATGAATATCCTCAGAATAACTGCCGCGTACATATTCATATACTGCATCCAAATTCGCCACCATATTTAGCAATGTAAAGTCCTGCGCCTCTCCGCTGCACTCTCCTTCTCCCGGCACATAATCTACAGCAAACACATTAAAGCTATAAATACGTCCAAGCTGTTCGAAGCATTCATAACAATTTTTTACTGCAGTTACGGGTGTATGTAAGACGATAATATTTTTACAGTTTGCTCCGGTACGGTAGTGAAAAATATGTACTTTTTGTGAATAACCGGAGATATAAATATCCCTCCACCCAATTTCTTTCATTACTTCTTCACTCAGTGGCCGAATTTTCACTTGATTCCTCCTTTAGTAAATGCTTTGCCAATGCCTTTAGAACAATTTTCATCAGTTCTATTCCTTGTGTTTCTTTATGGATATAAGACATCTGTACAAACTGCATTTGCAAAAGCTTCATTGTGCATTCCAAATCGTACCGAAAGTAAAAACCGGAATGTTCCAACATTGAGACCAATTCTAAATCTCTTGCATCATTTTCATCAATACACGCTTTTGGTGCTTTTGCTTTTATACGTTCCCATACCTGTGCATCAATATTGCTAATGAGCGGGTTTTCTATAAATGCATCCATTATATAACACAGCAATCGATAAAATCTTTCTGTCTGCGGCATGTTTTCAGTTTTCTCCAGCATCTCCTGCAAGCAAATAAAAATACTGGTTTGCAAACTGTTATTAATTACCATATAAAGATGTTCTTTATTTTTAAAAAAATGATAAAAGGTTCCTTTGGCTATTCCCGCTGATAAAGCCACTTCTTCTGCAGTTACTGCATAAAAGCCCTTCTCATTAAATAATTTTTCTCCGTTTTGCATTAGCAGAGAGTATATCTTCTCCCGTTCTCCAGCTGAAAATTTCGGCATTCCGCCCCCCTATATGACCTTTTTTATTATTTAAGTCACATAAATTCTAGCACACTATCATTGACATTACAATATATTTATGGAAAAGTCAGTAAAGCTTTGCTATTATTTATCATTCCGTATATAATTGATTATGATACCTAAAGAAGCAGAGAAGCCTGTGTGTGGGCGTATAAAAAAGAAGAAACAAACTGGAGGACGCTCATGGAATTTAACGAAAAACTACAACAGCTTAGAAATGGGAAAAACCTGACGCAGGAACAGCTCGCAGAGAAATTATATGTATCAAGGACAGCAATTTCAAAATGGGAAAGCGGCAAAGGGTACCCTAACATTGAGTCACTCAAGTGTATTTCCAAATTCTTTTCTGTGACTATAGATGAACTGCTATCCGGTGAAGAACTGATCACTCTTGCCGAAACTGAAAACCACTCTAATGTTAAAAGAATTTATAACATTATCAGCGGAATAATAGATGTATTGGCAGTTGCATTTATTGTATTACCAATCTATGGAGAACCTCAAGGCGACTATATTTACCATGTAAATCTCCTGTCAAATACTCATATGCCAAATATAGATATTCGAATACATTGGACTATTTTTTTATTTATAATTGGTCTTGGAATTGCCAGACTTGCTTTTATTTGCTTCGATAAAGGGTCATTGTATGGCATTACCTCGAAAGTTTCCATCGCAGCAGGTGCGGTAGCAATCTGTTTATTTGCTGCGGCTAGAGAACCGTATGCAACAATACTACTATTCTTGTTTTTTGCAGTGAAGATATTTTTATTATTACAGCAAAGCAGAACAAAATAAAAATTCTAACCTGTTATTGTAAATATATAAATTGAGCGCCTTTGCAAGAAAACTTCCAATAGGTTTTTTAATATCTATTACTTCATCTGGCCAATTTTGTATATCTCTTCCTGCATTAATCATAGCACTCAGTAAATCGGCGTCCCCATTTGTAAATTCGTTGACCATATCCCACCAGAGTTTTGCCAGATACTGTCCTTCTTTCCCCTCTGGATCAACACCTTTTTCATAAAGTTCTTCCAGTTTATCAAACGCTTCTTTTGCTTTCAAACCATAAGACACGCTAAACAATCGAGTTGCAAAGCTTTTCAGTTGTTCATTATTAAAATATCTTACTAAGAATCCATATGAATTACCTCGTTTCATCGACTCAATAATCGCAATAATGCAATTCATATTGATTTCCTGGCTATTTTTCATCTCAATAATAGCCGCATCAAGCATATCCACCATATTATTTAAGTGTTCAATCTTTTCCAGAAGGCCTTTCCGCTGTTGTCTGAATGCTTCCTCTAAGTCAGCTTTATTATTATATTCCAGTATCTTTGTATCAATTACATCTAAAGAAAAGCCCAATGATTTAAGAAATAAAATCTGTTCAAGGCGTAAAATATCATCACTCGTATATTTTCTTCTCCCACCCTCTGTAACAACTGGTTTCAGTAAATTCTTCTCATCATAATACTGAAGTGTACGTATTGTTACACCAGCCAGGCGTGCAAGCTCTCCAATTGTTAACAAATCCTTTTTATTCTCCATATCATTCACTTTCACAAACTAATCTACTGTTTTTCCTCATCTGTTTTTTTGAATGTAATCTCACATACAGGAATTTCCTTATAACAATATGGACATTCCCCCATCTGCCTGCTATTTTCATTTTCTTTTTTAAATACAATGGAGTTCAAAGGAATGCACTTGTTACAATAAGGGCAAAACCCCGTTCTCTGGTTACTGGGCCATGAAATTACAAAGTCTCCTTGTTTTGTCTTTATAACAAATTTTTTTGTGCTGTTTTTATCACTATCATTATCTTTCATATAAATTCACCTTCCCTTTCATGTTTACTTCAATCTTAATACATTACGCTACGTAACATGCAAGAAGATTTGAAAAATAAAACGTTCATAACAGCATACCTTAATAATATAGCTCAAAGGGCAGAGGTATACAAGCAAATAATGGTTGATATGATCCAGGACTTCCGGTAGAGCTATAATTCTTCTTGTTTAAATAATTTTTATTTAGTAAAATGAAATCACAAATGTTAAAGGGGAGGTGGTCGTGCCATGCTTACAAAAGATTCTATTCACAACTATGTGAATTGTGGCCGTGTACTGATTCGAGGTGTTGATTTTATATATATTCAACCACATTTAGAGCTTAGAAATTTTATTTCCAATTACACGATCACTTTTCCGAGTAAAGGTATGATGTCAGATAATTACGCTGTTGTGCCCCACGGGAGCGCTACACTTGTGCTGGCATGTACTGATAGCCACATCCACGGCAGCTTGTTTGGTCCCATCACGAAACCTTCCTATGTTGGCAAGTCAGGCAATGATTTCAGCCTCTTGTTTATTGTAGAGTTTCAACCGGCGGGTTATTATGCCTTTAGCAAAATGCCGCAAAAAGAAATAACAGATTGTGTAATTGACTTTGAAGATGTTAATCGTTCAATGTACCGCCTGATGGTTAATGAACTGGAAACGTCGTTAAGTATCCATGACCTGATCACTAAAATAGACAGGCTCTTTATGGCCCACCTGAAAGGTGCATTTTATCTCCAGGAATTTTCTCAAGTAAATAATCTCATTATAAAAAACGGAGGGAATCTTTCAGTAAAAGAGCTTTCACACAATGTTTTTTATAGCGAACGTCATTTAGGACGGCTTTTTGACGAATATATGGGCGTGGGTATTAAATCGTTCTCTCGCCTTGTACGTGTTAATAAGTCTATACGGCTTTTACAGCGGCACAACTATGGCTTAACACAGGTTTTTATGGAAACTGGTTATTATGATATGCCCCACTTCATCCATGATTTTAAGGCCATTTGCGGTATCACTCCGCAGGAGTATCGGGATAATATGTCCGATTTTTACAGCGAGATTGCCAAATTCTAATATATAATTAAGAAAACTTAAGAGGAGTGATAGCATGCAATATCAAGGCACTTTGATTGCCGTATCTGATATGGAGAAGGCAAAGCATTTTTACGAAACCGTAATGGAGCAAAAGATTATGATGGATTTGGGGGTACATGTGTCTTTTGAAAGAGGACTTTCCCTGCAATCCAATTACGCCGAACTTGTTGGTGCAGATTTGCCCGGCAAGGCGCAGCCAAACAACTTTCAGCTTTACTTTGAAGTGGAAGATTTGGACTATTGGCAGGATAAAATCAGCAGCACAGAAGGAATTGAATTTATTCACAAGGCTAAAGAATATCCGTGGGGACAGCGTGTTATAAGATTTTATGACTATGATAAATTTATAGTTGAAGTGGCCGAAAGCATGGCAAGTGTAGCAAAACGCTTTTTAGCACAAGGACTTAGCATTGAGGAAACTGCGGAGAGAACCATGTTCCCTGTAGAATTTGTTAAAAGCATTATGTAATGAGTTACCTGGTAAGTAAATATGTGAACCTGCATCCAACTTGGTGAACAGGCTGACTCAGTAATTAAGGGAGCCAGCTTGTTCACTTTTTTTCTATAGCCTAACTTATATCTTTATTGGATTGAATTCATCAATTCATAGAAATATTTGGATTCTTGAGTTTTATTAAGGCTATACCAGGCATCTAATGTTTCTGAAGGAAACACACCCAGTGATTTCAAGACGTGCACAGAAAATTCCAACGGAGCTATTCCAGATGCGGTGATCAATTTTCCATCAGTTACTACCGACTCCATTTTGTGATACTTTTCGCCCGTGTAAGCGGGACAGATCATTTTAAGGTATTCCAGATTATTGCTTGTATGCCAGTGTGAATTCAGCAATCCTGCCTGGGCAAGTCCCATTGTAGCACCACAAATCGCTGCAACCAAAATCCCTTCCTCTAAACACCCCTGGGCGATTTTTAAGATGGGTTGGTGCTTTGTTTCTGTCCATGTATTTCCACCAGGTAAAATCAATGCATCAGTGCTTTCAATACTGCACTCATCCAGTTTGATGTCAGGCAGTATTTTCAATCCGCCCATTGTTGTTACAGGCGTCTTTTCAATTCCAACAGTCACTATTTTTGATGGGGAAAGTCCCTTTTTATAATACCTTCCTGAGTTCAGCTCGGCAGTTAAGTAACCTATTTCCCAGTCTGACATTGTGTCAAACACATAAAGATATACTGTATTTTTCATTTTGAAATTTCTCCTTTTTTTATTCATCAGGAAATACCAACCATGGGTAATCAGTGATTATCCTCATTATAAAACAGCTTCACTGACATCTGCTGTCAGTGAAGCTGTTAAAGTTGATAATATTCCATTAACTCCGATGCAATAGCAACAAGTCTTTCTTTTACACTCTGTGGTTCGATTACCTGAATGGATTTACCATAGGATAGGAGAAAATAAGGTACATAAAGATGAATTGTTTCTTCCTCAAATAAAAAGATGGCTTGATTTGATGTCCGCTCTTTCAGATGATGCCCTAAAAACCAATGCAAGCATAGTTCTTCCAACACCTCTGACCTGCCTTCTATAATTAAAGAAATCAACCCCTTCTTCCCCACTAAATCAGGCAACAGGTTTTTCATAAAAATTTCACGGGTCGAAAAAGCTTCGGGACGCTTAAAATTTATTTGAGTACTCTTGATTCGTAAAATCCGGTCTACCCGAAATCTTCGTATTTCATTCCTGAGGTGGCAAAATGCAACAGTATACCATTTGTTGTTCCAGTAAATCATTCCATAGGGATCTATCATCCTAATCTTCGGCTGCTCTTCACGGCCTGTACGATAATCAATTTCTACAGAAAATTCCTTTTCTACGGCCTGCTCCAATTCCGCCAATATCGGCTGAAGGGAAGGGTTACCCATGCGGTTTATAACTTCAAATCCGGCTAAATGATGGTTAAGTATACTTTCCTGTTCCTGATTCGAATACATTTTCAACTTTGATGTCGCATTGCCTAATGCCTCACTCAAAGGATATCCAGCTTCTTTTGCAAAAACAGCGGCCTGAAGAAGTGCCTTTTTTTCTTCCATATCAAATAGCAGAGGTGCTCTGATAAAATTATTCAGCAGTCTATATCCGCCATTATGACCTGGGTCTGATATTATAGGCACTCCACTGGCACAGAGTGCATCAATATGCCGGTAAACTGTCCTTATATTTATTTCTAATTTTTCGGATATTTGTTTTGCAGTTATTTTTTCGCCTGAATTCAGCATCCACAGAATTGCCAGCATATTATCATTTTTAGCCACAACGTGCCCCCCCTTCTTTTATGATACCTATGCTTACTATAATTATATACCAAGGTGCGTACAATCACAAACGACTTCTCTTCTGTTTTTCCCATGCCCATTATCTATAAAATAGTTCTGAATATATTATAAGAATTATAAACATCTACAATCCCATAGCCCCAATTCTGATTGGGATATTGAAGATTACTGCTTCTTTTCGCTCCCCGAAGAAGAAATTTTTTGATTCCTATGGTATCCAGATTCGGATAATTATTATCTACGATACCCCATTCAAATATCATGGCTGCTATACCAGCCATATGTGCAGCCGCCGCACCCGTACCCGTTATGGTGGTAAATTGGTTGTTTAATGTGGGACATACTACGTTAACACCTGGAGCGGCCAGATCGGGGTTTATAATATTTGATGTTGAAAATCCTTTTCCCGACTCCGGGTGTAACGCTCCCGTTGCTGCATTATAAGCTGTGACTGTGATTGGTATGAGACTGTTACCAGGTGATGTTATGGTAGTAAAGGGGTTTGAATTAATAAAAAACGTATTTTTCGATATAAAATTACCGGAGGGCAGCCATATGTGGAAATCTCCGGGCAGATCACCGCTTCCGGATACTTTAAACCTCCAGATGCCTGGTGCCGGATTTTTAAAGCGCAGCATAATGACCTGTTTACCGCTGTCCCGCTCGATCATGATATAATCTATAGAAAGAATTGTCTGATCAAATATAAAATGTACCTGTTTGGTCTCAAACAGCGCCCGGGAGATTGCCGGAATGTATTCACCGGATGGGGATAAAATATCAATTGTATAGATCATGGGAGGACTTCCCCAAAGCTCCATAGTAAAACCATATTCATCCGGTGCGACACTCAATTCCACTGTTACCGTTTCAGCAGGACGAAGAATACTGTAAAAATGTCTTCTGGCTTGTGATTCATTTCCTGCTGCAACCGTAATTCCAACCCCGGGGCAGTCACCTACTATCCTTAACAACGAGCCTATCAGTCCATTATTCCCATGTGCTCCCTGAGAAGTTCCTACGGCTAAACAGACTACCAGCGGCCGTTTTAATTTATCTGCTGTATTAATCAGATACTGAACCCCCCAGTTTATGTCAGTTTCCTGGTAACAGTCCACATCGGGAGGGATATGGTAGAAATCAGTCAGATTTTTTTTTGCCTGCTTCAGTTTAACGATTAACAATTCTGCATCCGGGACGACACCCATGAATCGATTACTCCTATTTTCCGAACCGGCTGCAATTCCTGCCAGCATGGTACCATGACCATTTACATCCATACTGGGAACAACCGCCAGCGGGTCAGTGCTGTTTAATGCCAGGTTAATTTGTTCAGCCGTATATTCTGTCCCGTAGTATGCGGTATATCTTAATTCCGGATATGGGCCGTTATCTATGGTCTGGTCCCAGATTGCCGCTATTTTTGTCGTTCCATCTTCTTTAAGGAAAACCGGATTCGTATAATCAATACCGGTATCAACGAATCCTACGAGGACCCCCTCTCCTCTTAAATTTAATGCCGGTATATTCCGCAATAATGTAACTCCTGATGCAGTCAGGCTTTCATAACTCTGCAAAGAGTAGCATTTGGGAATTCCCGAATATCCATAATCCCTGATCAGCTGGGATGTGACCTGGGATATTGGTAAATAAATACCTGCATAACCCGGATTGATAATATGTACAGAATATTCTTCATATCGTTTTAATATATTAGAATTTCCGTTATATTGAATAATTAAATCCATATAATCATTGCTGGTTATCTTAAACCTGTCCTCTGGCATCATCAGCTTCACCTCAAATCAACATTAGACAATAAGTGCCTGGAAGATATTAAATACATCAAGTATTCCATATCCCCATTCGTAGTTGGGATATACCAGATCCGCTTTTCTTTTGGCTCCGCGGATCATAAAAACCTTCAGATCTTCTGTGCTCATTTCCGGATAATTACCTTTCACAATTCCCCATTCAAATATGAGTGCTGCCGCTCCTGCCGCATGGGCTACTGCAGCACTTGTACCCGTCACCCGAACAAATCCATGATTCAGTGATGGACTTAGTATATCTACTCCCGGAGCGGCAATCTCCGGCTTTACTATATTAATGCGTGTATACCCTCTCCCGGAGTTTATATAAAGACTGTTATCTGCCGTATTATAAGCCGTTACGGAAATAGGGTTAATGGCACAAGATAAGGAGAGAAGTGTGATATTCGGATCAGATTTAATAAAAAACGTATCCGGTCCTATAAAATTCCCCATTGGGAGCCACATATTGAAATTTATGGGGAAAATCCCTTTACTGTATACATTAAATTTCCATCTTCCCTGTGACGGCTTTGTGAACCGCAGCAGGATCAGCTGATCACCGCTCTGGGACTCTACAAGCTGAGAATCTATATAAATAATTGTGGGTTCAAATATAAAGGAAATCTCTCTGGTCTCATCAAACCGGAGATTAATGATTGGTATATATTCACCGGAAGGAGCTGTAATATCAATAAAAAAAGTATTCGGTACTGTTCCCCATAATTCCATGGAAAATCCGTTTTCATTGGGACCAACGCTCAATTCTACTGTTTCATATCCGCTTTCCTGTGTAATTAATCCCCCAAAATGTCTTCTTGCAATTCCCTCATTGCCCACAGCAATTAATATTCCTAACCTCGGCCTGGTTGAATGAAATGACAACCAATTGCTTGTAGTACCTCTTCCATCATGTGCATACTGCGCGGTATCAATCGCAATACACATAACAATTGGCTGATCTCTTGAGGCAGCATAATCCATTAAATACTGAATACCATAAATAAGATCATTTTCCTGATAGGCAACTGCATCTTCCGGTATCCGGAAAAATTCTTTTAAATAAGGTTTTGCCGGTTTCAGTTTTACGATTACTAATTCACATTCAGGAGCAACACCGGAAAATCCGTTTTGAAGATCTTCGCCGCCTGCAGCGATACCGGCGACCATTGTACCATGACCAATCTCATCCCTCGATGGTACAATCCTGTATGGATCATCGGCCTGCAGCGCTTCGTTGATCTGTTCTCTGGAATACTCAGTACCATAAGGTACCGTTTCCGAACCAGTTTCCGGTATGATCGTCTGATCCCAGATACTGGCTATCCTTGTTGTTTTATCATTATACTGGAAAACAGGATTTGTATAATCGATACCGGTATCCACAATGCCGATTAATACTCCCCTTCCTCTTAAATTTAAATTGGGATTATTGCGGATAGCCGGTATTCCGGATGCCTCCAGACTCGTCTGGCTGACTAAACCAAACAAAGATGGGATAGAAGCATATCCCATCCTCGATATCACATTTGTCGTCATAACACTGACCGGAAGATGCACAATTGCATAAAAATAATTTATTACGTGAACAGAACCTGCTTCGTATTGTTCCAGGACAGATACGTCAGAACAAAAACTGATAAAAAAATCTGCATAATCATTGCTGTATATTTTTTCAATATCTACGGAATTCATGAATTACCTTATTTTTTTTCTTATTCTTATTATATTAAAACTCTATCATATGATAGTACTGATTTACATATTCTTTCGTTTCACATAATAGGTATGAAGAAGTTCATGTGCCTTTTCTCCATAGGGTTCACCGAGATATTCTTCATAAAGCTTTTTAATTGCCGGATTTTCATGTGATTTTCTGAATTTTTTACTTTGATCTTCTTTATATATCCCTTCCATTCGTTTTTTAAGAACATCAAAATTCCCAAAATGATAGGGCTGTCCGCCACCGCCGATACAGCCTCCAGGGCAGGCCATGATCTCAATTGCATGATAATGGGATTTACCGGCTCTTATATCCTCCAAAAGCTTTCTTGCATTTCCAAGACCATGGGCAACAGCAATATTTATATCCTGGTCATTGATCTTTATCACAGCTTCCTTGATTCCATCGAACCCTCTAAGCTCATGAAACTCCACCTTTTCAAGGGTTTCATTGGTAAGCCATTCGTATGCGGTCCGCAAAGCTGCCTCAATAACGCCGCCGGTTGTTCCGAAGATGACAGATGCACCGGTTGATTCTCCCAGCGGCTCATCAAATTCTTCATCCTTTAAATGCATCAGGTCAATATTGGCTTCCCTTAACATGTCCCCCAGTTCTCTTGTTGATAATACCGCATCCACATCCTGCATCCCATCATGCATAAGCTCGGGTCTGGCAGCTTCATACTTCTTTGCCAGGCAAGGCATAATAGAAACTACAAAAATATTTTTTGGATCGATCCCCATCTTTTCTGCATAGTAAGTTTTCGCTATTACACCAAACATCTCATGGGGTGATTTACAGGTAGAGGGGATATCAAGCATATCATTGAACTGGTGTTCAAAAAACTTGACCCAGCCCGGGCAGCAGCTTGTGAGTATGGGAAGCCTTCCTCCATGCTGCAGTCTGTGAATGAATTCTGTTGCCTCTTCCATAATGGTAAGATCCGCCGCAAAATCCGTATCAAAAACTTTATCAAAACCTAACCTTCTAAGAGCAGCCACCATTTTCCCCGTGACCACCGTTCCCGGTTCTGCACCGAATTTCTCCCCCAGAGCCACCCGCACAGCAGGTGCTGTCTGAACGATAACAAATTTGTCTTTTGCATTCAATGCTTCCCAGACATTGGGAATGTCATTCACTACGGTTAATGCTGCAGTGGGGCATACGGAAACACACTGTCCGCAAAAGGTACAGATTGATTCATGCATGGGTAAATTAAGGGCCGGTGCTATGAACGTATCAAATCCCCGGTTTACTGCAGAATACACATTGACCGTCTGTACCTCATTGCACATGGTCTCACATCTTCTGCACAAAATGCATTTATCCATATTCCGGATGATTGCCTTACTTGAAATATCCTTTTCATGAGTTGCCCTTACTCCATGAAACTTTATCCGGCGTATGTCCAGTTCCGCTGCCAGTGCCTGTAATTCACAGCTTAGATTCTTTTCACAGATCAGACAGTCCGTCGGGTGATTGGATAAAAATAATTCTACTATCAGTCTTCTGGCCTTGATACACCTTAAGGTGTTGGTTCTTACTACCATGCCTTCCGATACCGGAGTAGCACAGGAGGGTGCAAGATTTCTCCTTCCCTCAACCTCTACCACACAGACTCGGCAGGAAGCAGAGCCATTCACCGTTTTCACATGTTCCAGATTAAGATAGCAGAGTGTGGGTATACGAATATCCAGTTTTTTTGCAGCCTCCAGAATCGTTGTGCCTTCCTCTACTGCAATCTTTTGATCATTGATCGTAACATTCACCAGTCCCATAAGTTCACTCCTCTTAACCTTTTTCTATGGCATTAAATTTACATGTATTATAACATGCACTGCATTTGATACACCTTGACTGATCGATCACATGAACCTTCTTAAGTTCTCCTTCGATGCAGTGCGCCGGACATATTCTTGCACACGCAGTACAGCCCACGCACTTTTCCGGTAAAATATGAAAGGAAAATAGTGCCTGACAAACTCCGGCAGGACATCGTTTCTCCTTTACATGAGCCAGATACTCATCCTGAAAATAGTGCAGGGTACTGAGAACAGGATTGGGTGAAGTTTGTCCAAGTCCGCAAAGAGATGTATCTTTAATGACGTCCCCTAACTCTACAAGATCTTTCAAATCCTGTTCCGTACCATTTCCTTTTGTTATTTTTTCAAGTATCTCCAGCATTCTTGTATTTCCGATACGGCAGGGGGTACATTTTCCACAGGATTCATCCTTGGTAAATTCAAGATAGAACTTTGCTATGTCTACCATGCAGTTGTCCTCATCCATGACAATCATTCCGCCGGATCCCATCATGGAACCGATACTGTTAAGTGACTCATAATCAATGGGTATATCTAAATTTTCTTTTGTAATACAGCCTCCCGAGGGACCTCCGGTCTGTACTGCTTTGAACTGCTTATTATTCTTTATCCCTCCTCCGATATCAAAAATGACCTCTCTTAAGGTAATGCCCATTGGCACTTCCACCAGCCCCACATTATTTACCTTACCGGCCAGGGCAAAGACTTTTGTACCAGGAGACTTCTCCGTACCGATCTTCCGAAACCAGGCAGGTCCTTTTAAGAAGATAGGCGGTATATTGGCAAATGTCTCAACATTATTCACACAGGATGGTTTATCCCAAACACCTCTTTGTGCAGGAAACGGAGGTTTTGAACTGGGTTCCCCACGCTTTCCTTCAACGGAATGGATAAGGGCAGTTTCTTCTCCGCATACAAATGCACCGGCACCATACCGTAATCCGATATTAAAATTGAATCCTGTCGAAAGAATATCCGCTCCCAAAAGCCCCAGTTTCCTTGCCTGTTTTATGGCAATTTCAAGCCGGCTGATAGCAAGGGGATATTCCGCTCTGATATAAATGTATCCATACTGGGCTCCTATGGCATAGCCTGCAATTGCCATTGCTTCAAGGACAGAATGGGGATCTCCTTCCAATATGGACCGGTCCATAAATGCACCGGGATCCCCTTCATCCGCATTACATATAATGTATTTCTCATCCGACTGATTCTGGCTTGTATATTTCCATTTGAGACCGGTGGGGTAACCGCCGCCGCCTCTTCCCCTGAGACCTGACTGAACGACTGTCTCAATCACTTCATCAGGTCTCATTTCCGTTAAGCATTTTGCCAGCGCCTGATACCCATCTGCCGCAATGTATTCATTGATATCTTCCGGGTTGATAAATCCACAATTCCTAAGTGCGATCCGGATTTGCTTTTTATAGAAAGGAATGGTTTTTTGCCCTTCTAATCGTTCTTTTGTATTGGGTTCCACATACAGAAGGCGTTCCACCTTACGGCCTTTTATCACATGCTCCGTAATGATTTCCTCTGCATCCTCCGGCTTTACCGTGATATAAAACACATTATCCGGATAAACTTTTAAGATCGGACCTTTCTCACAAAAACCAAAGCATCCGGTAACGACCACTTCCACCTCATTGGTTATTTCATGTTTTTTAATGGATTCCTTTAGCGTCTTTACCAGTTCCAGGCTGTCGGACGACGTACATCCGGTACCCCCGCAGACCAGTAAATGCATTCTGAAGTCACTCATAAGTCCTCCTCCTTTATTCCAGGTTTTCAAATGATTTATTGATGATTGCATTTTGGAGAAGGCGGCCGTTTTTTATATGTTCATTAACGATTTCCCGTCCTCTTTTCTCGTCCACTTTTCCATATAAGACAGACGGCATGCTATTGGAAACAACTTCCACCACCGGTTCCTGGGCACAATACCCCATACAGCCGGTCTGGGTTACGGAAACATTGGTAAGTCCCAGCTTTGCAACTTCATCCATAATTGCTTTCATGGTGGTTCTGGCACCGCTGGCAATCCCGCAGGTCGCCATTCCTACACGGACTAAAACTTTATCTTCGGATTCGGCAGTGGACCTTAATTCTAATTTGTCAATAGCTGCCTGTCTGATCTTTTTAAGTTCTTCTACAGTCTTTAACTTAGCCATCACTCTTCCTCCTGGTATTCTTCAAGAATTGTTTTAACCTGATTCAGTTCTACCCTTCCATAAACCTTATCATTGACCATCACTACCGGAGCAAGTCCGCAGGCACCAATGCATCTTAATCCTGATAATGTAAATTTCTTGTCTTCGGTTGTTTCACCTGCCTTGATATTCAGAATTTTTTCAAATTCCCTCATAATGGCATCGGCACCTCTTACAAAGCACGCGGTTCCCAGGCATACGTTGATTACGTACTTTCCTCTTGGTTCTGTGGTAAAATAAGAGTAAAAACTAATAACACCAAAAACTTTCGCACTTGGGATTTCAAGCTTTTCTGCAATATAGAAAATCACATCATTTGATAAATATCCATAGAGCTGCTGGGCCTTGTGCAGTACAGCAATTAACGCTCCCCTCCTGTCTTCCATGGTGTCAATAAATTTCTGCAGCTGCTTAAATTTTTCCTGAGTATTGCATTTGCTTTCCATATATAATCTCCTTTTGGCTTTATGTAGACTTTCTCTGTCTTACAAAGGATAGATTTCCTGTTTATCCTGTCTTATATACATACAAATTAAAAATTGTTATAACAGTAAAAATTAAAACGGCAAAATAAACCCGGAGTTTTATTTTGCCGCTTTGTATTGTCATCAGTTCCACGCCATAAACAGTAATAATATAAAAATTATTTAAATATCTATAATATATACCTTATACATGGCAAAGGAGAACAAATGGATTTTTGGGAAAGCAGAACGTATACAAATTTAGGTATTGCCTTTAATGCGGAAGCTATTGCCAGTACAAGAAACAGAATTTTTGCTGATGTGGCAAGACAGGATGGCTACATGGAAATAGGGAATATATATGATGTTACCTCCCGAAATAATATGGAACATGCAAGGATCTGGTTAAGGGAGTTAAATCAAGGTACACTTCCGAACACTGAGGAAGCACTTCTGCAATCCAGAGATAATGAGTTATACATGGCAAATAATCAATATCAGGATTTTGCACGAATCGCACGGGAAGAAGGTTTTATGGATATTGCAGCACTATTTGCAGGGATCGCCAACATAGACTATCATCAAGGTACAAGATTTTCCAGACTGTATGAAAACATAGTACAGAATGAAGTGTTTTGTAAACCGGTTGAAGCACTTTGGATCTGTATGCAGTGCGGAAATATCATGTCCGGGGAATGTGCACCACTAATATGCCCTGTATGCGGTTATCCTCAGGGATACTATCGTTTATATAATGAAAACTTTTAACAATGAATAAGTGCCGCGAACTTTTCGTTACACTTTTAACGTCTTGCTATTTATGCTTCAACAGAGGGAGTGCTTTTCCGATTTTCTTCCATTCTCTAAATTCTGCAGCACACGTAAATAATACATCTGTAGAAGAGTTTAATGCAGTTTCACATGAATCTTGAACAACACCAATAATAAACCCAATTCCAACGACCTGCATTGCGATATCATTAGAAATACCAAACAAACTACATGCCAAAGGAATCAACATTAATGAACCGCCTGCAACACCGGAAGTACCTGCTGCTGATACACTTGCTACTAAACTTAATACAATCATAGTCGGTATGTCAACTGAGATGCCAAGGGTATTTACTGCTGCCAGGGTCATGGTTGTAATCGTAATAGCTGCACCTGCCATATTAACAGTAGCCCCAAGTGGAATACTTACAGAATAAGTATCCTCGTCTAAATCAAGAGATTTGCATAGTTCCATATTTACAGGAATATTTGCTGCTGAGCTTCTGGTAAAGAATGCTGTAATCGCACTTTCTCTAAGACATTTGAATACCAGCGGATATGGATTTTGTTTAATGCTGAAGAACACAATGAGTGGATTTAAAATAAGCGCAACTCCAAACATACAACTCACAAGTACAATAAGTACTTTTCCATAAGTTGCAAAACCTTCAATACCTGTTTCAGCGATTGTTTTAAATACCAGACCAAGAACACCAAATGGAGCACAGCTGATAACCCACTTTACGACCCGCGATACCGCATCTGAAACTTCCAGTAATCCCTTTTTCGTTCCTTCAGAAGTAAACTTAAATGCAATACCCAAAATGATTGCCCAGGATAATATACCAATATAATTTGCATTATATAATGCTGCAATTGGATTACTGACTGTATTCAGCAAAAGTGTTTTTAAAACTTCACCGATATTCGTTGTAACCTCTGCTCCTGTTACTGCCAAATCTGAATTCAATGCTAAGGTAACAGGATAAATATTGTTTACTGCTACAGCTACCAAAGCGGATGCTACTGTTCCTAATGCATACAGAAAAAGAACATTCTTCATATTATGCGCAGTACCAGATTTTGCTGATGCAAGGGAAGACATCACAAGAACAAAAACTAAAATAGGTGCAATTGCTTTTAAGGCGCCTACAAACATATCACCTAAAATGCCAATTGCAGTAAACTGCGGTACCAGAAGCCCTAAAATAAAACCAACTACCATACCAAGTAGAATTCTTTGAATTAAACCCAGTTTCTTCAATGCATCCATTTAATTTCCTCCGTATATTACCTACTATTCATATTTTTATGTCAGCTTTTATAACTACACTGATTAATATTAGCAAAATTTTATCTTTTAAACATGTTTTATTTATTAACCGTATTCGAACCATCCAACTTCCCTGTGTCATCCATGGAACACCTGATGAAACTTATTGCATTTTCTAATATTTATTCCCAGTCTCCATTCTATACTGGCTTAATTCTATCGTATTAACCTGTGTTCTTACAGACTTTTGAAGAGGAAGGTTTTCATCTTTTTAGATTTGAAACTGGTCTACGTTCCGCTTCAACAAGTCCAGCCTTTAGTACATCTTTTCTTGTCCACTCAACCCCTATGGACTTTTCACTAAGTCCTTCCCAGTAGAAGGGTAGACGATGAGGTTCACAAAACCCATTAAAAAACCGCCACTAAAAAGTAACGGCTTGCGGTTGCAGAATATTAAATTGGCAAAGAGAAAAACCCCCATGATTACTGGAGATCTTTCTAATTAAAGTTATTGTTGCTGTGTTTGATCCTGCGAAATTGCCATTCCAAGATAGCGGTCAAGCTGCTCTATCTCTAGGGATGCAATCATATTGGTAAATGGTTTAATATCCCGTTCTACTGCATAAGCTTCCAGAACATTAAAATATTCCAGACGGTTTTCCTTTGCGATAGATATTGGCAAAAAGCCATGAGCCATCAGCTGATAGTTCATAATCAATCTGGAGGTTCTTCCATTTCCATCAGCAAACGGATGAATTCTCACAAACTCAGCATGGGTCCAGGCCGCAAGCTCAATTACATTTTCTATTGCTCTATCCTGCAAATCCATATAAAATGCTTTTACCTGACGATACATCTCGTTAGGGCTTGGTGGAGTATGGGAGGCACCAGAAATATAAACATCTACGTTTCGATATATTCCACCAATCATAATATTCTCCATTAAAATAGCATGTAAGTCCTTAATAATATGCTCGTCCAAAGGCTTTTTTTCTGCGATACCGTGTTTTACATACTGATAGGCTTTATTATGATTAATAACCTCATAAATTTCTCGAAGTTTTTTTCCACCTACGGACAGCCCCTCCTCCAATACCACCTTAGTTTCCAGAAGGGTAAGTGTGTTCCCTTCAATTGCTGTAGAATTATGTGTATATTGTAGTTCGAATTGCTGTGAGTAGCTTTTTACTGTTATTTCAGGGAGTGAATCTTTAATTTGTTCGTAGTCATCTCTCTTTTGAAGTAATACTTTATAATCCAAGCTATCCACTCCTTTCTTCTCTATTCCTAATATGATATTTTACCATGTTTTGGTTATTTATTCAATGCAAGACTAAGATATTAATCACCAAGTATCGTAAAATAATTCAATCAAATAATGGTGATTCAATTTTCTATTATTCACCTCTTCTCCATAGTAAATTGCTATTTTTGCATAACATCGACAATTGTCCCTTGTCAGCAACAATTAG
>NZ_JBANEW010000029.1:0-4175 GCF_049890855.1 Lacrimispora sp. 38-1 | reverse complement strand
CAAATGATGAGTAAAAAGTCTCACAAGTCCATTAAGCGAGGTGAACTATCGCCCTGCCATGTGGTAACATACGGTTTGCACTCCGTAAATTCGGCGGAAGTCTGCATTATTCTCCGAACATTAATTGTTCGAATGTAAGGCTTTGTGGCTTATACTCTTTTTCAATTTCTGCCAGAAGAAAATCAACTAGGTTCATTAACTGTTCATTCGTATACATTGCAATACGAAACGCTGTATATAGTTCCATATATTCCCTGTCCGTTCCTCTCACCTCCTCTTCCTATTAATTGAATGAAACCGTTATAACTACAATTGTGCCGCAACTACAATTCTGATAATTACAGCAATCATGCTTAAAATAAAGGCCGCCACTGATAAGTACTTTGACTGACGGCTTCGTTTTCGCGCCTGCTCCAAATCCTTTTCCCAGTCATACATTCTCTCTCACCTCTTCTCAATGCGCATCCTGAATATAAGTCTGAAGAAATATATCCAGCTCCTTCAACTGCCCCAGGTCAGCAGCATTCAACATGCCAGTTATCTTTTTGATTTGCTTCTCCTTTTCAGAAGCTTTCCGATCTGCTCCACCAGTGACCTGATAAACCCAGACATTGGCAAAGATCTTGAAATACTCAAATACCTTGTCCGCGTCTGCTTTTGAGATAATAAGGTTTGTTACATTGAGTTTTCTTCCGGTCATATGTGAATACATTTCCCTTGCTATGGTATCGCAGGCATGGTGCATATAAGAAAAATAGTGGCCGTGGTTGTATTTTTGTCCCAATTCTGTAACGTAAGCGTCGCAGAGTTTACGGTAATAACCTACTGGAGTAAGCGTTCTTACCGGTCTGCTTTCAATTATGTAGATATCCATGTTTTTCACCTCCTTGAATTGAATAGGGTTGTCGGGTTACTGGGGGGCCTTGGATTCTTCCATAAAATACTCAATGGAGACATTAAAATATTTTGCCAAAGCCATGAGTTTGTCGACCTTGGGATTGTATCTCCCGTATTTCCAGTTTGTTAGCGTTGCCGTTGAGACCCCGGTCTGCTTAGCGACTTCATAATCGGTTACACTTGCATGGTCTCTTAAAACTGCATATTTTTGATACAAATCTACACCTCCTGTTTAAAATCTATTGACATTAGCTTAGTTTTCTAATATAATTGTGATGTCGGTCAAAGTTACATTAGAAAACTTTGCTAATCTCTTTTGCTTTAGCTTCTGTATCAAAGCTATGTCCATATAATAGCATTGATTTCAAAGTGTGTCAATAGGGTTTGGCTTATTTTCCAAACTTATTTTTTGAGAGGTGTTATATGTATGATATTTTTGAGAAATTGTGTGAACAAAATAAAGTAACTCCATATCGGGTTTGTAAAGAAACAGGGATAACTACTGCAACCATTAGTAACTGGAAAGCTGGGAGATATGTGCCAAAACAGGATAAAATGAAAAAAATAGCAGATTATTTTAAAGTTTCGGTTGATTATCTCATGACGGGCAAAGAAGATGCCTCTGAGGAAGAATCAGAACTTACCACAAGAGACAGAAGAGATATAGCAAAGGATCTTGATCGTATTATGGGTGAAATTAAAAACGAAGAGGATGGCCCTCTGTTTTATAACGGACAGCCATTAGACCCAAACGATATGATTTTTCTGTCAAAAGCTATTGAAGCTGCTCTTATTGATGCAAAAGGAAAGAACAAAAAAACTTACAATTCATATAAGAACAAACCAAAAAAATAAGGTTCTTTCGGGGGTGATTTTAACGCAAAACAAAGATATACCAGATTTTGTTGTAAAACTGGTTAGAAAACATGGGACTAATGATCCAGAAGAAATGGCTGATTACCTAAACGTTACTATAATGAATCTACCAATGGGAAATAATATTGCCGGATATTATAAATACATAAAAAGAAGAAAGTATGTATTTATAAATTCAAACATCAGAGATGATGCTTATCGCAGAGTTATACTGGCCCATGAATTAGGACATTCCATAATGCACCGTACTCAAAATTGTACTTTTATGAATGGTTATACCCTGCTCCTAACTTCGAAAATTGAAAAGCAGGCAAACCTATTCGCAGCTTATTTTTTGATTGATGATTTTTTGCTGAGAGAGTATAGGGATTTTACGAGGGAACAATTCTGCGATTGTACTGGGTATCCGGAGGAATTAATCAGATTAAGATTGAAATAGCCTATGGCTTTTTAATAAATACAAAATAGAAAGAGGATATGAATATGGGAAAAGAAAAACCAACAACAAAAATTTGCAAACACTGCAAAACAGAAATTCCTTACGGAGCAAAGGTATGTCCACAATGTCGCAAGAAGCAAGGCATGGGAGGGTGTCTCACGGCTGTTATCGTAGTCTTCGCCCTTGGCTTACTGGGTTCCTGCTTTGCAGGAAAAGGTAAAGAAACAGTAAGCACCAGTTCCAAGGAAGCTGTAGCTAAGGAGGAAACTACAGAGGCACCAATCGAATACACTGCATACAATGTTGATGACATGATGAATGACTTAAAGGCCAATGCTTTGAATGCGAGCGACAAATACAAAGATCAGTATGTAGAAATTACAGGTAAGCTTAGCGTCATAGATTCCAGCGGAAAGTACATATCCTTAGCACCTGTAAATGACGATTTTGCGATCATCGGTGTTCAGTGCTACATAAAGAACGATGAACAAAAGAGTAAGGTTGCGGGAATGACAAAAGGAAATACAATTACTATCAAGGGAAAAATTAAAGATGTGGGTGAAGTCTTGGGATACTCACTCGATATTACTGAAATAAATTAATATAGGATGTAAAAAACCGCCCCGGCGCCAACCGGAACGGCTTTACATAGATTTTCTCTTGCCGGGTTTCCGGAAAGATATACTCTACCTCATCAATAGAATTATATCATTTTCAGAGCGCGCTGGCAAGGGGCGTATTTTTTGCGCTTAAAATACGGTTATGCACAAAGTTATCCACATTTTATCCACAATACACAGCCGAAAAGCGCCGGCGCAACAGAAAGGAAATGATATTATGGCAACAGCAAAGAAACTCCCCTCGGGCTCCTGGAGGTGTCTGGTATACAGTCATTCAGAGCCAGTGTACTTAAAAGATGGAAAGCCTGCCTTAGATAAGAATGGAAAGCAGAAGCAAAAGCGGATCTATGAATCTTTTACCTGCGACGATCCATCAAAAGCAGGGAAGAGACAGGCAGAAAAAGAAGCGGCGGCATTTGCTGCAGATAAAAACACTGTGAGCCGTCCAAAGGATTTTACCCTTGGTGAAGCTATTGACAAATACTGTGAATTAAAAAGCAACGTCCTGTCCCCGTCCACGATCAGGGAATACCGGCGCATGAGAAAGAACTACTATGGAGATCTGGCTGATATGAAGCTCCGGAAGCTGTCCTCTGAGCTCGTTCAGCACTGGGTTAATAAGTTCTCTGCGAAACACAGCCCAAAAACTACCAGGAACGCTTACGGACTCCTGTCTGCAGTGATGGTAATGTACGCGCCCGGTATTCAGCTGGACATCACTCTCCCGCAAAAGGTAAAGCCTAATTTATATGTTCCCACTGACGGCGATATACGTGCCATACTGGACCACTTTGCTATGAACGATAAAGATATGGAGATCGCTGTTTACATGGCAGCGTTTGGAACCATGAGGCGGTCAGAGATATGCGCTCTCACAGCTGCCGACGTCTCCGGGAACACAGTCCGGATTAATAAAGCCATGGTCGACGCAGGAAAGACAGAATGGGTCACAAAGACCACGAAGACGGTTTCCAGTGCGAGGACCGTGGAAATGCCGGAATACATAATAAAGAAGCTTCCGAGAGATGGAAAGCTTGTAAACTTAAATCCGGATCAGGTGACACGAAGGTTTGAAAGAGCTCTGACAAGGCTCAACGTTCCTCACTTCCGTTTTCATGATCTAAGGCACTATGCAGCCAGTGTTATGCACGCAATCGGAGTACCAGATCAGTACATTATGGCTCGGGGCGGTTGGTCCTCTGACGGAACTTTAAAAAGAATTTACCGGGGAACTATGGAAGATTACAACACGATATTCACAGGAAAGATCATAGATCATTTTGAGACTATGCAACATGAAATGCAACACGATAAGAAAAAAGCCCTGTAAATACAAGGCTTTT
>NZ_JBANEW010000028.1:0-80445 GCF_049890855.1 Lacrimispora sp. 38-1 | reverse complement strand
AATTACCATGGTTCACCCCTGTTTTAGTGCAGGAAATGAGCAGGAATATTCCGTAAAACTTAGAACATTAAAAAGAAGAATTGGCAGGGCTTGATAAAGAAATCGAGAAAATCCTGCTTAGTTTTGATTATAAACTGACCAGTATGCCTGGAATTGGAACTTCCATAGCCAGTAAGCTTATCGCAGAAATCGGAGATATCCGAAGATTTCCCAGTGCAGATAAACTGGCAAGATTTGCAGGAGTGGCCCCTGTAAAGTTCAGTTCTGCTGGAAAAGGTAAGGAACAAAGTTCCAGACAGGGAAACCGCCAGCTGCAAGGACTGTTTTATTTCCTGGCGGTAACAATGGTTTCCAAACCAAAGAACGGAATACCCAATCATCCGGTATTTTATGACTTTTACATGCGAAAAATCGGCGAAGGGAAGACAAAGTCTCAGGCACTGGTCTGCATTATGCGTCGTTTGGTAAATATAGTTTACGGAATGATGAAAAATAAGACAGAATATCGGGAACCGATTCGAGAAGAAGAACAGTAATTTTTCTATTTAAAAACAGCACAAAGACGTGAGGTACACATACAATTGATTCTGCTGGAATGGACAAACATATGAATGGTACACCAGGAAAAAGTCAATTCCTTTATATGTGGATGCTGAGAAAGCTGTTCTTGATGCAGCGGCATATGCGGATAAATATAGTTTATGGAAACCGATCTCTGGAAACCCCGCAGATTTTGCAGATAAAGCTAAAGTTCCTGTTATAAATGGAAATGTAGGAATTACAGGTAAAGGAGAATTAACAAACTATATTAACATTTATAGAACGAAAACGGGGTTTATACATGGCTGCCCAGGAAACCCGTAAAGGAGGTCAACAGTGAGTGATTTATTGGAAATATTAATTAAAGCAAAAGATAAATGCCTCTTTAAAGAAGAGGTTTTTATAAGAGCATTGGATGAAATCAAACAATTCGATAAAGATTTAAATTTAGATTGGGATGATGGAGCTGGTGAAGAATGGGCAAGATTGAACCATCAGGAGCATGGGATTGTTTATATGATCAATTCTAAAATAGGTATAATATTTGCCCGAAAAAGTTATGAAAGTAAGATACCTCAAGACCTTTTTTCAATGTATGAAGTATTTATTACTGAAAATTATGATAAAGATGAGTGGTTTATTAATTTGGCAAAATTAAAATCAGAAGTAAAGCAGATTAGCTGGCATGCTTCTGAAGAAGCTGTTAATCCTAATAAAATCAGCTTAAACGATTATATTTTGCAACAGTTTGAATGGCCTAATTAGATTAATCTCTTTCGTATACCTAGCAAAAACCTTAAAACCTTGAAATTTAGCTGGTTTCAGAGTGGTCACGGCTACTTAATGGGTAATGTGTTCCATATTACGGCCATCTAATAAAAGAGAAATCATCTGGTGTTAAATTTCAAAAATGGTTACGTTTGTGCGACTGTGAGAATATGAGAAACTGGCCTATATGCGACATTTTTCTGAAAAAACAACAGAATGACGAACACGAGGCAACAGCAATCCAAACATTAACCTTACAAAGGAGATTTAAAATGATAGAAAATGATATGTATGGTGGTTTTATAGTATCAAGAAATGTTTATAATGGAATACCAGTTAGATATAGTTTTAGAGAAAAGAGTTCAATAGAACAATTAAATGGCTGGAATTTATTATCTGAAAAGGATGATGATGAATATATTAAAAATCCAGATAATTTTATAATTATAAATGCTGAAAGTATTAATAAAATTGCACCGGTAATTTTAGAGATATTTGAAGCTCCTTATGGTTCAGATCTATTTTGGTTATATGAGGAAGGTGTTTTTATAGGATTTTATGATTTAAAATCGGAAAGAGAAATAACTATTGACGAAATATTGGAAAATAGTTAAATTAAAATTAACTTTATAATCGAGACAGATAAACTATATAATATATGGATATTTAGATTTAAAATAATTGAAAAATAAAGTTAACGAGGTTAGATGGCCATAGGCGCTGTTTTAAATTTGACCAACGAGGTGTTTTATTGCCTAAATGGAAATATGTTCCACCATCGGTTTTAAAGGTCACACAGGGGCAATATTTTGCGACATAGGGCAAGCTGAAAGTGGTATATTGAATCTATTTCATTGGAAGTTCAGCTAGATCGTGTACCCTATGGCTCATGGTGAACCATGGGATTTACAGTAAATTGATTCTATGGTAAACTGGGGCTGCCGGGGGTTACAGGGGGTTGAAATACTTCTTTTGTAGCTCCCTTTTCTTTCGCTTTTTCTGCCGTAAATAGCACGAAGATGCGTTATACTTTTTTAAACGAATACGAATTTTCACCGTTTGTCGGATACCTCATTACTACACCTAAGGGACGGGTAAGACAAAATATCCTATAAATCAATTTCAGAAAGGAACTATATTTGATGGATACTATATATGAAGATTATTGTATGAATTTTAAAAATGAAGAATTAAAACAATACTTAATATCAAGAGTAGAAAAAAGTGCAACAACTGATATAAGGGTTTTATCCGAAGAAGGCGAAGAAATTGATATAAATTCTGATATAAAAGTTGAAACGATAGTTTTTGATGGTGACGATGAGAACCTATTTATCAATTTTTATGGAGTACATACATCAATTTTTGTATTTGATAAAGAAATTATGTTTATTGATGAAAACTCAAAAGGAACATATACATCAAGCGATGTATATAACAATGTTGTCTATGAAGGAAAATTAAGAGAAATGGATCATTTAGAAATTTTACAGATGTTTGCTGATTTCATTTCATGTTTCAATGATTCTAGTGGTGTGGAAGTATTAATTTCAGAGGATGAGGCAAAAAAACATAATTATTATAATCCTAGTATTTTTACAATTATAGTAAAAAATAAAAATAGAGATAACAAAGATAAGGTTTTCGAAAATATAACAATTAGGTATTAGGGAAATAACTTATGGCTCCTATGCTTGCGGATATTATTTCATGTTTTATTGATTCTAACGTAGGGTTGTTTTTTTAGTCAGAAGAAAATAGTTTTTAAAAATTTAACAAAATGGTATTAACCAGAGAACAAAAGCACAGCCTCAATTTGGTTGTGTTTTTTTGCATGTAATCTAATTATATCTACTTATAAAATGGTTATATGCAAATTTTGGAATCTAACGTGTATAATTTTAGCACTTATGTTGAAATGTGTCACATTATATATTATGCTGTACAAAATGGAATGGATACAAAAGTAAAATAGTAAATTAAAAAAGTAAGATATTTGTAACCGTAATAGTGGTTGATAAGATTGGATTTTCAAGAGAAAGGGGATGAATCTTAAAGAACAGAAAGCTTTTGCCTTTAAATAAGAACTATTATTACAAACGGCAAACTTAGAAGGGACTGTCTATCGTTATGAATTTAGATTGCATTTAACAGAAAGGAGAGTTATCGATGAGATTAGATGAAAAGATTGCATTATTGGAACGGGAAAGAAGACAGCAGGAGAAAGAGGAAAAACTTCTGGCAGAACAGAAAGAGAATGCTCAAAAGGAGCCAGTACAAAAATTAACAATAGAGAAAGCAATGGAAGGCATCCGAACAGGAGAGTTCAGACTGGAAAGCGGAGAGCTATTTGAGTTTGAAACCAGAACCTTTACTGACAGCCAGATCGCTGTTGTTATCTTCCGGAATTTTTTTGAAGCATCCCAGGAGGAGGCGGAAGGAGTCATATATGTAAGTCATACCCATGAGGTCAGCCAGATTCTTTCCTGGCCAAAGGAACCCATTAAACCGGTATCCATGAAGCAATGGGCAAATCTTCTGGTAAACGGAATGGCTGCCAACCGGCTGCACGCAAAAATTGTGAAGACAGAGGAACTGGATTTTGTAGACTATATCTGCTTTGATGTGCCATCCGGAAAAGACAGGCTTTATAACATTGTATTCCGGCTGAAGGGAACAGGACAGCAGTTTACCGGAAATTACAACTGCAGAAAACAGGATGAGGATACGTATGGAGTGTTTCTGGAAGCAATGGTAATAACTTTAAATAATCTGTTTTCGGCGAAATAAGGGGGGATTGAGATGGGAAACAGTAATACGGCACAGATACGGAGTGGACAGGAAGCAGTTACCTACAAAGATCTTTTTTTAGGAGTACAGGGACTTGCATATTTCCGAACGATTGATATCAGGGAAAAACCGGGAGAGCATGCCTTTCTATATGCGGAAGCAGTTATGGACAGTGAGATGGATGATAATGATCTTCATGGAATCAGCACCTCTGTGTCTCTGGTTTATAAAAAAGATGGAAAAGATCATGTCCTATTCTACGGAATTCTGGACAAGGTTTCCTTATCCAGAGATGGGGGAGAAAAAATACTTACCATTGAGGCATGGGATGGAACGCATCAGATGGATGTAACACGGCGGAAACGGATCTTTCAAAATCCGCAGATGAGTGTGACCGGGCTTGTATCAGAGATCATGAAATCCTATGTAGGCTCCGACCACATGGTACATATCCCGGATGTCCCCATTGGCCAGCTGGTAGTCCAGTACGAAGAGACAGACTGGGAGTTCTTAAAACGTTTTATTTCCAAATATAACGATGCTCTTTATCCTGACCCTGCATTTCCCAACATTCGATTTGAAGCGGGATTATCTCCCAAACCGGAAAAGCAGTATTGGGATGAGCTTCCTTATCAGTTGTCACAGGACTTTATCAGGCTGAATGATTTAAAAGTAAACGGACTTGGTGATTTAACAAGATCTCAAAATACGGTTTATGAGCTTGTATCCTATGACATCGTATCAATCGGGAGCCAGATTACCTATAAGGGAACTTCCTGGTTTGTGGAAACTGCCATGCGCAGCCTGCAGGATGGTCTGTTGATAAACAGATACCGGCTGAGGCAGAAGGAAAGTATGAAAATACTGCCTTATTTTAATAAGAGAATTACAGGAATTTCTATTGAAGGCATAATTGCCGCAGTGAAAAGGAATCAGGTTCAGGTAAATATGGAGATCGAAGCTGGAACAGGAGAAAAGTACTGGTTTCCATTTTCCACTGTTGCAGCCTCATCAGACGGAAGCGGCTGGTACTGTATGCCTGAAAATGGAGAGAGTGTACGGGTTTATTTTCCGGTAGATGACGAGAAAGAGGCCTATGTAGTCACCAATGTGAAGGGAAACAAACCACAGGCCGGAGGCGCCTCCGGTTCTGCGGATAATCCGAATCAGAGAAATATTAAAACCGCGCAGGGAAACCAGGTACAGATGACTCCGGAGGGGGTCCTGATTGCGGCTGGGGATGGACAGGGCAGCATTCTTCTGAAAAAAGATGGAGAAGTTGTCTTAAATGCAATCAAAGATCTTACTATTTCAGCAGTGGAAAATTTAAATCTTTCTGCCAAAAAGGATTTAACTATCAAATCTCAGGATTCCATAAAGATTGTGAATCAGGCTGGAGCAGATATTGAGATAAAAAAGGGAACGGTAGCATTTCACGGCAATGAGATTTTTGAGAATTAGGAGGTGATTGTATGGCGTATACAGCGGAACAGATTGAAATAAAAGGTATTCCAGTGGAGCAATTAGCTGAGCTTTATATCAGCTGCGTTCCAGGGGAGCATGGGAGTCTGAGACTTTGCGGTTACCTGCCGGAAGGGAAGGGAGAGGAGACGCTGTTTGGACTCACGGAAAATGATTCGATTACTGTCTATGCAGAAAAGGGAAAGCCTGTATTTTCTGGCATCCTGACTGACGTGGCCACTTCTTCGGAAGGTAACATGATTAAAATTACTGCTGAAGCACGAAGCAGAAGTATACTTATGGATCAGAAAAGACGTTCCAGATCTTTTCAGGATATAAACATGACCTACGGACAGCTTTTCCAGACAATCCTCTCTGAATATCCAGGCAGTGATATCAGGCTTTCCATAGAAGACAAACCCATTGGAGAGATTGCAGTCCAGTATCAGGAGACAGACTGGGAGTTCCTGAAACGAATGCTTTCCATGCTGAATGCAGTTTTAGCATGCAGATGTCAGTCTGAAACAATCACATTGTACGGAGGTGTGCCTGACATTCCATGGGGAAAGTGGAGTTATGAAAAAACTGGATTTTCCAAGGAAATGGGAGAATACAGTGACTGGACATTTCGGGGGAAAGCAGTGAGTGACAATGATTTTCTCATTATGCAGATTGAATCAGAACATTTGCCCGAGCTCTTTGAACAGGTGGAGGATAAAGGACGAGCATTTGTTATACGGCAATATTCCTGTCAGTTAGAAAGAGGAATGCTGCTTTGCCGTATGGAGCTTCAGAAAAAAACGGGAATCCTTTCCAGAACAAAATATCCCATGCATATCATTGGAACGGCCCTTGAGGGAACAGTTCTTGCCGTCTCAGGCACCAAAATAAAGGTTCATCTGGATATTGACAGCAGTGCGGGGGCTGGGGATCAATACTGGTTTCCATTTTCCACCCTTTCCGCATCCCCGGATGGAAGCGGTTGGTATTACATGCCGGAAAAAGGTGATAAAATCCGCGTTTATTTCGCTTCTAAATATACGAAAGATGTAATTGCTGTCAGTGCGGTAAGCTCCTATGACGGGAAAAGCGGGGGAGTACCTGACCGTATGGGGGATTCTTCCAGCAAGTACTTAAGCAATCCCCATGGACAGGAAATGAAACTGGGAGCAGATGGGATCTATTTATCCAGCAGTAAAGGAGCTTCTGCTGTAAAGATCGGAAAGGGCGGAGACATTACATTAAGCGCAAAAGGAACCATTAATATAGAAGCAGCCGAGAATCTGGATATCACAGCAGAAGAAGCAGTCAGTCTGCAGGCGCTGGAACAGGCAGTAATCACCTGTTCCAAGGGAGGAATGATCCAGATGCCTGAGGATGGAAATGTGTATATTCAGGGAACCGAGGTAAAGGTGAATTAGGAGGTTTGTATGACCAGACAGGAAGCATTGTCAGCATTTCAGGATGAGGAACTCCGTTTATTTGAGGAGAAAAAAGAACAGTTTATCGTTGGTTTGGAGGAGAAGGCGGAAGAGTTTTCTGATTCGATCAGACAGGTACTTTCCGTGCTTAGGAAAGAGATAGAAAAAAAAGAGAAAGAAAAAATCATGTTTATTTATTTTTCTCTTCTTCGGGCAGATCTGCTGAATGATCATTATCAGGTATTGGTGCGTGCCATGGACGCAAACTGGCATATGGATGAGGATGCCGCTGAAACTACATTTTCCATCGATTATTTATTTGAGCCGGTTAAGGAACTTAAGGAGAAGCTTGAGCTTGACAGAAGGAAATACATGGGAAAGGTCAACTCCTATGACGTGGTAAATATGATTCAGGACTGTGTTATGGAGTGGAACCAGATACTCTCTCTCCAGCTGCATTATATGTTTCGGGATATGGAAGAGAATGAGGACTTTGCACAGATTCCAAAGCATTCCACATGGGGAATCTATTGGGGTGAGTACCGGGATGAAAGCGAGCTTGTGGCTTTTGCTGACAGAGAAAAAAAGGAACAGAAGGATTGGGACAGATGCCTGCGCCTTTCAAAAGAGCAGGAAGAGGTCATGATAAATAAGTTCTGGTACGAGGCTGATTTGAAGGATTCGGATTGCAGCAATAAGCTTCTTCTGTTCAGCCAGTTTGAGAATTGTGATTTAACTGGTCTTTGTTTTGATGGAGCTGACTTGACGGGGGTACAGTTCAGAAACTGCAGAATCAAAAGATGCAGCTTCTGCAATGCTAATATGCGGCAGTCTGATTTTTCTAATTGTACTTGGGAAGAAAATGATTTCACAGGGGCAGATGTAGAAAATGCCGTTTTCCAGGAGAAGGATATCCCGTTTCTGCATCTGGATCCACAGCAGCTGCAGGTTATTTTTGTAGACAGGAGGGAAATGGAATGAGATTTTTCACAATGGAACAGGATAAACGGCTGCCAGATGTAATACAGTTCCGTGATTTTGATATCTGTGGTCCAAGACATATTTTTTATAAAGAGGATGCAGGGGAAATATCCGAATCAAATATGATGTATCTGACGAAAGAAAGCGGCGAGACGGCGCCGGATTTTATCCAGAGTCCGGTTTCCTTAGTTTCGGATAAAGTCAAGGCAGTACTTGACATGTATGAAGATGATATGGTTTTTAAGACGGTTACAATTGCCAGCAAGGAGCGGGAGACCATAATGGTTTACCATCACCTTCTGCTGGAACGATTGGATATGTTTTCAGAGAAAACTGAATTCTATACCAACGGAAGTATCAAACGTCTGGTTCTGGATCCGGTAAAGATAGGAGAACATAAAGTATTTCTGCTGAATGACAAGCGTTTCCCAAATCCGCTTGTCAGCCTGGAAGTAGTGGAAAGTCTGCTTCGCAGAAATATAATCGGCATTGTATTTAAGGAAGTGGAGGTGGAAGCATGGCAGAATTAACTGATACCTATGTGGTTCATGGTGCCTGTACCCAGTGCAGTATGGGAATGAGACAAAGCAGAGTGGTTCTTCATGAAACACACGGAGTGTTTTTGAAAAAGCAGGCTCAAATGACGGTCAAGGATTGTAAGGGAGAATATCATGTGATCTGCTTTGGGGGATGCTACAGCATGGAAAATCCAAGCACGCAGGAAGAAGCAAAAAAAGTTCAGGATAAAGTAAAGGAATTAAGTCCGGATACATTCCTTGATAAAGTTATGGGATTTTTTACCGGAGGAAAAAAGAAAAAAGAAAAGGAAGAAGCTGCGCCTGCAGAAGGCGTTCCCCAGGTATTAGGCGTCTGTACCCCCCACATCATAGCCCAGGAGTGGGATTACGGGCAGGATGGAGTGGAAACGGACGGCGACCGGCCATTAATGGGAGGAGCAAAGCTGTACTGCATTTATGGAGGCGAGATTGAGATTATAGAGTCCGGGCAGCCGGAGGCAGGGAGTTGATGGAACATGATAAATTCAAAAGATACAAGATGAAGCGACATACCTCTGCTTCATAATAAAGGGGGAATTTGACATATGAAAATGAAATACAAAGAACTGGAGATTGAACTGTCGCTTGACGGTGTCATCCAGGTTGAACTGTTTCAGCTGACACATAGATTAAATGATCATGAATTTCTTTCCCTGAAGCTATTGACAGACGGAGAGAATCCGGAAGATTACGTAAACATGGCAACCGTTCAGCCGGTAATAGTCCGTGAAATGGAAAGTACCCGTGGTCAGGTAATCTTTCAGGGCAAGATTGAAACTGTCTCTATAAAAACAGAGAAAGGCTTATCCTATCTGTATCTGGAAGCCTACTCCTGTACAAAAGATTGGGAGCGGACTGATAAGAGCAGAAGTTTCCTTGACGGCGGCATGACATATATGGATGTGGCAAGAAAGGTGCTTGCTGATTATGGACAGTTTGATATCAAAGATGAAATTACAAAAGATGCCAGGATACCTGAAATGCTATTGCAGTATGAAGAAAGTGACTGGGTATTCTTAAGAAGGCTGGCAAGCCATTTTGGTTCCAGTCTGCTGGCAGATGCCTCTTCTCCAATGGGAAAAGTGTATTTTGGAGTTCCCGAAATGAATTTTGGAGCAGAACTGGCAAAAGAGGATTATGTTCTGGAAAAAGACATGAATCATTTTGCTAAAGTACTGGAACCATCAGGCATTTTGTCCCAGGAGGCTTCCCATTGGAATATTTGTACCCGCAAGTTTCTGCGTATGGGAGAAGCGGTCTCTTTTAACAAAATCGCAGCAGTTGTTACGGCCATGAATATTTCTACTGGTAAAGGAGAACTGGTTTATCATTATACCCTTTCCAGGAAAGAAGGGATTCGGAGAGAAAAAGAGCAGAATCCAAGAATATATGGCATGAGCATACCCGCTACAGTAAAGGAACGGGGCGGAAACCAGATCAGGGTCCATTTTGATATAGATAAACGTTATGAACCCTCGGCTCAGATGAAATATTTTACCTATGCAATTGAAAGCAGCAGCTTTTATTGTATGCCGGAAGTTGGAAGCAGAGTACATATTTACTTTCCTGAGCATGATGAGCAGAGCGCTGTTGCAGTCCATGCCATTGGCAGCGGAAGCGGCGGCGGAGGAAGTAAGAAGCCGGATAATAAGAATTTTTCAGATCCCAGCGGCAGTGCAATGAATCTGACTCCGGACTCCTTAAACTATGCTCCGGATTCCAGCGGTTCCATTGTTCTTAATTTAAATAAATCCGGATTTGTATCCCTCACAGGGAAAAACATCAATATAAAAACTCAGAAAGGCTTAATGGCAGGAGGAGAAACCCCGGTTCAGAAGCTGATGATTTCCGGTGAGAATAAAGTGGTGCTGCAGATTGGTGACAGTGGAGATGATATCATTACCCTGGAGGAAAAAGCGGATATCAAATCAGCTCTTGTCACCCACAAAGCAGAAACACATTCGGCGGCTTCACCATCAGCAGGAGAACTAGAAGCAGATCTGACAAGCGGGGACAGTGAAGCCCGGGAAGAAAATAACAATCAGCTGGCATCTGCTCTTGCTGCCAGAAAGCAGGAAAGTAAGCAGAAGGTTTTAAATGGAATACTGAGCATTGCTACTGTGGTTGGTGCGGTCGCACTGACCGTTGCCACAGGAGGAGCTGCAGGTCCGCTGTTAATTGCTGTGGCTGGTGCAAAGACCGCTTTTGCAGTTGCTGATATAGCAGAAGGACTTGATGGTTACAGCAAAGTCAACGCTCTTGATGCCTCGCGGCCGGCAAATTTTATAAGGGATACTGTATTTCAGGGTAATGAAGCTGCATATAATCTTGCATCCGGAATTACAGATGTAGTATTTGATGTAGTTACTGGAAAGGCGCTAAAAAATGCGGCGTCTGCAGGGAAACTAAGCAAAATCCTGTGTTCAAAATCCCAGGTCACCAATACAATCGTCCAGGGAGCCGGATCCCTGTTCTTTGGCATGATACAGGAATATGAAACAACAGGAAAGGTTAGTATAAAGAATTCAGCTTCTAACTTTATGTTCGGTATGTTCAAGGGAGTTGCCCAGACAAAGCTGATTGGAAAGGTGCAGGGAGCATTAAAAACCGATTCCAGGCTGGTTAATAAACTGGTGGGAGCAGGAGTGGGAACGTTTTCGGGTACGGTAATGGATGTTACCCGCGATGCAATGCTCCCGGACAGAAACGTGGATGTATTGAGGTCCCTGCAGGAGAACTTTGTTACCAGCGGTCTGGCTCAGCTGCTGGGGGAGCCGATTGACGCGGTATCCGGTGCATTTTTAATTATGGCAACCGACTTTATTCTGCCTGATATACGGGAATCCATAAAAATAACCAGGAGATATTATTCTACGAATAAGGAACCTGGAATTATGGGATCTGGATGGAGATTTCCTTATGAGGGAAGACTTTATCAGGATGGATCCAAACGTCATGTTGTTTTGGATACCGGTCATCATCTGACCTTTGAGTGGGCTGGAGAAATGGCTGAGAATATCTCTTATGGGTGCGGCTGGTTTGATCTGGTTAAAGAAAATGATGGCTGGAGCATAGCTGACAGAAAAGAACACCGTACTTATATATACAGTGCTCAGGGATTATTACTGTCAATCAGAGATCGGAATGGACAAACCATAAGCTTCACATACAGGGGAGATGTTCTTGAAGGAATTACCACTTCACTGGGATACCATTTAAGTCTTATCATGAAAGGCGGACATTTAATTCAGATATCTGACAACATGGGAAGAACCATGCAGTACAGATATGAAAAGGGACTTTTAACTGATATTGTCCACATGGATCAGGGAATTACTCACTACGAGTATGATGAAAATGGATCTCTGATCAAAGCAGTTGACCAGACAAAAGTGGCATATCTGGAGAATCAGTATGACAGAAGCGGACGGGTGGTGCTTCAGACACTGGCAAATGGAGATGTTTACCGGTTAGAATATCTGGATGAGGAACGGAGTGTCAGGGCATTTAGCAGTGTTGATAATAAAACGGTTCTTTATAAGTATGGAAAAAATATGGAGATATTGGCCGTACATTATGAGGATGGAACCGGGGTCTTCTATGAATATGATAAACAGGGATACCGCTCCAGTGTTACGGACAGATCAGGCTCCAGAAAAGAATGGAGCTATGATTCAAAGGGAAGGCTGGCAGAAGAAAAACTGGCAGGAGGTTTTGCAGCGGTTTATCACTATAATCAGAGCGATGATCTGGAGGAGAAAACAGACAATACAGGCAGAAGATTTTGCTATGTGTATGATGAAAATCACAATCTGATTGAAAAAAAGGAAGAGGCAGAAGAGGGAATCTGGTTTACTCACAGCTATTACTATGACCGGAAAGGCAGGCTTTTAGAAGAGACAGATCCCATTGGAAATACTACCGTATATCATTATCAGGAAAATTCCGGGAAACCGGATGTAATCACTTATCCTGACGGAGAAGAGGTCCGGTTTGAATATGACTGCATGGGACGTCTGATGTCGGAAGAAAGTGAATGCAGTAGAAAAGAATATGGCTATAATGCAAATAACTTCCGGACTATGATAAAAGATGGGGAAGGAAATGAATCCCGTTATCTCTATGATGGAATGGGAAGACTGATGGCCATGTATCCTCCAAAAGCCTGGAAAGAGAGAAAAGGCGAGTATACATACAAGTATGATTTCCTTGACAGGCTGACAGACCGCATTTCTCCGGATGGAAGCCACAGCAGGCAGATTCTTGATGGGGAAGGAAAAGTATTAAAGGAAGTTCATCCCAATGCCTACGATACGAGTACCGATGACGGAGCCGGTGTTTCCTTTGATTATGACAGTGACGGAAACCAGATTCGGATACATTATCCGGACGGAGGCTGTGAAAGACTGTTCTATGATGCAGCAGGAAACAGGATTAAGCACGTCATGCCGGAGGATTATGATGCACAGACCGATGACGGAGCAGGCTGGATGTATACTTATGGATTGGAAGGACGGTTGGAGACAGTAACCGGTCCGGACGGCATCCTGCAGGCAGAATATAGTTATGACATTTCCGGCAATCTGATTAAAAAGACCGATGCTATGGGCAGAACTGTCACATATAGTTATGACAGAAGAAATCAGTTATGTGAAGTAATGCAGCCAGTAGAAGAGAAGGAAGGCGAAGTTCTTTACCAGAGAACTACTTATGTTTATGATGCCAATGGAAACAAGGTGGAGGAACAGCGTCATGGTGGATACTGGAGTGTAGACGGACAACTGATTGAGGAGGATGGCCCGGGTCTGAAGCTAAGTTTTATTTATGATAAAAGAGACCGGCTGATCCAGGTAAAAGACGGGTATGGAGCTGACATTATTTACCGGTATGATGTGCAGGGGAAAAAGATCTATGAAGAGAAGGCAGTCTCAAAAGATGTACATCAGATCATTCGCTATAATTATGATAAAGCAGGCAGACTTTCGGAGATAAAAGAACAGCTGAACAGCGGACTGGCTCCGGTCAAAGGTGAAGCAAAATATGCGATAACCAGCTATAATTATGACGAAAATGGAAACAGGACCAGAATACAAACACCAGAAGGTTATGAGTTCATCCGGGAATATGATACCTGTGACCGCCTGATTGCGGAACGAACACTCGATAAGCAAAACGGAATTGACCGGACAGTTTCCATAACCTATGACCGGGCGGGAAATATAACAAGAATTGCGCGTCAGGGAAAAGGCGGTGAATTGTGGGAACTTTCTTATGATTATGATTTAAAGAACCGGATTACGTATGTAAAAGATTGTCTGGGACCAGTATTTAGATATGAATACGATAAGAATGACCGCCTGGAAAAAGAAGTTCTGCCAAATGGGGATGTGGAACAGGAAAAAGAGTATAAAAATAACTTATCCTATGCATATGACTCTTACGGCAATATTCTCACACACACAGATGGAGCAGGAACCATTCTTGAAGAAAACCAATACCTGCCCGACGGAAATCTGGAGATAAAAAGAACGGCGGATGGAAATCAGTGCACGTATACATATGGATTTCATGGGCGGATAACCAGTCTGGAAACATTAAGAAGCAGAGAAGCAGGAAAACCGTCCCAGATTTATACGTATGATGCAAATGGGCGGATTACGGGAGTTGCCGATGGAAATGGGAACCGGACAAATTACGATACGGACAACTGGGGAAGAATCAGGAAAGTCAGCAATGCAGACGGCGGAATTGAAAGTTACACTTATGACAGCATGGGAAATGTCACCAGCACCACGGATCCAAACGGAGGTGTCATCACCTATCGGTACAACAGCCAGGGAAAGGTCTGCGAGATCATAGATCAGGATGGACGCAGTGAGATATTCCGGTATGACAGAGAAGGACGGCAGATACTGCATATAGACAGGAACCAAAACCAGGTGAGGACTGCTTATAACGTAGATGGAAATCCGGTGATGGAAACAGGCTGTGACCGGGATGGAAAGAATCCGGTAACCAGAAGCTGGGAATACGATTCCTTTGGATTGAGAAAAAAGGCAATTGCTGACGGTTTCTGTTATACCTATGAGTATCGTCCTGACGGAAAGCTGGTAAAAAAGGATTCCTGCGGAAAAACCTTAATATCCTGTACTTACGGCGAAGATGGAAGCTTAAAGACCATGACCGATGTGACCGGAAAAAGGCTGCATTACGGATATGACTGGAGAGGAAAGCTTACCAGTATCAAAGATGATGAAGGAAGAGAAATCGTCCGATATAGTCACCGGAAAGACGGAAGACTTGAGACAATCACCCATTTAAGCGGAATAAAGACTCTTTATGAATACGATACAGATGGAAACATCAGCCGCCTTGCAACATTTTTATCAGAAAGCAGTCCTTTGTTTGATTACAGATATGAGTACGATCTCAATGGAAACCGGACTGCTAAAGAGGGAGTCTGTGTTATGGCGGAAGAGAGCTGTGCACAAAAGACCGCTGTCTGTTACCGCTACGATTCCATGAACCGTCTGACTGATGAGATTTATGATGGAGATGCAGCTCATTATGTATATGACCGCTGCGGAAACCGGTTGGAGAAGACTTCCGTTGCAGGGAAAGAGACGTACTGCTATAATAGAAGAAACCAGCTGATAGAGAGGAATGCGACTGGACGAAACTATACATACCGGTATGATGACCAGGGAAATATCCTGGAAGAAGCCGGAGATTGTGAGGAAAGGAGGTATCATTATAATCCGTTTGGTCAGCAGACTGCAGTAGTATCAGATAAATTAAAGCTGGAGAACTTCTACGACGGGGAGCAGTTAAGAGCTGAAAAGTCTGTAAATGGTAAGGTATCCCGTTTCATCTTCTATAATGGAGAGATGCAGGCAGAAGCAGATGAGGACTGGAATGCTATAAGCAGGCATATTCCAGGCTATGGAGTAGCAGCCAGTGAAGTGGTAGGAAAGGTTGGATACCATGCGTATCATCTGGATGAGCGAAATAATACTGCTTATATAACAGGCAGCCAGAGGAATGTTGAGAACTTCTATGAGTATGATGCCTTTGGAGCTATCCGCAGACAGTCGGAGGAAATTCAAAACCGGATATTGTATACGGGTCAGCAGTATGATCAGGAGACAGCACAGTATTATCTCAGAGCCAGGTTTTATAATCCGGTGGTGGGAAGATTCCTGCAGGAGGATGTGTACCGGGGAGATGGACTGAATCTGTATGCGTATTGCGCAAATAATCCGGTGATGTATTATGATCCTAGCGGGTATAATAATTGTAAAGATGAAGGTCCAAAGGAACCAGAAAAGACTCCGGCGAAGAAGAGTGTTAGTAATGAGGGTTTGGGGCAGACTCCTATAGAAGCATACGAGGTTACAACATATGAGGACTTTGCAAAACGTTCAGTTGTAGGAGATGGACTAGAAGGACATGAAGTTTGGCAGCATGCAAATCTTAATGAACAGGGATTAGCAACTACTAGATTGTCAACTGATGCTTCAAAACAGAATATTGTTATGGCATTACCTCACGAAGTACATGTAGATGTAAATAGGGCTCAAAGTCAACATAATGCAAGAACACAAACTCCAATTGAAAATGTTAATGCTAATGTAACAATATTAACTAATAATAGCAAGATACCACAAAGTTCTGTTTTAGAAGCACAGACAAGAGCATTGCAGCATGTCACCAATACTATGAAGAAAGGTAATTAATGTTATGATTAATAATGAACAGGAATTTATAGAAACTTTAAAAAAAGCAGTTAGCGAAGATGATTTTATTAATATTGCGTATGATGTAGTGGATAGTATAAAGGAATCCAAGAATCCAATTTATTTTGTTGAACCAATACTTCAGTTAATGGAAGAATTTCCGGAGGCTGATTTTGGACAACCAGGCCCATTAACTCATTTTGTTGAGATGTTTTATAAGAATGGGTACGAGGAACTATTGTATCAATCCGTTAAGAGAAAGCCTACGTTGCATACAGTTTGGATGATGAATAGGATAATTAATGATCCCAAGTTAGTTAATAAAGAATCATATCTTGATTTGTTAAATGAGATAAGAAATAGCAATACCGTTGATAAAGCTATAAAGGATAGGATAAACTTTTTCTTGGGTAATGAATAAAGTTACATTAAGCAATTAAAGTTGAGCTATTTAAATTGACAAGAATAACTGGTGAAATTTTAAAAGGTGTATCTGCTTAGACACCTTATTAAGTCCAGAATTTGGCTGGCTCCAGTGCAGTTACGACCACCTGACAGGTGACTTTTGCTTTATTGACAGCCACCTAATAAAAAAGGAGGACATAGATTAAAACTCTTAAGCAGTCGGCATTGCCGTCTGCTGTAAACTGGCAGGAGCGCCGTAAGGTGCACCTGCTTTTAACCAGCATCATTTTCGACCCCATGGTTCACCCCTTTTTTAGTGCAGGAAATGAGCGAAAATATTTCCTTAACCACATTTTTAAATAGCAGCAAGTATGTGACTTAAGGACATATAAAAGAACAGCCATAGATGCGACTTTTTTTAAAGTAGCAGAAAGATGAACAGGTGGTAACCGCAATTTAAACATTTATCAAGGAAAAGGATACCTCCCTTTTTTCTGCAAATTTGCCCAACAAGGCTTTTTATTGCCTGAATGGCATACGTGTCCCAGCATCGGTTTCAAAGGTCATACAGGGGCTATATTTTTCGACACAGGGCTAACAGGGAATGGGACCTCCATTCTGCGTTGCAATTGGTTTAAAGATAACTGCCTACCCCCATGGTTCATGGTGAACCATGGGATTTACAGGAAATTGGTTCTATGGTAAAATGGGGCTGCCGGGGGTTACAGGGGGTGAAAATACTTCTTTTGTAACTCCCATTTCCATTCTTTTTTCTGTTTTTCTATCTCCTGAAAATAAATCCAGAAATAACTTGCAATCCATTCGATACAGAGTTAACATCAACAACCAATAAAAGAAATAACTTGTCCTTTCACCCATTGGTTGTTGTAGATAGGCTGTCGAACCCTTGCGGACTCAATATGAGTTAACGCTGTCATCTGAGGTTGCCGGTACGGGAACTGATTGGTTGGAAACAAGATCAGGAGGGAGAGAATTGCAGAAAAGAGAAAATCTGCTATATGTAGGTTTGACCTGCATAAGGAAACCCATACCGCAGTGATGGTGAACTGCTGGAATGAGAAGTTAGAAGTTGTTGTTATTGAAAATAAGCCCAGTGAATTTAAAAAGCTGGCAGAAAAGGTAAACAGAAAATCCAATTATCTTGGGCTTGAACCCATTTACGGATTGGAGAATGCATACGGCTACGGCAGAAGTTTAGCTGTCTGGTTGATTGAAAATGGTTACATAGTAAAAGACATTAATCCTGCTCTGGCTTATGACCAGAGAAAAAGCGCACCCATGCTCCGAAAAAATGATGAGCATGATGCGTATTGTGTGGCAACGGTTCTGATTAACCAGTTACATACCTTGCCAGATGCAAAACCAAAAGATAATGAATGGACGCTGGCACAGCTGGTGAATCGGAGAGATTTACTGGTGAAAGATGGTATCCGTTTTAAGAACGGACTCCATGAGCAGATATCCATGGCATATCCCAGTTATAGTAAGTTCTTCAGCGAAATAGACGGGAAATGTGCCATGTATTTCTGGAAGACCTACCCGTCCCCTGTCCATTTACAGGAAAAAAACAGCAGAAGATTTAACAATCGAATTTAAAGAAATTTCTCCGATTATCAGAGGAGACAAAGCGGAGTTGATTCTGGATTGTGTAAAGAATGATGGGAATACTTATCGCGAATATCAGGAATCCAGAGATTTTATTACAACAAGTCTAGTACGGGATTTGGAACATCAGAGAGAAGAATTGGCAGGGCTTGATAAAGAAATCGAGAAAATCCTGCTTAGCTTTGATTATAAACTGACCAATATGCCCGGAATTGGAACGTCTATCGCAAGCAAGTTAATTGCAGAAATCGGAGATATCCGAAGATTTTCCAATGCTGATAAGCTGGCAAGGTTTGCAGGAGTAGCTCCTGTAAAGTTTAGTTCCGCCGGAAAAGGCAAAGAACAAAGTTCCAGACAGGGAAACCGTCAGTTACATGGACTATTTTATTTCATGGCAGTAACCATGGTGTCCAGACCAAAGAACGGAGCACCTAATCATCCGGTATTTTATGACTATTATATGCGGAAAATCGGTGAAGGAAAGACAAAATCGCAGGCATTAGTCTGTATCATGCGCCGATTGGTGAACATAGTGTACGGAATCCAGCGAAGAATGTTGGTAAAGAGGATTCGGATACTAGTCATATTGAAGTTGTTGATTCTGATGCAGGTACTTTTAAGATAACTGATTGGAGTGAATATCCAGATGAATATGTCCCTTTACCAGATAAAAATAAAGAGTGGGTATTGCTAGATGGTGATGAATATGAATCTGCTAGAAAACAAGCAAATGAGATTAATAAAAATATAAGAAAGGGAGATAGCTACTATAGCGAGATTGGAAATCCATGAGGTGGAGCCTGTTAAATTTGGAGGCAGTCCGACAGAATTAACTAATAAAACAGCTATACAAGGACAGGCCCATAGGAAATATGTTACACCATGGTGGAATAAAATACGAGATGAAGCTAAGAGAGGATTGAATAAATAATTATGGATTTTTTTGATAAAGACATTTTTAAAGATTTTAACTTCCAAGAAGAACAAAATACAGAAAGCCAAATATGTAGAGCTGAGTTAGAATTGGGAATCAAGTTTCCGGAAGAATTACGAAAGATTTTGCTACTATATAATGGAGGTAGTGGAGAAATCGGAGATTATTATTTAGATCTATGGAGTTTGGAAGATATTATTGATTTTTATCAAGAAAACATGGAAGTTGAGGAAAACAATTTGGTTCCATTTGCTTCAGACGGTTGCGGTATGGCATTTGCCTTAAAAAAAGGTTCTTCAGAAATTAGAATTATTCCTATGGATTCTCTAGAATATAAATATTCTAAAGTATGTGGTAATAACTTTAATAAGTTTGTTCATGACATGTATTCTGGCGATTTATTGGAATACTAGAGTATATTTAAAGTTCTCGAACACTTCCAAATTGATATAAAACAATTTTCAATTTGGAAGTGTTTTACTGTTTACATTTAGTAGTGGTAAAATCCTCTGATTTTAAACTGGCTCTTTAAAATCCATTCCTCTTCTTATTCAGAATTCTCAAGCTGTTTTTATGGAATGCATTAATTAACATGTTGATACATTCCTGAATAAACATAGTCAGTTATTCTTGTTCGCTTATATAGATTTTCTCCCTCAAAAATATGCGATAACGGAATAAGGTCAGAAAGTCAATACCAGAAACTACTACAAATACATGCTTTGAATTCGTGTGATCAGGAGACAGCACAGTATTATCTCAGGGCGCAAAACACCCAAATTTGTGACTATTTAGAGGAGAAGGGTTATAAAGTGATTGGAGGCGGTGGCAGAGGACCTGAAGAATACTTACCAGGACCAAGTGGAGGTAATAAAGGTAGTAATTATTTAGATGTTACTGCTACTAAAGATGGGGTTACGGTTAGAATAAATACTGTTGATGTATATGCAGATGGAAAAACGCCTACTATAAGGGAACAAAATGCCGCAAATTCAATAAATAGTAAAACCGGAGGATCAACAATACTAATTCCCAAAGGTGCTGGTTTAGGAGATTTACCCAATATGTTAGACGATTAAAAGAAGGAGATAAGGATGGCTAATGAAATATATTTTTTTACAACAAAACTAGATTTAATAAAAATCATTCAAAACGTGGAGCAAAATATTCAACTAAAATATATTGAAACTAATTCCTATGATTCAAGCGAAATAAAAGTTTATGATTCATTAGAAGAATATGAGAATATAGGAATCAACTTATCGGGTGATCATCAAAGTGAAAGTTTTTTAGTATTAGAGAAAAATGATCAATTAAATATTAGAGAGGTTAAGCAAATTAACAGTGGTGTTAAATATTATGTTGATCAAATGGAGAATGAGAATTCAATTGTTATTTGGCCTGGTGGTATTTATAAAAATCATTATCTAATATGTGGGCATGCAGGAACTATAAATAAAACACCCGAATCAAAAAAAATATTAAGCATATTTAATAAAAATATTAAAAAACAATGTAATCAAAAAATTGGGAGATATTATATAGGAAAAGATGCGCAGAAGCTATTTAATCAAATACGTTTTATTACAATTAATGTAAATCAATCAGAAGAATATGATGTAAAACTTTAATTGAATGAAAAGGTGAGCATAATAAATATTTGCATCAAATTCTTTTAATTAAATAATGTATAAAGGGACTGTCGCAAAATGTCAATAATTCAATAAGATTTAGATTCCGCCTGACTATTATCTTTATGAAAAATTAATTTTTGCGATAGTCTCTTGCAAAAGCTATATAGAATGTTAAAAACGAGACTATAACGTTAAGTGGCTTTGAAAATGTTAGAAAGTAGACCATATATCGGAGTTGATTATATTAAATTTGGTATATGTTTCTATCCTGTACTTACGGCAAAGATGGAAGCTTAAAGACCATGACCGATGTGACCGGAAAAAGGCTGCATTACGGATATGACTGGAGAGGAAAGCTTACCAGTATCAATGACGATGAGGGAAGAGAAATCGTCCGATATAGTCACCGGAAAGACGGAAGACTTGAGACAATCATAACAAAAAGAAAAATATTTACTTAAATGCAGCGAAAGGAGAATTTGGAGAAATTGAGTAGGCAAAACAAGAAGAGATTAAAATTAGGAGATATATATGAAATTCCATTACCCAATGGGCTAAACGCTTATGGACGATTATATAAAGAATTTACATTAGCAGTTTACGAAGCAATATGTTCTGATTTTAATCAGTTACCCCCAAATGATAAATATCGTTTTTTTGTTGGAGTGTATAAAGATTTGTTACAAGATGGAATATGGAGAATTGTGGATAACATAAAATTTGATAAAGAAGAGGATGCATGGGCACCGCCTCAATGTGTCGTTGACGCGATTACAGGTATTGGCTCCATTTACTATAAGGGAGAGATGGAATCATGTAGTTATGATGAATGTAAAGATTTAGAAATTGTTGCTGCATGGGATAGGAACCATTTAATTGATAGAATTATGGGAAATGATAAATGGGAGCAGATACTAAAAAAACCAATTAATCCTAATAAATGATTGCATCTATTCGGGCAATACACTTGTGAAATTTTATCCGGTGCACCTTCATAGACACCTTATAAAGTCATGAATTTAACTGGTTTCAGTATGATTACGACCACCTATTAGGTGACTTTTGCCTTATTGACAGCCACCTATTAAAAATGAAGAACTTTGTCTGAAATCCTTATGCAGTCGGCATTGCCGTCTGCTGTAAATTGGCAGGAGCGCCGTAAGGTGCACCTGCCTTTAACCGTGTGCCCGGTAGTGGGAAGGATATAGCGGAACACCAAGGGCGTTGTGGGTAACTGCAAGTCTGAAGGAAGGTGTAAGCAAATCTCCGGTTTGACGAAAAGAAATCATATGAGGCTATAAATAAGGGTAAGGCTGCGGTACAAGTCGAAGCCCAATAACTACACGGAATTGTTTATAGTAAATATGGCGAACACATGGAGAGAAAGAACGTGTGAGTACCCGGGGAGACCCTATGGACACAGCTAAATCGATATAACATTCGTAACTGTGGTTGAAATAAGATTTATCATAGGGAGTCAGCAGAGGTCATAGTACCTCGGTGACTTAAGGCACCGTGGGAAAGACTGAACTTTAGGAGATGTGAGTAAATGAATGTAACCAAAGATGGATTTAAGGACAGACAACTTCATATGGAAGATTATCTGCAAATGGTACCTGCGGAACAGGGAGAGTATGCAGAAGTGTCCGCCTATCAGCGGATTACTGAAAACAACAACATCATCACGGATTTTTGGACGGACAATCTAATGGAACTGATTTTGCGGAAAGATAACCTTAATAAGGCATATAAGAGAGTGAAATCGAATAAAGGAAAAGGCGGAATTGATGGAATGCAGGTAGATGAACTTCTGCCCTATCTAAGAGAAAACCAGAGCGAAATAATCCAGAAGATAAGGGAAGGAAAATATAAGCCAAACCCTGTCCGCAGGGTAGAAATACCCAAAGAAGAAAAAGGCAAAGTTAGAAAGTTAGGAATACCAACAGTCGTAGACCGTGTCATTCAGCAAGCAATTACGCAGGAATTGACACCGTTGTTCGAACCACAGTTCTCGGAAAACAGCTATGGATTCAGACAAGGAAGAGGACAGCATGATGCATTGAAAACCTGTAAAAAGAACGTGGAGGAAGGCTATGTATATGTGGTGAGTATGGATTTGGAGAGATTCTTCGATACCGTAAACCACAGCAAGCTGATAGAGGTATTGTCCCGCACAATTAGAGACGGGAGAGTAATATCGCTAATTCACAAATATTTGAATGCAGGAGTTGCATCGAATGGACTTTTCGAGAAAACAGAAGAAGGAATCCCCCAGGGTGGACCGCTTAGTCCGCTTTGTGGAAATGTGATGTTAAATGAGCTGGATAGAGAAAGCTTCGAGAAATATGCAGGAATTATTAATCCCATGGTTAACAAAGTTCTGATATACTTAATTCTCCGATTTAAAGGAACGGTAGAATCAACAATGTTATCATCGGGGGAACCTGATCCACTATCATATTTAATGGTCACAACGGGGGATTATCCCATAATCTAATAAAAATATCATAAATTTCATCGCAATTTTGAAACATATTTTTTACAAAATCCCAATATCTGCTATCTGAATCATAAAAATTATTCGATATTGAATATAAGTGATATAATCTTCAGATACTGAAGCAAATAAAACATTTTCAATTCTGAATTATGTCAATAGCAGACTATGGAGGGAATTATGAAAAAGAATCAGAGAGAAGTAAGAACTATAACAGCAGGCGTAATAGAAGAATACTGCAAATGGCTGTACTGCCAGGAAAAGAGCCAGGTGACCATTCAGAAATACCGGTATTATCTGGAGCAATTTTCGTACTTTCTGGAAGGAAGGAGTATAAACAAAGAGCTGGTAATCGTATGGAAAGCACAGCTGCGAAAAAGGTTTTCTCCTGTTACTGCCAACGGAGCACTTGCTGCAGTCAATGGATTTTTTAAATACAGCGGCTGGCCGGACTGCAGGGTAAAATTCTTCAAGGTCAGCAGCAGTGTGTTCTGTACAGAGCTTAAAGAGCTGAATAAAGTAGAATACAAAAGGCTGGTCAAAGCAGCTCAGGAAAACAAAAATGAACGTCTGTCCATGATCCTGCAGACGATCTGCTCCAGTGGAATCCGTGTTTCCGAACTTCCCTTTATTACCGTTGAAGCGGTGAGGAGCGGTGTGGCAGAGGTTGAATGCAAAGGAAGGATCCGTACCGTCATTCTGACCCGCCAATTATGCGAGTTATTAACAGAGTACGCAAAGAAGCGGCATATTATATCCGGTATGATATTTATTACCCGTAACGGAAAAGCGCTTGACAGAAGCAATATCTGGAGGGAAATGAAAGCATTGGGAAGCCTGGCCGGAGTTGCTGAAGAAAAGATTTATCCTCATAACCTTCGTCATTTATTTGCCAGGACCTTTTATATGATGGAGAAGGATTTATCGAGGCTTGCAGATATATTGGGACACAGTGATGTGAATACTACCCGTATTTATACAAAAGAAAGCGGTCATGCACATTTAAAAATACTGGAGCAATTAGATCTATTAGTCGCACAATACAACGGAATACCTCTTTTGTTGTAAAAATACGTCGAATCTAATTCTTAATATACTACATAAATGCATAAAAGTCTACAATTATTTTAAGAAACTGTTTTAAATGTATAAATTTGTTGAATTTGGATAACGCAAACAGGCTGGAGTTGTGAAAAAATCCCCAGCCTGTTTGCGGTGTCCTTCTTTTTTATCCTAAAAGGCTCACCTCTGGTTAAATTTTCTTATATTTACAACAAAAGAGGTATTCTGTTGTAACCGCTTATAAGTCAGTCATTGAAACAGTAAATAAACCTTATAAGATCAGGAACATGGGGGAAAAGATGATTGGAATTTTAGGAACTGCCGTTTTAACCGGCATGAGCTGTCTGGTTGGTTATTTTATACCGGAATTATCGTATTCCTTTGCCTGTTATAAATGCAGGCGGAAGGGATATCCGGCGCCGCTAAGAAGTCCGGATCCCTGGTGGAAAGGTTTAAGCCTGCTTTTTACTGCCGGTGTTACAGGATTGTCCTGCTTTCTATTACCGTTTGATCAGGCCATATTTACGGTGTTCACCTGCTTTGTTGCCGTTTTTGGCATTTGTGTGGACAGGTTAATAAGAATCATCGCCAATGAAATGCTGTGGGTGATTCTGGCAGCAGGTCTTACATACCGTATACATTCAGACGGCTTACCAGGGCTCTTGGGTTCGGCTGGAGCGATGTTTCTGGTTGTTGTCATTTTCGGTCTGACAATGTTGTTTACCTATGTCAGGAAAGGGACTCCCGGAGTTGGAATGGGAGACATAAAGCTCGCCATGATTATTGCGATTACGGTCGGCTTTCCCGGAGTTTTTTACTTCCTGACCGGGATGGCCTGTGTCATCGGGTTTTATTGCCTGGCAGGCATGAAATGTGGTTTTCTGGTCCGGGACAGTACGTTCCCGATGTGCGGGCACATAATGGCAGGCTTTCTGATCGCATTGCTTTGGCCGTACATTTCAATCACTATTTTGTGAAATGAGGAGAATATGAGAAGCTTAAAATCTGAAAATGGACAGGCTATGGTTGAATATGCAACTCTGTTTGCAGCAGTTGTAATCGTGGCCGCGATTACCTTCGGAAATATGTCAGGGGCTGCGGTTAAGATTTACAATCTGATACAGACCAGTCTGCTTCCTGTATTTCCATAATGTTTGGAGTAACCAGCCGGTTTGGTTCTTACATATTTAAAATTTAAGATGAAATATGGAATCTGGCATAATGCAGTTTTATACCGGTTCTAAATATACAGAAGATGGGGAGGTGAAAAATATGAAAAAACTTTGGGATAAATTTGTTTCTGAGGAAAGCGGACAGGGAATGGTTGAATATGGTTTAATTCTCGCACTGATCGCTGTTGCTGTTATTGTTGGATTACAGGCACTTGGCGGTAAGGTTCAGGGTACATTTGATAAGATAAATACTTCAATGCCATAAATAAAAAGTCATAAAAAATCAAACCGGCTGTTGCTTATAGAAAGACGAGGCGAATATTCAGTGAACATCTGTAAGCCTCGTCTTGAATTGTAATGAGGTGTAATACCAGGGAGGAATTAAGGTGAAAAAAATTCGTTTGATTGCATTGGCAGTTGCATTCCTTGTGTTCATAGCCGGATACCGGATGCTTGCATTGCGAGAAAACCATCAGTTCCAAACCAAGGCTGATGGACAGAAAATCGAAGTAGTTGTTGCAGCGCAGGATTTGAGTCCCTACACAACACTGACGAAGGATATGATAAAGCTTAAAAAGGTACTGGTTGATGAAGAAACGAAAGGCTATTACAGAAAGCCGGAGGAAGTAGTGGGAAAGGTATGTGTATCAAATGTCTTTCAGGATGAAGTGCTGACAGACCGGAGGCTTGCAGAAGACAATGCAGAAGTTCTTGGGCTTTCCTCAAGGCTGGAGGAAGGAAAACGGGCGATATCCATAAATACGGATTTAGAACAGGGAGTTTCCAATAATCTCAGAGTGGGAAACTATGTGGACGTTATTTTTACAGGAACCCTGAAATCGTCTGTGCAGGGAAGCGAAGAAGCAATCCCGGCAGGACTGGCCATGGAACGGATCATGGGACCCCAGAATCCGGCGAATGCCCAGATTGTAAATGATTCTGTAGGAAATGAATTTTCTGTTATTGCCCTGCAGAATATTAAGGTTGCAGCACTTGGAAACTCGTTTTCCTTTGACAGCACGAAAGACTATAAAGATGAGGAATACGTAAGCGTCACATTAGAAGTGACACCTTCCCAGGCAGCCCAGATTGCCCTTATGAAAAGCGGGGAAGGAAAAATACAGCTGGCACTCAGACCTCAGGAGGATAGCAGTGTTGTAAACGAACCCCGTGGATCTGTACTTAAGAATTATGAAGGAAATTAGTTTTCTTTGGGAAAGGGGAATCAGCTTGTGAAAATTAAAATTCTGCTCCTGGGAATACCGGAGAAATGTTCACAGATCAAAACGCACATAAAAGACGATGAAATTACCATAGTCGGATATGTGGTGGATGAGAACCAGGTACTAAATGAGATAAACAGGACCATGCCGGATCTGATTCTGATTACGGATACTTCACCCATGGCCCTGCGGTCCTGCCAGCAGATTTATCTGCTGCGCCCCCGCTCTGTTCCGATTGTGCTTTCAGATCTGGAAGACAGCGATCTGATGTATAAGATCCTGCAGTCCGGAGTCCACTACATTCTGCCTGAAAATATAGAACCCATTAATCTGATAGCAGAATTAAAGGGAATTTACAGCAATGAATCAAACCGAATTCTGGCACTGGAAAATACGGGAGCCAAATCTTCCAAATCAAAAGTAATTATGGTATTCGGTCCAAAGGCCGGAGTGGGAAAGACAACTCTGGCAGTAAATATGTCAATAAAGCTGGCTCAGAAAAATAATAAGGTGGTTATTCTGGATTATGATTTTCAGTCCGGAGACGTTGGTATTCTGCTGGGTATGAATCCGAGAAATACCATTCTGGAACTGATCCAGGAACAGAGTAATCCCAACGTGGATACGATACGGCAGTTTTTGTCTCTCCATCTTTCCGGAGTGAACTTCCTTCCCAATCCCCACAGCCCGGAATATGGAGCCTCCATCACTGCCAGGCAGGTCGAAAGTATCATTGCGGCTTTGCGGGTTTACTATGACTATGTTATTGTGGACGCAGTCTCGGGGTTTGATGATACTTCGGCCTGCTGCATTGACTGTGCCTCAGCTGTTTTATTTGTAACAGGAAAAGATGTGCCTGCGCTTCATAATGCGAAGAAAAGTCTGCAGGTGCTTGCCGAACTGACGGATAAACAAAAGATTAAACTGATTGTAGGAAAATGCTATGGATACGGAATTTCAGACAACGATGTTTCCCGTGTACTTGGCATGCCGGTGTGGGGTTCCATACCCTATGATGAAAAATCAGCGGTGGCAGCGGCAAATCAGGGTCAGCCGCTTGTACTGTCGTATCCGAAAAGTAAAATCTGTAAGGAAATTTCCAATATAGCAGAACGGCTGGAAGGAATGAACGAAGGTTACAGAAATGTGAAAAGCAGGAAAAAGAAACGGATATCATTTCTTCAAAAAGGAAAGGAGACTGGATAAGCCATGGAGTGGGTATCTCGTCTGGGTCAGCCAAAGGAAGCAGACCATTCTGTTTCAAAGGTGTTCAGCGTTTCAAACGCCGAGCCGGGAAACAGAGCGGATAAAAATTATGACAAATTAAAGCAGACGGTTCACCAGGAGGTAATACGGGAATACAATGACCGCTTCTCGGACGGCATCAATGGGAAATTCATTGATGTTATGGAAATCATCCATCAGGCCATTGCCAGACAGGAGGAGAGCCTGACCCGTCTGGAAGAATCAAAGCTCGCTCAGGAAATTTACGACGATGTCATGGGACTGGGCCCCTTAGAGCCACTGCTGCGGGATGATTCTATTTCTGAAATCATGGTGAACAGTGCAAGACAGATTTACATAGAGCGGGGAGGCAGACTGGAACAGACAGCCGCCAGCTTCCGGGATGATGCCCATGTATTAAAGGTAATCAACCGGATCGTTTCATCCGTGGGCAGGCGCTGTGATGAAGCCACCCCCATGGTGGATGCCCGTCTGGCAGATGGTTCCCGTGTAAATGCCATTATTCCGCCCATTGCTTTAAAAGGTCCCTCCATCACAATCAGAAAATTTTCTTCCACACCGCTTAAGATCGGAGACTTAATTGGATACGGCTCATTATCTTCCCAGATGGCAGGATTTCTGGAGGCAGCAGTAAAAGGACGCTGCAATATCATTGTTTCCGGGGGAACCGGTTCAGGTAAAACCACGCTGTTAAATGTATTATCAGGGTATATTCCGGACAGTGAAAGAATCGTGACCATAGAGGACGCGGCCGAGCTCCAGCTGAAACAGGATCATGTGGTCACTCTGGAAGGCCGTCCAAGCAATATCGAAGGAAAAGGGATTGTTTCAATCCGTGATCTGGTGAAGAATGCACTTAGAATGCGTCCGGACCGGATTATTGTAGGAGAGGTCCGGTCCGGAGAGACTCTGGATATGCTGCAGGCCATGAATACAGGTCATGACGGTTCTCTGACTACGGTACATGCAAATTCTTCCAGAGATGTAATATCCCGTCTGGAAACAATGGTTTTGATGTCAGGAATGGAATTGCCTGCAAAAGCCATCAGAGAGCAGATCACCTCTGCCATTGACTTAATCGTACATCAGTCCCGTTTACGGGATGGAAGCAGAAAGATTGTCAACATATCTGAGGTGGTGGGAATGGAAGGTGATACCGTTACCATGCAGGATATTTTCAGTTTCCGCCAGAACGGTACGGATGGAAACGGAAAAATTGCAGGGAAGTTTGAACCTACAGGAATCCATCCAAAGATTCTGGATAAGATCAGGGATAATGGAGGATATTGCAGGGATGACTGGTTCCTTGCGGAAAGAAGGTGACAACATGAAAATGGTGTGTCTGGCTTCTGCGGCGTTATTTAGCTATTGTGCCATAGAAATAATTCTGGAATTTCTGTTAAAAAAGCAGCTGCAGATCAATGAGCGGTTAAGAGATATAAGCCAGGTGAAAAAAGAAACAGCGTTGTTGGCGAATGGAGAAGAAAAAAAGGACAGACAGCTTTTGCGTTTTATACATATTTCAAAAAAGCTGAAGGAAGAAGTCAGCTTATCCGGAGTCAAGCTGCGTCCGGAGGAGTTTATCATGATCTGGTTTCTTCTTATTTTTGCACCGGCCATGCTTTTATTTGCATTTGCCCCGGATTTGGTTCAGTGTATGGGGCTTTTCCTCATAGGACTGGTTGTTCCTCCGTTTTTTCTGAAAATGGCTGCTGCGAAACAGCGCTCCCTGTTTGAGGCTCAGTTAGGGGATGCGCTGATGGTGCTTTCTAATGGTCTGAGAGCCGGTTTTTCTTTTGAGCAGGCACTGGAGAATGTTTCCGGAGATTTAGCCAATCCCATTGGCGGTGAACTGAACACAATCGTCAGGGAGCTTAAGCTGGGAGGGGAACTGGAACAGTCTTTTCTGATAGTAGCTGATCGAATGGAAAGCGATGATTTAAAGCTGCTTACTACAGCTGTTGTGATACAGCAGAGGGTGGGCGGAAATCTGGCAGAAATACTGGATATCATTTCCCAGACCATACGGGACAGACTGACAATCAAGCGTTCCATAAAGACACTGACCGCTCAGGGAAGGATCACCGGACAGGTGATTGGAGCGCTTCCGGTCCTGCTGCTTCTTGCTCTTTCATTTGCCAATCCAGGGTATATTTCGCCGCTGTTTTCGTCTCTTCCGGGACGCCTCCTGCTGGTGCTTGGCGGAAGTATGGAGATTTTTGGCTTCTTAATTATCAATAAAATCGTAAATATTAAGTTTTAATGAAACCATAGGACATTCAGACAGGAGAAGAGAAGATGATATTTCTGACAGCCATAGCCGGCGCAGTGTTTGCTTATTTTTTTGTGGATCTTTGTTTTTCCGCTGCTTTTTCTAAAACCCTTGCTTTGAATGAACGCTTAAAATCCGTGGAAGATATGGGAAAACGGCAACGGGAAACAGGGGAACTGGATGTATCGATCATAGACCGGATCATGAGACCGGTTTTTAACCGCATCCTTACCATTTTTTCCGTATTTGCGCCTAAAAATCCTGCGGCTCTGGAGAGAATGGAGCAGCAGCTTAAACAGGCCGGCATTCATATGAAATCTCAAAACTATAGCGCATCGGTAGCCTTTTTTACGGCAGTATGCATTGTACTCGGCGTTCTGTACGGTAGGACAGGAGGTTTTCTGCAGTCTGTCCTTTATGGTGCACTGGGGCTTTATGCCGGAATAGTTTTAAGCCGCTTTCATTTAAAAAGCAAAATAAAACAACGAAAAGCAGAACTATATCACCAGCTTCCGGAAATGATGGATTTATTAAGTGTCAGTGTTTCGGCGGGACTGGGTTTTGACCAGGCCCTGGGATATGTGGTAGAGAAATCCAGGGGAGCCCTCATCGACGAACTGGATGTGACTCAGAGGGAAATTTCCCTGGGCCGCAGGCGCAAGGAGGCTCTGAGCAGCTTTGCAGAACGGTGTGATAATATGGAAATCCGGACCTTTGTCACTGCTGTGATCCAGGCCGATGAAATGGGCTCCTCCATGCAGAATATCCTGTCCATACAGGCGTCTGCCATCCGGCAGACCCATAGACAGAATGTAGAGGAAAAGGCGCAGAAATTATCTGTTAAGATTTTGCTGCCCATGGTTCTGTTTATATTTCCTGTCATTTTTATTGTACTTTTGGGACCGGCAGTCATGTCAATTATGGAAATGTTTGGAGGTATGTAATTATGATAGTTCATATAGAAGGGGAAAATGGTTTTGAGGTTCAGGCGGAAATTGCCGATACCTTCATAAAAAGACTGCTGGGGCTGATGTTTTGCAGGGAATTGCATGAGGGCAGTGCCCTGCTTTTAGATCCCTGCTCCCGTATCCATACATGCTTCATGCGTTTTCCCATCGATGTGGTATATCTGGACCATGTTAATAAGGTTTTAAAAAGGGAAACAGTTTATCCCTGGCGGATGGGAAGTTTTGTAAAAGGAACCAGAAAGATATTAGAATTAAATAAAGGCGCTGCAAGAAAATTAAAGACCGAAAAACAGCTGTTTATCAGTTTTATTGAAGAAAGGAGGTCACAAGATGAATTACAATCAGGTAAATGATTTCGGACAGGAAGCAGGAAACGGCGGACAGATGGGGGGCATGCTTCCTGACGGCATGGAAGGTTTTACAGGCAAGAACATGCAGACCGAGCTTGCTGCCAAGCTCCAGACAACGGTAGTCGGAGGGTATACCAAAAAGAGTGTGGAAGAATATGCTTTGGAAATGAGAAATAATCTGATGCTGATAAAGATGCAGCTGGAGCAGCAGATCCGTGAGCTGACTGCTGAAAAAGTCAGTGTAACCCAGGAATGCCAGGTGCTGCGGGAGCAATTAAACACAGCAGAAGAAAAGCTTTCCGACGCAATCGCACTAAAGGAAAGGGCTATGCAGGAAGCCAGGCTGTCAGCAGCAAAATTGGAAGAATGGGAGAACCAGAGTTCCGGTTATGAAGAAATGCAGCTGCAGAAAGAAATGTATGAAGAAGAGATCTCCCAAAAAGAACAGGATATTATCCGGCTGAACAGACAATTATCAGACTATCAGCGGGATTATGAGGCTCTGCAGACAAAGATGAAGGATATGGAGGAAAACCTGTTGAAGGTTTCCCTGGGGCTGCCTCAGCCGGAAATGGAAGAATTGCTTAAGCAGAAGGAAGAAGCGGAGCAAAAATATGAAATGCTTCTTGTGAAACTGGAAGAAAACACCATAGCTCTGGAGCAGGAACGCCAGGCCCGAAAGGAAGAGCAGGAGCAGCAAAACCTGATGACTGAAAGGGGAAAATGGGAGCAGCAGGCTCTGATTGTTGAACGGGAAAAGCTGGAACAGCAGATTTTGTCAGCTGAAAAGGAGAGATCAGAACACCAGGCTTTGATTGCTGAACGTGAAAAACTGGAGCAGCAGGCTTTGACGGCTGAAAAGGAAAAATGGGAAAAGAAGCTTAATGAATTAAAAAATCAGTATGAAGAACAGGAGAACTATAAAAGAGAACTGGAAGAAAAGGTTGACGTTTTATATAAGAATTACGAGGAAAACTCATCCCGGATAAAAAGGCAGGAGCAGCAGATTGAAGAAAAGGACATGCTTTTAAAACATTACCAGGTGCAGGAGCAGGGGGCCATACTGACCCGTCAGGAAAATCAAAAGTTAAAAGATACCATAGATTCCTTAAAAGAAACAATTCAGATGATTATGGAACAGATGGAAACTCAGTCTGAAAGCATGAACCTATACATGGAGCGTACGACGCAGGAGCGGGATACCCTTAAAAAAGCAATTGGGGAACAGGCAGCTCTTAAGCTTCAGAATGTGGAACTGCTGGATATCCAGAGAGGCCTGCTGGCCCAGATTGAGGAGCTGAAATCCAGAAATTTGCAGCTGGAGAAAGGAATGGAGCTGCAGAAAAAGGTTTCCTTACCTGTGGAACGGGAGAAAAGGGCTGTGCTGCCGGAAAAGCAGCCATCTGTCAGCGCAGAAAAGGAGTCTTCTGATCCGGAGCTGTTTACCTGTGACAAAGCCATGCAGAAAGCCAGGGGATTGTTCTCTGTGATGGAAGGAGAATATGCCGAGAAGACCAGGGAGGTAAAGAACATTGGCTGACTTTAAAGGTAAGGATGAAAACGGGCAGTCAATCCTGGAATTTGCCCTGATTCTGCCTATTATAGTGCTGCTCTTTACTGCTCCTGTGGATTTCTTTATCTGCATGAATACGAAGATGACATTAAGCAGTGCTGCCAGCGAATGTATCAGCCGTTTGGACTATTCTGATATTTCTTCAGGAACGGTGAGCGGCAAGGTGACACAGATCATCACCGAGAATTTTACGGAACGGCTGGATCCTTCAAAGGTTAATATAGAGGAACTGAATGCGGGGAGCAGTCAAAAGAACGATTACAGTTATTACGTTTATTCCAGTGACCGGGCCAATCCGTCTGACTTTGGCAGCCAGTTTGAAGTGCGCCCCGGCAGTTATGAGTATTCCGAAGTACAGCTGCAGCTTTCTTATGAACGTTCTGCAGTAACCTTTTGGGGAACGTTCTTTCTGGGGAATACATATAAAGTGAAAACACCTGTCTATTCCCGTAATATTTATATAAACGGCTATACTCCGTAGCATGACGGGAGGAGGATGATTTATGAAATGTTTTTTTGCTCTGAAACAGGATAAAGGACAGGGAATGGTAGAATTTGCACTGGTGTTTCCGATTTTTATTATAATCATTCTATTCATAATCGAAATTGGCTGGATGACATACCAGCAGACTGTTTTCGATCAGAGTTACCAGTATTCCAGCTGGTCCGTCCAGGCATCGGATTTCGGGGATTCGGATCCGTTAGATACCTGCCCGTCCAGTGTTGTCTACAGCGGAAATACGGTGTCAGACCCCTTGGTGGAAAGAATAAAAGAGGCCAGTTTTTGGGGCTTTTTATCGGAGAATCTAACAGTCAGTGATGCACAGGCGGTAATGAAAAATGAAGAAAAATCCTTTTCGGTGCCGGGGCGGACACCGGGCGATACCGTAACGGCAATCAGCCGGACCCGCTATATGGATTTAAAAGCAACCCTGTCCTACGATATATACCCCCTTACCTTTCTGGGGCGGCAGGTTTTCGGATCCAGGGTGACAAAGGAAAAAAAATTAAGCTGCAGCCGGGTCGTATCCACCCAGCACAGATCTGAGTAGATTTGGGTAACAAAAAAGGGAGGAAAGCATGAAATGTAAAACCAGGTGGAAAAAGAAGTTTGCCTGTTTTGGCCGGGAAGATGGAAATATTCTGCTGCTTTTCGCCGGCAGCCTGACTGTCCTGATTTTTTTTATCGGGATATCGATGGATCTGGGACTCATTTATTTAAAGCGCAATGCACTGATGAATTTATGCCAGCTTGTGAAAGAAGACAGGTTTACGTTCCAGGATTCAATAAGGTATTCCGATAATCCGGGGAAGGACAGCTTTACCATGATAGAAGATGCTATAAGAAGGAATGATTTTGATGGAACGGTGAAGGTTTATTTTAAAGAAGAAGCGCCGGAAACCAATTACCGGTATTACAAAATACGGACACAGCTCAGCGAAGAATATTCTTATACATTTTTGAAGATTTTCGGAGCTGATACGACGACCATTACCGTTTATTTTGACGGAGGGGAAACATACGGAGAAGGGATTTCAGATGTCATATGGCACCCTGCTTTACCGGTTTCCAGCTACAATGGTTCTTATACCAGCCAGCCTGACGGAAGCTGCGATTATGACAGCGGGGATATACCGGCTGACTGGTAACGGATAAAATATGAGGTAACTTAAAATGCAAAAGAAGGTCTTTTCAGCGGCCGTTTTTCTGCTGGCAGCGGCTTGTACTCTCACTGCCTGCAAAAAGAACGGCTTTATTTTTAAAAAGGATCCAGTCAGGGAGTGTACACTTACATTTTGGCATTGGGACACTGGACATGAAGATTTTTATGAGAAAATCGCATCGGATTATGCGAAGGAGCATGAAGGAGTAAAAATAAATATCAGGCTGGTTCCCTATGAAACTTATACTGAGGAGTGGTTTAAAGCTGCTTCAGAGAATGAAACTGCAGATGTTTTTGCCATTCCTCCTGAAAGTCTGGCTGAGTTTATAAACAGTAAAAAGCTTGAGGCGCTGACCTATGCAGATCTCATCCCTGCAGGCAGTGAAGAGGAATTTCTTATAAACAGTGCAGGAAAAGAGACCGCTTATGCCCTGCCTGCAGCCGGCAGTCTTCCTGTGATTTTTTACAATAAAGATATTTATGAACAGAATCAGCTTGTTATTCCTGAAACACTTTCTGATTTTGTGACAAACTGTGCTATTTTAAAACAGTCTTCCTGCCAGCCGTTTGCCATGTCGCTGACAGAGGAGGGGATGTTTGATTCATTTGATTTTGCGGCCGGGATCCTGGCTAACGGAAAGAGCCTTGATGGCAAAAAGGCAGAGAAACAGGATTTTAAAAAGCTGCTGGATAAAAATACCGGCTATTATGACCTGCTTGGACTCGCTATGGAATTGTCCCTGGATAAGGAAATCTGTGTGAAAGGGCATCAGGCTCTGTTGGAAAATTTTGCACAGAACAAATACGCCATGATCTGCGGCACCACAGAGGATATTGATGCGTTAAACAGCATGTCATCTTCTTTTGGGTGGTTCATGCTGCCGGGAGAGGATTACACGAAAGCAGGAGTCTGGAAGGCAAATCATATGTTCGGGGCTGCAAAAAAGGGGAAATCAGTGAAGGAAGCCAAAAATTTTCTTTCCTATTTCCTTACCCGGGAAAACCAGCTGGCATTTTCAGCGGAGTTTGGGATGATTCCGGCTGTAAGGGGCTTAAAGCCGGATGATAAAGAAATCAGGCAGGCCTACGAACTGATAAGCGGGAAAAAGGAAGTGCATTTCCCATTTTATCAGACCATGTCTCAGGAAGAGAGAACGTTATGTGCGGAGAAATTAGATCTTATATTTTCAGGCGAAGTAACGGATCCGGAAGGCTTTTTGACAGATTGGATCAAAAAGCTGAAGGATTAGCCGGAGAAGTCGTGTGTGGAGGTAAAAGCAATGTTTAAAATAATAAAAAAAGGGTTGCCGGTCATGTTGCTGGCACTTTTTGGGCTGTTTCTTTATCCTGCAAATGTCCTGGCAGCTTCCGTCCAGCCCTTGACGATTAATGTAACTACTGTTATTGATAATTCGTCTGATTATCCGCAGCAGGCCGGACAGATAAATTCGAAATATGATGCAAAACGGATATATCAGATGTCAAAAACCAGTAACTATCCGGCTTATTATCCATCCGGATATGAAACAGGAGTAGTAACTATAAAAAACGGGTTCACATCAACCGTAAAATTCCCCGCAAAATCATCAAACACAAACGGCAATACGGTCTGGTTCGGAGCAAACGGATATACCGATTCTCATCTGAGTCTTGTTTCCGTAGAATACGGCAATAACGTAAGCGCCTATACCTATAATGGAACCGGAAATGCTTCCAATCCATTTGTAACCCAGGCCTATAACTGGATTTCAATCAGCGGGAATGCTGCCGAAGTCAAAGTTACCCTGCATTTCAGGTATAATCCGGATATCGATGAGGTTCCGCCAGAAGAGGTGCCGGAGCCGGAACATAAGAAAGTGATTGATTATCTGGGCGACGGTGCCGGAAATCCGGATACGGACGCTCATGGAGTGAATGATTACCGGATTTATCTGGACTTAACTACCAGCAGGGAAGAGGAGGCCAGGAAATCGGATATTATTTTTGTATTGGATGTCAGCAATTCCATGGAAGAATCAATGGGAGGTGCATCCAGGTTCCAGGTCATGAAACAGACGGTATACAATGCGGTATCGGTTCTTGCAGAAAATCCGGATAACCGCTTTTCCATCATCACCTTCGGAACAAATTCCGACCTTGTCGTTTCAGGAAGCACAGACAGGGACAGCTTGCTTCAGACTGTAAATTCCCTGGCTCTTCCGGGAGGGGCACAAGGCGGTACAAATTATTACCAGTCCATGAATCAGGCGTCTGAACTGATCGGTGGGTTGTCTTCACCGGGAGCCGAGCAGGTCGTGTTTTTCATTACCGACGGGCAGCCTACGGCGGCAACGCCTGCTGCACAGGCACTCGGCTACTCTGTTTATACAGAGGTGGGAACTGTTTATGCTGCTGATGCAGCCAGACAGATGCAGGGAGTTGACCGGTTTTATTCTATTTTTATGGGAAGCAGTACCGGAGGTGCATCGACGCTGCAGACCATTACCCAGATGGTAAACACCAATATTGAAAAATACATGGTTCAGGCGGCCAGTGCGGAACAAATAAACAACGCATTTAACCGGTTCTTGTCTCAGATCAGCAATTCGTTTTACAATGTGACAATCAGTGACCGGCTTTCTGAGTACGTTGATTATATGGGAGACCTAAAGGTGATGCGTCAGACTGGCAGCACACAGCCGGAATATCTGTCAGTCGGCAGCGATTATACGGCAGGTTTTGAAAATGCAGGGATTAATATAAAGCTGTTAAGCGCTACATTGCCGGCCAGCCGTTATGTCGTGTCTTTTAATGTCCGCGCCTCCGACAAAGCTCTGGATTATTATGATACAAACCAAAGCTATCTCCATACAGGAGATTCCGGCACGGATTATCCAGGCAACAGTACCAGTTCGGGAATGCCCGGATTTTACTCCAATTCAGAGGCTGGTCTTACGTATTCATACGGCAAAAGCGGTAAGGCTGAGTATAGTTACAATAAGCCGGTGGTCCAGGTTGTTGAACCAGATGCGGTCCAGGCTGAAATCCGTTTAAAAAAGGTTCTGACAGGAAAGACACTGGAAGCCGGAAGTTTCCAGTTTGAGATCAGCAGGGTACAGGACGGAAACGAAATTCCTGTCGCAACGGTTTTTAATGATGCAGAAGGCAATATTACGTTTCCGGAAGTAAAGATGAGTAAACCGGGGATTTTTCTCTTCCATGTAAAAGAGATCATTCCAAAGGAGAAAATACCGGGCATGGTATACGATACAAAGACGATTCAGGTAGAGGCAGAGGCCGAAAGATCCGGGGATGAACTAAAAGTCCAGGTCCGTTATCCGGCTGATGTATCCTTTGTCAACCATTATGAGCCCCAGCCGGTATCTGTCAGCCTGAATGCTCAAAAAAAGCTTTTGGGACGAACCCTGAAGAAAGGAATGTTCCAGTTCCGTCTTCTTAACGGAAACAATGAGGGAGTGGAGACAGTGCCAAATGATGGTTCCGGAAAAATCAGTTTTTCTCCGTTGACATTTACAAAAGAAGGAACCTACACGTATCTGATCCGGGAGTCTGTTCCCATTCCTGCAGATCCCAATATTACCTATGATTTAAAAACCGTCACGGCTAAGGTCGTGGTGACGGACAACAGCGGAAAACTGAAGGCAGAGGTTTCCTATTGGCCCGATCAGGTATTTAAGAATAGTTTTACTTACCAGACGGAATCGGCAACCATTGAAGTAAAAAAGGTTGTGACCGGAATGCAGCTCACGGCCGGACTGTTTGAATTTGAACTGAAGGATATGGAGACCGGTGACGTACAAAAAACTGAAAATAAGGCGGATGGCACTGTCAGCTTTATGGAATCCTATGATCAACCGGGTGAGCATACGTATCAGATCAGGGAAATAAAACCTTCTGATCCCATCCCGTATATGAACTATGACAGCAAAACGATAAATGTTACAGTACTGGTAGAAGATGATGGTACGGGAAATTTAGTCACAACAGTGGAGTATCCAGATGATAAGACCTTTTATAATACCTATAAGATCCGCGGAGGGATCTGGTAATACACCAAAAAGATATGTTATAATTATTTAAAATCTATTGAAGCATTTATAAAACAGGAAAGGGTGTGACAAGCCAGATGGATCCCATGGAATCAGCAAGAAGATCAAAATATAAAGAACCAATCCAGCACGGAAACGCATTTTTCCCTTTCAGCACCCATGAAACAGACATCAGACTGAAAGAAGGAAAGACTTTTCACACCTTTTTTATGAATGGAGCAAATTTCGGAGGTCTGGTGGGGCTGGGACAGGAACCCCCCTTATATTTTCACTGTCACAGGGAACTGGAACTGTTCTGGGTATGCAAAGGAACGGCCAGAATCAGCATAGAAAATGAAGAGATTCAGGTCAGTAAGGGAGATGTTCTGTTAATCCGGCCGGACAGAATTCACGGCTCCAATGACTGTTTAAAAGAAGACCTTATTTACCGGACCGTATTATTCAGCTACGAGTTTGTGGGGAGTATGGAAAATGATGTCATCAGGCAGAACTACATTGATCCACTGTTTTCCGTAACAACCGGACCTTATATCTTTCTGTCATCTGAGCAGCAGGAGTGTGAAAGACTGTTTCATCTGTTAAATGATGCATACGGCGTTTATGAAAATGGCGGAAAGGGATTTGAACTGCTTCTGAAAGCCAGGATACTGGAGTTCTTCTATGAAGTGGTAAAAAGCGGAAAAGTGTCACAGACCCCGGAGCAGACCGATGCGAGAATCGGATTGTTCATGAAAGATATTAATCATTACATAACAGAAAATTATACCAACAGAATCGAACTTTGTGATGCGGCAAAGCACGTTTCCATGAGCAGGGGATATTTTTGCCGCTACTTTAAACTTGCATTTCACATGACTTTTCATGAGTACCTGACCAACATAAGGCTGCGGGAAGCTGAATATCTGGTGCGTACCACTCATCTGGGTATGGAAGAGATCGCTTTCCGTACCGGTTTTTCCAATTCCAATTACTTTACAGTCAGTTTTAAAAAGCATTATCATATGATTCCTACAAAATACCGGAGTGAAATCAATATTTAATCAGGCCGCGCCCCCATAAAGTTATTTTTTTAATAAAAGAGGTCAATAAAAACAGGGTAACTTTATGTACATACAACTAAAATAATAGCATGAGTTCAAAGGAAAGGGGTAAAACAAAGCATGAATTATATCAGAGAGGACCAGGGAGCTATTATTTTTGAAAATGACGGGGAAACCCTCCGTATTGAACCGTGGGGTGAAAATTCCCTGCGGGTCAGGGCTGTGATGATGGGGGAAATCAAAGATACGGATTACGCCCTTCTTCCCGCACCGTTTAAGCCAGCTGAGATCATAATAAAAGATGGGTTTAACGGAGAGATCACCAACGGAACAATCACAGCAGTTTTATCTGTGGATGACTGGCACAAACGATGCAGGGTAAGCTTTTTTAACCAGAAAGGGGAGCTTCTGCTGGAAGAAGAAAGAGCCGGGGGAGCCCTCAATAAAAAGACCAGAGATTTCAAATCCAGGCTGGGAGGGGATTATGAGCTGATGGTCACATTTGCCTCAGACCAGTCGGAACGGCTGTACGGCATGGGACAGTATCAGCAGGAAGTTTTAAATATTAAAAACTGCATTTTAGAACTTGCCCACAGAAACTCCCAGGCCTCCGTTCCGTTTGTACTGTCGGATAAAGGGTATGGCTTTTTCTGGCACAATCCTGCAGTCGGAACGGCTTCCTTTGGGAAAAATATTACCCAGTGGTATGCACAGAGCACGAAACAGATGGATTACTGGATCACTGCAGGAGATACTCCGGAAGAGATCGTGGGGGCCTATGCAAAAGCCACCGGAACACCTCCTCCAATGCCGGAGCATGGTCTGGGATTCTGGCAGTGCAAGTTAAGATACTGGAATCAGGAAGAGCTTTTAAACGTTGCCAGAGAATATCATAAAAGAGGAATTCCGGTGGACGTGATCGTAATTGATTTCTACCACTGGCCCAAATGCGGTGACTACCGCTTTGATGAAAATGATTTTCCAGATCCCAAAGCAATGGTTGAGGAACTGAATAAATATGGAATGGAACTGATGGTTTCCGTCTGGCCCCAGGTGAATTTAACCAGTGAAAATTATGAGGAAATGAAACAGAAAGGGCTTCTGGTAAAATCAGAACGGGGAGTTCCCATAGCAATGCGGTTTCAGGGAGAGAACGCCTTCTTTGATGCTACGAATCCAAAAGCAAGAGATTATGTCTGGAATTTATGCAGAAAGAATTATTATGACTATGGGATTAAAACCTTCTGGCTTGACGAGGCGGAACCGGAATTTTCCACCTATGAGTATGATAATTACCGTTACTATATGGGACCGGTTAACCAGATCGGTAACATCTATCCACAGCTTTATGCAAAAACCTTCTATGACGGACAGATCGCTGCCGGCATGGATACAGCGGTTAACCTGCTGCGCTGTGCCTGGGCAGGCAGTCAGCGATATGGCGCGCTGGTATGGTCCGGCGATATTCACAGCGACTGGAAGACCTTAAGAGAGCAGGTCTGTGCAGGATTAAATATGGGAATTGCAGGGATCCCCTGGTGGACAACTGACATCGGAGGGTTCATGGGAGGAGATCCCACAGATCCTTTATTCCGGCAGCTGTTCGTACGCTGGTTCCAGTGGGGGACGTTCTGCCCGGTTATGCGCCTTCATGGAGACCGGTCACCGTCAAAGCCGGTTAATCATGCAGATGGCACACCGTCAATGCCAACCGGTGCGGACAATGAGATATGGAGTTTTGGAGATGAAAATACGCCCATCTTAGAAAAATTCATTCAATTCAGAGAGGCGATGCGGCCCTATTTACGAACATTAATGAACGAAGCCCATGAATCCGGCAAACCTGTCATGCGCACCATGTTCTATGAATTCCCCCGGGATGAGAGATGCTGGGATTTAACCGGCCAGTATATGCTTGGTTCCGATATACTGGTGGCCCCCATCCTATATGAGAATACATATGAAAGGGAGGTCTATCTGCCACAAGGAGCAGGCTGGACCCTGATCTATGATGGAACAGTATACGAAGGAGGGCAGATCGTTCATCAGACAGCTAAAATCGATCAGATTCCTGTTTTCCTTCGTGACGGAAAGCAGAAAGAGTTGATTGGAAAAATATAATACCCACCCCTAAATTCCCCTAATAAACAATAAAAATATGAAAACTGGCTGAAAACGGCTTCTGAATTTACCAAAAATTACATGTAGAGTGCTAAATATTACATGAACGAAAAAAACGCAATCTTTTGTAGTATAATCAATTCAAATAAAAACAGGAGGGGAGGAGATAAGATTTTTACTGCTATAGCATTTATAGTAATCGGATTGTTTTTGATGTTAATGCCATATGAGAAATTTCTCGAAATTTTTCCGGCAGCCAAATCAAAAAAGATGATTAAAGTTTTAGGGGGCTTTTTTCTGATTTTCGGTTTTGGTTACATAGTTCTGACATTGATCGTGTAAGATACAGTTTTTACAGTTCCGTGTTGAACTATAAAGATCTCAAACAATGATGTATGAAAAGCTGTGATTTCAATCATTATAAAATGATCGGAAAAACAACAAAAGAAAGAGGCAGAGGAGGTGATTTCTCTGCTTCTTTCTTTTGTTAGAAATGAATCAAATCAAAATTTAATTACCTGGTATCTGGAAAAACTTAGCTTAAGATGTTATAATGAAAAAAATAAAGATAAAGGAGCACAATCATACGTTACATGGATAAATATCAAGTACTCAGGCACTATTTCGGTTACGGCAGTTTCCGGGAAGGGCAGGAAATACTGATCGACAGCATTCTGGCAGGGAGAGATGCCCTGGGGATTATGCCGACTGGTTCAGGTAAGTCTCTTTGCTTTCAGGTTCCGGCTCTTATGACGGAAGGAATTACTTTAGTTATTTCCCCTTTGATTTCCCTGATGAAAGATCAGGTCGCTTCACTCAATCAGGCAGGCATTCACGCCGCATATCTTAACAGTTCTTTGTCCGCAAGTCAGTATCTGAAAGCCCTCGCTTATGCACGGGAAGGGCGATATCCCATTATTTATGTTGCACCGGAACGGCTTTTGACCGAAGAATTTTTGGAATTTTCCCTAAGCGTCCGGATTTCCATGGTGGCAGTGGACGAAGCTCATTGCGTATCCCAGTGGGGACAGGATTTCAGACCCAGTTATTTAAAAATTGTAGATTTTATTGAAAGACTTCCCAGACGTCCGGTTATCAGCGCATTTACGGCAACTGCGACAAAGGAGGTCCGTGAGGATATTATTGACATTTTAATGCTTCAGGATCCGGCTGTTGTATCAACCGGCTATGACAGGCCAAATCTGTATTTAAGTGTGCAGTCTCCAAAGGACAAGTATGCCACGATGAAAAATTTTGTGGAAAGACACCCGGGACAATGCGGGATCATCTATTGTCTTACCAGAAAGATGGTAGAGGAAGTCTGCGGGAGATTAAATAAAGAGGGATTTTCTGCAACCCGGTATCATGCAGGGTTAAGCGATGCAGAGCGCAGAACGAATCAGGATGATTTCATTTATGACAAAAATCTGATTATGGTGGCTACCAATGCGTTTGGAATGGGCATTGATAAGTCCAATGTCCGCTATGTCATTCATTATAATATGCCGAAAAATTTAGAATCCTATTATCAGGAAGTGGGGCGCTGTTCCAGAGACGGGGAGCCGGGAGAATGCCTGCTTCTATATGGCGGCCAGGATGTAATAACCAATCAGATGTTTATTGACAGCAATCAGGATAACCAGGAGCTGGATCCAATAACCCGCAAGCTTGTGGAAGAACGGGACAGAGAACGTCTGAAAAAAATGACCTATTACTGTTTTACAAACGACTGCCTGCGGGATTATATTCTTCGCTATTTTGGAGAATATAAGGAAAATTACTGCGGGAACTGTTCCAATTGTTTGACCGGATTTGAAACGGTAGATGTGACAGAAATTGCAGCAGCCATCATCGGGTGTACAGAAACCAGCAGGCAGAGGTATGGTGCTGCCGTGATTATGGATACTTTGCATGGCGCCAATACGGCTAAGATCAGGAATTACCGTATGAATGAGAATCCTCATTACGCCGCTTTGTCAAAGGTTCCTGTTTATAAACTGAGGCAGGTAATGAATCATCTTCTTTTAAATGAGTATTTGTCTGTTACCAATGACGAATATGCCATTGTAAAGCTGACGAAAAAGGCAGGTGCTGTTTTAAAGGAAGAAGAAACCATACTGATGAAGATGGCAAAAGAGGAAGCGGCTGTTACGGAAGATAAGGGAAGCCGGAAGACTAAGAAGAGCAGTTCATCGGCACTGGATCTTTCCAAGGCAGATGAAACCCTGTTTGAAAAGCTGAGAACACTTCGTCTTAAAATAGCAAAAGAGGAGAAAGTGCCGCCCTATATTGTATTTTCCGACAAAACTCTGATACATATGTCTGTACAAAAACCAAAAAGCCGGGAAGAGATGCTTCTGGTATCCGGTGTGGGCGCTTTTAAATATGAAAAATATGGAGAAAGATTTTTAGAAATTATCGAATAAATAAATTCTGCCAGGAAATGTCAGTTCTGATTCCTGGCAGAATTTTTTTATTGAAACACAAATTTCTGGGTATAATGAAACAGAAAATACTGATCATGTTTGAATGCTTTTATGATACAATCAGGAGGAGCAATTTATGAAAAAACCACTGTCTTTAATGCTTATTACTGCGATGATCCTCTGTCTTAACGGCTGCGGATCCGGTATCGCTGTAAAAGAAAGCAGCGAAGCTTCCCAAAAGACAAAGGAAGCAGAAGCTGCACAGGCGACAGCGGAAGCAGCGCTTGCAACTACACAAGCACAAAGAGCGACTCCGTCAGAGCCGGAAATTGTACTGAAGTATGGTGAAGTGAACCCTGAGGGCAATATTGATACCAGAGTTGCCGAGAAGTTTGCACAATACGTATATGAACTGTCTAATGGAAGAATAAAAGTTAACATATATCCGGGTGCTGTTCTGGGAGATGAAAGAACGTCTCTCAATTCATTGAGGACAGGGAATGGGCTGCTTGATCTATACCGTGCCAATACGAATGCATTAACCGGATACGGGTTTAAAAAGTTGAATTTATTTGGTCTTCCCTATATTTTCAAGGATAGGGAGGGAATGTGGAAGGTTTTAGAAAGTGAAGATCTTGGCAGGGCATTTTTAAGTGAGGGGCAGGAGATCGGCGCCAATATGGTAGGTCTTTTTTACACCGATGAAGGTGCCAGAAATATATTTACTACAGAGCCAATTAGTGGTCTTGCTGATATTAAAAACAAAAGGATCAGAGTTCCCGAATCTGTACTTATGATGGATACCATATCAGCACTGGGAGCGCAGCCAATCCCCATGCGGTATGAGGATTTGTATCATGCACTGGAAAGCGGCGATGTGGAAGGTGGGGAAAATCCCATACCGGCATATCTTTCCAACCGGTTTTATGAGGTTGCCCCTTATTATCTTCTAAGCAATCATGTTTTTAGTCCTGGGATAGTTATGATGTCAGAAAGAAAATGGAACACATTAAGCAAAGAGGACCAGGATATCTTAAGACAAGCCGGGCAAATGGCTTCAGAATGGAATAAAACAGAAATTGTGGCAGAAGAAAAGAGACTGGAAAAAGAGCTGGTTGACCGGGGAGTGACTGTTATTCCTATGACTCCGGAAGAGGAGGCAGAAGCCAGAAAAGATGAAGAGATTGTCCGGGTCAGCTTTACTCCTGGACTTGAACAATGGTTATATGAAATTATTGAGCTCCAAAAGTAAAAGTAACAGGTGAAAATTTTCACCTGTTACTCTTTTACATACCGGTATATAATTGAGGGCCGCCCTCCGGTTGTATAATCAATGTCACTGACAATCTGTTTTTTATCCAGAAGATAATTCATGTACCTGCGTACGGTTACACGGGACAAATGAACTTCTTCTGCAACTGTTTCGCTTGTGAGGGCATCTGCCGGGTGCTCTTTCATGTAGGATAAAATGGTATCCAGAGTTTTTTCCTGAAGACCTTTTCGAAGAACCTCCTGCTGGGAAGAGGTTCCGGAAGAAAGCTCAAACAGAGAATCCAGCTGTTCCTGGGAGAAGGTCTCCTGCCTAAGCAGTTCCTGATGTTCCATAAACCGTGCCAGTGCGTGATTAAAACGCACGTATTCAAAAGGCTTTACCAGATAATCAATGACTCCCAGCCCTAACAGCTTTTTAACATGAGAGGCATCGGTTGCGGCAGTTACCATAATCACATCTATGTGTTTCTGGAGCCTGCGTATCTCAGTAAGGAGTTCCACTCCATCCATGACGGGCATATAAACATCCATAATCGCCAGATCCGCAGTATGATCCTTCAAATAGTTCAGTGCGTCTTTTCCATTGGAGAACTGGCCGGTTACCTTTAAATATTTATTTAACTCCACATATTGTCTGTTAATAGAAGCTACCATAGGGTCATCCTCTATAATGATTACCTGATACATGATGTTCCTCCTCTGTAAAGGTGATAGTAAATGAAGTACCTGTATTTTCTTCGGATTCCATCTCAATGATTCCGTGATGCTGGTCTACCAGATTCTTAATCAGGCACATGCCGGATCCGCGCCCGTCCCCTTTTGTGGAAAATCCTTTTTCAAAGATTTTATCCCTCATGGCGGCAGGGATTCCCCTTCCGGTATCGTCAACAGAAAGAATGCTTCCCGATTGCCATATATTGATCCCGACTTCAATTTCTTTAATTCCGCTGCTCTGTTCATTTAATTCTTCAATGGCATTTTCAATCAGATTACCCAGAATGGTAATGTATAAATCAACAGGCAGATGGAGCTCTGATTCCAGGCAGGAGCTATCGGGTTTGATGGTGAGACGGATGCCCAGTTCACCTGCACGGATAATTTTCCCGATCAGAAGCGCTGCGATACTGGAAACCTGTATCTGTTTTGTAACCTCACTCACAGCCAGTGTGGATGCCATGCTGGTGTTGATGATAAAATCAGTTACCTTTTCCGGCTGTCCCATCTCGATAAATCCAAGGATTACATGGAGCTTATTTTTAAATTCATGATTTAAGGCGCGGAGTGTTTCCACCATGTACCGGGCTCCCGTCAGTTCCTCTGCCAGACGGGTGTATTCCGTTTTGTTTCGGAAGATGGATACGGCCCCTGCAGTTTTCCCATTTTCGATGATGGGAATCCGGTTTGATATAATGTGTTTTCCTTTTATCATAAGGCTGATATTATATTCCGGCATTCCTGTCTGAAGGACATGGGGAAGTCTGGTTTCCGGGTAAAGCTTTGTCAGTCGTGTTCCGTACTCAGGCATGGTATCCAGATCCAGTATTTTTTTAGCCGATTCATTGATAAGGATCAGCTCTCCTTCGGTATTAATGGCAAAGATTCCCTCTTCCAGGGCATCAAGCACTTCTTTTCTTTCGATGTGAATCTTACGGAATTCCTCCGGCTTATAACCTAAAAGTATTTTTTTTAACCTGTTATACAGGATTCCCGATACAAGAAAACCCATGGACAGGAGTACGAAAGCCAGGAGTAAAAAAACAAGCAGAATATTTCTGGTAAGCTGGGAAATGCTGGTGGTCAGAACAGAAACCATCACAAAGCCGATGATTTTACCCTGATCGTCTTTTATGGAAAAGAAAGCACGGCGCTGACTTCCAAGAGTTCCTTTTCCGTTTGTAATATATGGGGAAGCGCCATTTAAGATAGCGGTTTCGTCACCGCCTACAAAGGTTTTTCCGATCAGTGCCTTATTATTATGATAAAAACGGATGCTGTCATTATTACAGATGGTAACAACATCAATATAATCCAGTTCTTTCACTAACAGATCCATGCGTTTGTTAAAGGCTTCTGAGGGCTGTCCCTTTTTTAACATGTCAGCTACTTCCGGCATCCCGGAGATAAAAATACCGGCATTTTTTATATTCATATCCAGAGAATTTCTTTTTGTCACCAGATTATAATGAAGCGATACACCCAAAGACAGTAATATGGCAAGGATGATGCTGAAAATCTGGGAAACATATATCTGGTGTTCCAGTGGTTTTTCTTTCATTTAATACCTCCCCTCGATGAAACTATTGTATTAGATGTGGGCAGGAAAATCAACGGGTATCGGGATAATCTTAAAATCCGTTTTCTTTACTTACATAAGTTTTTAATAATGTTCACAAGATTTCAAAACGCCGGCAGCAGTGATACGATACGGTTATATCAAAAAGTCAACGAAAGGGAAAGGTGAAAAGTTATGGATTATAACAAGCTTGCACTGGAGCTTCATGAAAAAAACAAAGGAAAAATCGAAGTGATCTCAAAGGTAGAAGTAAAATGCAGAGAGGATTTGAGCACTGCGTATACTCCGGGTGTGGCAGAGCCATGCAGAAAGATCAGAGATGATAAATCCGAAGTGTACCGTTATACTGCAAAGGGAAATCTGGTGGCTGTGGTGACAGACGGAACAGCAGTACTGGGCTTGGGAGATATCGGTCCCGAAGCGGCTATGCCCGTAATGGAAGGCAAATCCATTCTTTTTAAAGCCTTTGGCGGAGTGGATGCATTCCCGATTTGTCTGGATACAAAAGATACAGAGGAAATCATTAAAACGGTCCGTTATCTGGCGCCTGGTTTTGGTGGAATCAATCTGGAAGATATCTCAGCCCCCAGATGTTTTGAAATAGAACGCCGTTTAAAAGAGGAACTGGATATTCCCGTATTCCATGATGACCAGCACGGAACCGCAATTGTGGTATCTGCCGGAATCATCAATGCGTTAAAGGTTGTGGGAAAGAAAATCGGAGAGGTAAAAACAGTGATCAACGGAGCCGGATCAGCCGGTATCTCAATCTGCAAGCTCTTATTATCCATCGGAATGAAAGATATTATTCTGGTAGATAAAAAGGGTGCACTGGCAGAAGGGGAGGAGTGGATGAACGATGCCCAGAAGATGATGGCTCAGGTTACGAATCCGGAAAATAAGAGGGGAGATTTAAAAGATATCATGGAAGGAAGAGATGTCTTTATCGGCGTTTCTGCTCCTGGAATCGTTACTTCCCAGATGGTTGCCTCTATGGCACAGGATCCAATTGTATTTGCAATGGCAAATCCAACTCCTGAGATCATGCCTGATGAAGCAAAGGAAGGCGGAGCAAGAATCATTGCAACAGGACGTTCCGATTTCCCGAACCAGATCAACAATGTACTGGTATTTCCGGGGATTTTCCGTGGAGCTCTTGATGCGAAAGCCACGGATATCACGGAAGAGATGAAGATTGCGGCTGCTTATGCCATAGCAGGAATCATAAAGGAAGAGGAACTGACAGAAGAGTATATTATACCGGGTGCATTTGACGAACGCGTGGCAAAAGTGGTTGCAGAAGCGGTGAAGCAAAAAGCTGTGGAGCAGGGGGTAGTAAAATAAGATGGAAAAAGAAAAAAGCACTTCGGGGTTTTCGATTATGAGCATTAAAATATCCGGAATTCCATTGCCCATTTATCTGGCTTTCACCGCAGTGACTGCGGTTTCCATTGCCATGAAATGGCTTCCGTCCGGCATGATCGGTGCGCTGCTTGTTATGATGATTTTTGGGGGACTTTTTAATATCATTGGAAATAATCTTCCTATTGTCAAAACCTTTTTGGGCGGTGGTGCGATTGTGTGTATCTTTGCTTCAGCTACTCTTGTTTATACCGGTCTGATTCCGGAAAACGTAGTGGAAAATGTAGACCAGTTTATGAATAAAACCGGATTTTTAAATTTCTACATAGCGGCCTTAATTACCGGAAGTATCCTTGGTATGGACCGGTCACTTCTGTTAAAAGCAGCAGTAAGGTTTCTCCCGGTTGCTCTTTGCGCCATGACCGTTGCAATCTTAAGTGTGGGCGCAGTGGGTGCATTGGTTGGCTATGGCTTTGTAGATGCAGTAATGTATGTGGCAATCCCCATGATGGGAGGCGGAATGGGAGCCGGGGTGGTTCCGCTGTCCGGCATGTATGCGGAAGCGCTTCACACAGATTCTGCAGCTGTCATATCGCGGATGATACCAGCTTCTACTCTGGGAAATGTAATGGCGATTGTTGGCGCCGGACTCCTTGCAAAGCTGGGAGATGTAAAACCAGGTTTAACTGGAAACGGCCGTCTCATGAGAAATCACAATTCTGAAATGAATGAAAAGAAGAATTCTTCTGTCAGTCTGGAAGAATTGGGAATCGGTATGATTACTGCTATGTTTTTCTTTTTACTTGGTGTTATTATCAATAAATTTGTTCCAGCAGTTCACTCTTATGCATGGATGATTATTCTGGTGGCTGTGAGCAAGGCCTGTGGCTTTATTCCTGTGAAATTTGAGGATTCAGCCCGCCAGTGGTCCCAGTTTGTTATGAAAAACTGGACCAGTGCTCTTTTAGTGGGAATCGGAATTTCCATGATTGATTTAGGCGCAGTAGCGAAAGCTGTGAGCCCCATGTATCTTCTTCTTGTATTTGTAGTAGTTGGAAGCGTTTCCGTAGGTGCCGCTATCGGCGGCTATCTGGTTGGTTTTTATCCGGTAGAATCTGCTATTACTGCCGGGCTTTGCACCACCAATATGGGCGGTACAGGAGATATCGCGGTACTTTCTGCAGCCAAAAGAATGGAGCTTCTTCCATTTGCCCAGATTGCTACCAGAATCTGCGGTGCACTCATTCTGATTGTAGCAAGTCTGCTGACTCAGATCTTATTTTAAATATATTAAAAGGGTATAAACAGGTCCTCCAATAAAAATCTTTATTGGAGGATTTTTAGTGAATTATATTCAATAATGGTTGGAAAAAAGGTGACTTTTTGCGCAGTATATCTCATACTGCGGTTGCAAAATTATATATATTTCGACAATTCTCATTATAAAGTAATTGGTTTTCTTTGTCAAACAACAGTTTATATAACGATATTTAGTACAATTGTAAGAAAAAAAGAGGAATTTTACTTGAAATTTATATGACATAAACTCATTCATTTCAGAACGCCGTCAATGACTGCGTCATCTTGATATTCTGTCGGATCAATACTGCTGTAAGTATCTATCCCCTCTTTAATGTTATCCCTCTATACCAGTATAATAGGTTTAATCGCCGTCTCAACAACCGTCAGTACTGCTATAAACCACCGTATTTCTTATGTTTTCATAGCCGTGTACACAGTATGAGATATACTGCGAAAATTGCACGCAGGCGTGAAAAAGCTTAAAAAGACAGAGAAAACGGAGGTGTCCTATGATAATAACTTAAATAATTGCGGGTAGATACAAAAGAGAAGACCGGTGTCAGTTATCCGGAATAAATGAAAGAGGGAATGCAAAGTGAAAAAGTGGTTTGAAGATTTAAAAGTTGCAAAGAAACTGTTAATCAGCTATCTTCTGGTTGTTGCACTTACCGTGATTATTGCCGGTGTGGGTATCTTTTCAGTGCTGAATATTAATAGAAGCTATAGCCGTATCTTCAACGAAAATAATAAAGCGCTGAATGATATAAATAATACAGCTGTTCAGTTAGCAGCATCTGATGATGCAGTGTCTGATCAGGCTGACAAATTATTCAATGATTTATCTGCTCTGTCTGATAAGATTTCGGGCGAAAGTGTGGCGGCCGCAAATGCAAATACCAGGGCTGCACTGGTTATTATCATTATAATTGCATTGATTCTACTGGTCTCTGTTATTCTTTCCATATATCTTTCCAGATATATGTCAGATATCATTGCTTATCCCCTGTATATTTTTGAGTCGTTTGCAAGCATGGTTGCTGTGGGAGATTTTGGAGTTGACAGAATTGCGGGTGAAAAAGAAAGAGCCTGGGCTGCCAGGAAGGATGAAGTCGGCGGTCTGGCAAGTGCGTTCGACCAGATGATTATCAATAATATCCAGCAGGCCCAGACAACCCGGGCAATTGCGGACGGTGATTTAACAACCGTTGTTACCATACGTTCAGAAGAGGATATTCTTGGTAAAGCGCTGGCAGAATTGGTTGAAAAATTTCATAACCTGGCGTCTTCTATCACAGCCATTGCAGAACAGGTTAATTCCGGATCCGGTCAGGTATCTGACGGTGCCCAGGCTTTATCCAGCGGAACGACCGAACAGGCAGCAACACTGGAGGAGTTAAATGCATCCATCGGCAGTGTGGCGGAACAGGCATCAAAAAATGCCCAGAGCGTTGCCAATGCAGCCGGATATGTAAATCAGGCCGGCCAGGGCGTTGTGGAGAGTAACGAACATATGCAGGAGTTAAATACTGCAATGAAGGAGATTGGAGAGTCATCTCAGGAGATATCCAAAATCACAAAGCTTGTGGAGGATATTGCATTTCAGACTAACATTCTTGCGCTCAATGCTGCTGTGGAAGCAGCCCGTGCAGGCGATGCCGGTAAAGGATTTGCTGTAGTGGCTGACGAAGTGCGCAATTTGGCAGCAAAATCTGCAGATGCCGCAAAACAGACGGCAGATTTAATTCAAAAATCCGTCGCCATGGTATCTCATGGTGAACGCCTTGCCGATGATACACTAAAACTGTTATTTACTGTGGAAGAAAAGGCTCAGATGGTGGAACAGGCTATTAAGGAGATCGAAGCTGCCTCCACCGAACAGGCAGGAGCCATCGAGCAGATTAACCAGGGACTGTCACAGGTGTCTGCAGTTGTACAGACCAACGCAGCTACGGCAGAAGAGAGCTCAGCGGCCAGTGAAGAACTTGCTGCGCAGGCTGAAATGCTGCAGCAGGAAGTGAAAAAATTCAAGCTTCATGAGGAATATACAAATCATGGCAGATCAAAGTCCAGGGGACTTTTTGACGATATGAAACATGCATCGGCAGCAGCTGCCGGTTCAATTTCAAAGTATTAATGTTTCGTAGGCGGGAGGAAGATCATCCAAAGAATCGTTTTTATGGTAACAGATGAGAAGCAGACATCAGATATTCTTAAGAGGACAACCTGATGTCTGTTTTTTCATCCTTCTGTTCAGAGTAAGCTCCTTATGATATGATAGATAAAAAGAGAGGGGAGGAATAACGATGAAACTCTTTCATTTGTCCGACTTACATATCGGAAAACAGTTAAACGGTTACAGCTTAACGGAAAACCAGAAAGCTGTGTTAAACCAGATTGTGGACTATGCAGCTGTGGAAAAACCCAATGCAATTTTAATCTGCGGCGATATTTATGATAAAACAGTTCCCTCAGCAGAAGCCTATACCATATTCGGAGGATTTTTAGATGCGCTTTCCATGATCAGACCGCAGCCGGCAGTTCTTATCATAGCCGGAAATCATGATTCTCCCGAAAGGCTTTCCTATGCGGGTTCATTTTTGGAAAAGCACTCCATTCATTTGTCAGTGATGCCGCCTCAAAGTCAGGATGAGTACTTAAAAAAAGTGGTGCTTTCCGATGAATCCGGACCGGTTAATTTCTATCTGCTGCCTTTTTTAAAGCCCGGATACGTAAGAAATCTTTTCCCGGACAGCCAGCCCGAAGGATACGAAAATGCCGTCAGGGAGGTTCTGGCAAGAGAAATCATAGACACTGGGGAGCGAAATGTCCTTTTATCCCATCAGTTTTATACCGGGGGAAGCACAGACCCGGAAACCTGTGAATCAGAGCAGGCGGTCATTATGGCCGGAGGACTGGACCGGGTGAACGTTTCCGTACTTCCGGCGTTTGATTATGTAGCGCTGGGGCATCTTCACGGACCCCAGAAGGTTTCAAAGGACTGGATCCGCTACTGTGGGACGCCATTTAAATATTCGGTCAGTGAGGAGCATCACAGGAAAGGAATCACTGTCATACATATGGGAGCAAAGGGCGAAGAACCTGACTTTGAAGCTCTTCCTCTTCGGGGAATTCAGGAGGTGAGACGGGAAAGAGGTACTTTAGAAGAGGTTTTAAGCCGCGCAGACGATGAAAACCGCCACGATTTTGTGAGCGTTACCTTAACTGATGAAGAGGAGCCTTACCGGATCAGAGAACAGTTAAAGGAAGTTTACGATTATCTGCTGGAACTGAAGGTGGACAATGTGCGCACCAGGGAAAAAATGATGGAGGAAGAGGAGCGGGTACCCGTTTTAAATCCACTGGAAGCCTTTCGGCAGTTTTATAAGACGGTAAGCGGGGAAGAGATGACAGAGGAAGCTTATCTTGCCATGGAGAAAATTGTGCAGGAAGCAAAGGAGGAGGAAGGATTATGAAACCGCTGAAACTGACGATGTCTGCGTTCGGTTCCTACAAAGATGTGGAAACGGTAGATTTTGAAATAGCCGGACATGGAATTTTTCTGATCACCGGAGATACCGGTTCTGGAAAAACTACGATCTTTGATGCTGTTTCCTTTGCCCTTTTTGGTGAAACCAGCGGACAAAGAAGAGAACCCTCCATGATGCGCAGCCAGTATGCAGACGGGGATAGGGAAACCTTTGTTGCCTTACGCTTTTTAGAGCAGGGGGAAATATATGAGATTACCAGAAGCCCGTCTTATTTAAGAATCAGTAAACGGAAGAATAAGGACGGAGAGTATGCTAAAATATCAGTTCCTGCAAAAGCCTCCCTGATTCTTCCAACTGGTCTGGAATTTGCGGGTAATCTCCGTGATATCAACCAGAAGATTGAAGAGATCATCGGGGTGGATTTAAGCCAGTTTTCCCAGATTGCGATGATTGCACAGGGAGATTATTTAAAACTTCTTCTCGCTGCCTCCAGGGAGAGAAAAGAGATCTTTTCCAGAATTTTCAATACAGGAATTTACAGCCGCATCCAGTATAAATTAAAGGAAAAAAATAACTTTTATGCCGGAAAGCTGGAGGATAACCGAAAGCTGACCATCCATGAGACAGGAAACGTGGAGCTGTTACAGGACAGCATTCATGAAGATGAGTGGCTTAAACTGCTGGAATATCCGGAGACCAAAACGGAAGAGATTATAAACAGACTGTCCGCCATTTTAAATGAAATCCGTGATAAAGAAAAGCTGCTGTCTGATGAGAGGGAAAAAAACAGTGAACTTCTCTCCAGTGTGCAAAGCAAACGAAATCTGGCACTGGAACAGAACCGGCTTTTTGACAGGTTACAGGAAGCTTCTGACCGTGTAAAGGCGCTTAAGCTTCAAAGTGATGACTGGAACAGGAAGAAAGAACAGCTTGCCAGAGGGGAGCTTGCTGAAAAAGCATATACGGCGGAGATACAGTATAAGGATAAAAAAAGTGACTGTGAAGCAGCTCTGAAGCGGGAAAAGTGGCTTGAGGAAGAGCTTAAAAAAACAGAGGAAATACTGGCTGTGGCAAAGAAAGCAGCTATGGAAAGCCGGGAGGTATCACAAAATGAAGTTCCAAAACTTTCGATTCTTTTAGACCGGTTGAATTCATCCATGCCTCTGTATGAGGATTGGAGAAAAACAGAAGAACTGTGCCGGATCAGAAAAAAAGAAGAAGAGGAGTCCCAAAAACGGTTTGAGGAAGCAGAAAATGAATATGGAAGAATCAGCCTGCGCTTAAAAGAATATGAAAAGCAGCAGGAACTTTTAACCGCCGCCGCCGCAAAACTCCCGGAGCTAAGACTTTTGAAAGCTGAGTATACGGGAAAGGAAGAGGCTCTGAAAAATCTGTTTCCGGCATTAAAACAGATACGTTCTGACCAGCTTTTACTGGCCCGGCTCAGGCTGTCTGAAGAAGCCGCACAGACTGCATATGAAGAAGCTCAGTTCCAATATTCCATCCGCTATCAAAGTTTTTTTAACCAGCAGGCAGGCCTGCTGGCCCGTGACCTGATCGAGGGAAATCCCTGCCCTGTCTGTGGTTCTGTTCATCACCCTCAAAAAGCGAAGCTTTCCGGGGAGAGAATCACTGCAGAAATGGTAGATGAGGCCAGAATGAAACGGGATCAGGCAAATGAGAGCCGGTCTGAAGCAGAACTGCTGGCTGTTAAAAAACAGGAAAGCTGCCGCCATCAGGAAGAACTGATAAAAAAGGAGGCCGGTCTGCTGCTCGACCCCTCCAGTGACTGGGATTCATTGGAAGAACAGCTAATTGTTAAAGAGAAAGAAACAAAACTTCTGTTGATAAAAGCAGAGGATGAAGAAAAACAAGCCAGAAAAGCAGAAGAAAAGCTAAAGAGCCTGATAGAAAATAAACAGAAGGATCGAAACCGCATAACCATACTGGAAAGGGAAAGAGAAGAACTCCGGAGTGTATGGCAGGATAAGAAAGTGAAAAATTCCGCCCTGTCCGCACAACGGGAGCAATTGGAAAAAAGACTTCCCTATCCGGATTTGAGGCAGGCGAAAATCCAGCAGGAAAAGCTGAAGAACAGAATAGATCTGCTGCTTTCGGCAGAAAAGGAGGCAAATGAAAAGTTTCTTCTGCTATCGGAAGAGGAACGGGAGAAGAGGGGACGTCTGGCTTCATTAAAAGAGAACAGAGAGGTGCTTTTAACTGCACAGGAGAGCACAAAAGAAGCTTACTTCTCACAGCTTTGCAGGCTGGGCTTTTCTGATGAAGAAGAATATTTAAAAGCAAAGATGTCTTCAGAACAGATAAAAACCTGGCAGCAGGAGGTAAGGGGCTACGAGGAAGCATGTCTCACTGCCGAAACGATTTTTAATCAGTACAAAGATGAGACAAAAGGACGGGAACGAATCGATACATCGCTCTGGGAGGAAGAAGCAGATGCCCTGCAAAAAGAGCAAAAGATTCTGCAGCTGAAATCTGCGGAAATCGCAGGGATCAAAAGCCGTGCAGAACGGGCAGAAAGCAATTTAAAGAAGCTTTGGAAGGAACGGAAAGAGCTGGAAAAGCAATACCAGCTGTACCACAGCCTAAACCAGACAGCCAATGGAAAGCTTTCCGTAAGCCTGGATTTCCAGACCTATGTGCAGCGCCAGTACTTTAATCAGATGGTCCATGCCGCAAATAAACGGTTAAAGGTCATGTCTGACGGTCAGTTCCTTCTGCAATGCCGGGATTTAAATTCATTAGGGAAACAGGGGGAGGTTGGACTGGATCTTGATGTGTACAGTCTGGCCACCGGCCAGGTACGTGATGTGAAAACATTGTCTGGCGGAGAATCCTTTATGGCAGCCCTCGCGATGGCTCTGGGAATGGCGGATATTATTCAAAGGACGGCTGGAAATGTGCGGATGGATGCAATGTTTATTGATGAAGGCTTCGGATCACTGGATGAGGAATCCAGATTAAGGGCAGTGAGAATTCTTTTAGAGCTGGCAGGGGAACACAGGCTGATTGGAATTATCTCTCATGTAAGCGAATTAAAAGAGCAGATTGATAAGAAACTGACTGTTATAAAAAGTGAGAGTGGCAGTAAAATCCGGTGGGATCTGGATCATATAACTGCCATTTGATAAGTGCTTAAAGCGGGAGACTGGGATCATAACTGTCAGTTTTCCCGCTTGTTTCCTGCAGCTATTTCCTTAATTTTTTCTGACCTTCAAACAGAAGGTTTAACAGATTGTCGAAATCCTGATCCTTTAATGGCTCCAGTTCTGTGATCAGTTCATGAAGCAGGATGGGGTTTGGATTTTCTTCATCAAAAAATTCCCTTGGCGATATTCCGAAAAATTCACAAATCAACAGAAAGTGTTCCATTGACGGTGTCGTACTTTTTGATTCGATATCGCTGATGTAATTTTCTGTCTGTCCCAGCGAAAGGCTCATTTCTCTGGCAGATATGCCTTTTTTTGTCCGAAGCTGTGCCAGTCTTATCGGTATGTAATTCTCATCCATTGGTATCATTCTCCTTCCAAAAACTTAATATTTCAATTATAGAAGACTATTTGCGATGATTCAATAGAAAACAGACAATATTTTTTTGTTTCTCTCATTCAAATCTTCTTAAATACGTTTTGGGTGTAGTGCCCATACGTTTTTTGAATACTTTAAAAAAATAAGCGTAGTCCTGAAATCCGCATTCTTCTGCGATTTTATGAAAATCTCTTTCACCAAGTTCCATCAAATGAACAGCAGTTGAGATACGAAGAGAATTTAAATAATCCGTAAAACCGTGTCCGGTCTCATTTTTAAAAATTGTACTTAAATATCCGATGCTGATTCCTATTTCATCTGCAATGCTCTGCAGGGAAATTGGTTTTGAGTAGTCGCGGTTAACATATGCAATAGCGGATTTAACATAACTGGAATCACCGGGCAGCTGAAGTTTAATTTCCCTGCACATATTCAAAAAACAATCAAGAAACCATTCGGAAAACTGTGCCATTGTATGAAACTGTATGAAGATCTGATCAGGAGAAATTTTATCTGCAATGATTTTATTTAAATCCAGTTTATTCTTTTTAGAGATTCTGGTTATGATGCTAAGTAAGTCGGTGCATTTCATTTGGACACTGGAGCGGTTTTCCTTTTGATCAGCCATGTTCTGAAATAATTTTTGTATGATTTCTTCCGCTTTTTCATAATCTCCTTTTTGTGCCAGGGAGAGGAGAGATTTTTCCAGGGAATAATCAAGCCCTGCTAAATCGGAAGGAGGTATTGGAACTGATTTTGTACGCAGGATGGACTGTCTGTCGGAATAAAATGTAAGCCTTATGGTTTCCAGGGCCCTTGTATAGGAATGGCTGATATCAATGATGTGACCGGTTGTTTCTCCTACACAAAAACTGACGGAGATATTTAAATATTTTTTATAGTTGGAAGATATCTGCTGAAGCAGGGAGTTTATAGTCCCTTCTATCTTTGCCTGGCTTACTTCGCTGGCAAAGGAAAGAAGGATACAATAGATTTCCTTCTCTATATGAGCTAATATTCCAGTAGGGTATTTGCTTAAAATCTCATTACCTATATTACAAATGGAGAAGTTTAATATATTTTTCTGATTCAGGTTGTTTTGCTGTTCAATCCTGGCATAGTCATCTACAGAAAGAATAATGGGAATGAGATGTGTAAGGTCCAGGTTAATCCCAAGAAAACGGATATTTGTTTCAATATCTTTTTCTGAGAGAAAGACTTCTCCTAATAGGTCGTTGACAAATTTTTCTCTTAATGCAGATACGGTTCGGTTCGGAAATGATTTTAAGCCGCTTTGGACATTCAGATTTTTTTTTAACTCCGTTAACAGGGAAAGAAGATACTCTTCATTTAATTTATGCTTTAAGACATAATCAAGGGCACCGTTTTTTAAAGCTCCACGGACATAAGTATAATCATCGTAGTTGCTTAAAGCAATAATCTGAATATCAGGATATTGATTCTTTACCTGACGACATAACTCTAAACCATCCATAACTGGCATTCGCATATCGGAAAAAATGATATCAGGCTGGATCCGCGGTATTTTTTCCAGTGCGGACAATCCATTCGTTGCTTCTCCGCAGACTGTAAATTCATTGGACAGATTCTGCAGCAATAATTTTAAATGGGTGCGAACTAATACTTCATCATCTACAATTAATATGTTATACATAATTAGTCACCTCGTTGTCATAGATCAATGGAAGAATGATTTCAAAACGCGTAAAAATGCCCGGCTGGCTAATAATTTCTATATCATATTCAGAGCCAAAATACATGTGCAGCCGTTCCCGGATATTATGTATGCCGATATGTCCGGCATTCTCATTCTGATTGTTACAGAGTATTTCCTGAATACGTTCTTCGCTGATTCCCTGTCCGTTGTCTTCTACAATGATTTTCAGACAATCTTCATCAATATGATAGTCTGCCAGGAGAATGCCATCTGAGTTCTTTTCTTTCAAGCCATGTTTTAAAGCGTTTTCTACAAGGGGTTGAACCAGTAGTTTTGGGATCATACAGGCTGCGGCATCTTTTTGAACCTGAATTTGAAATTGAAACGTATTGGTATAACGGTAATTTTGTATTTCCAGATAAGATTCTAAAAATTTTTTGTCTTCTTCAACCCGTATAAATGATCTTCCGTCCATATTGATATGCATCATAGAGGAAAGAGATTCTGCTACTTTACCTATGTTGTCAGCACCCTGTAGAGAAGACAGGAATTTGATTGTATTTAAGGAATTGTATAAAAAGTGGGGATTCATCTGAAACTGAAGCGCTCCGATCTCTGCCCGGTGTTTTGCTTTTTCTTTATCTTTCACCTCCCAAAGCAGATCCTTAATTCGATCCAGCATTGATTTAAACTGGCTGAATAAAGCTCCGATTTCATCTTTTGTATTAATATATATGGGAAGATCAAGATTATCTCCGTCAATACGCCTTACAGCATTTGCAAGAAGGCGTATTTTTTGTGTTAATAGGGAAGTAATCAAAAATACGCAGACAATCAGTGCTGCCACAAGAACAAGTGTGATCAGAATAATATCGTGTAAGGTATCGGTAAAGGCCGATACAATTTCTTTTTCCGGAATCATATTTAATGTAGTCCAATTTGTAAGAGAGGAGGTACGGTAGACGACCAGTGTGTTACCATTCTGCGAATCTTGTATGAAAAAATGACCGGAATTTGAAGTGATCCGGTCTATAATTTCCGAAAGTACTGACGTATCCGATTCCAAAGACAGTAAATTATTTGACGGGTGAAAAAGTACACGTCCCTCCTGTTGATTGATTACATACAAAGAAGAGGAAGAAGGAGAGCTGGTATTAAAGCACTCTTCAAAAAGGTTAGCGCTGATGTCTGCATTTACAAATCCAATCTTTTGGCGGGTAAAACCATAAACGGGTTTTAATACGGAAAAAACCATATCTTTTTGTGTGTTATACCATTCATGGGGATAATGGGGAGGAATAAAAAACATTGTATTACTGCTGTCTTTTACCAAAGAAATCCAGTTGTTCCGAGACATTGTCTCAAAAGAGGTGGGAAGACCGTAAGTAATGGTATTTCCATCAAAATCACTTAGCATAAGACCATTTAAATTATTTTTAAAGCTGCAAAGACTGATTAAGTAGTCGGAAGCGGTTCTGCGGTAATTTACAATTTCTGCATCTGTCAAGTCATTCCTTGAAAGTATGGTAATAATATTTGTTGACAGGGAATTGCTGGAACGAACGGAGGTTAAGGCGGCTACATTAATAATGTCCATTACCTGCTTCTCAAAAATAGTATTAGAAACCTGCAGTAAATGCTCAGAATTTCGAATGGCAGTAGAAGCCGCTTCTTTTTTTAAAGCGTTATACCAAATACTAAGTACAGCAGCAGCAAAAAGAAGAAATATAACAGTCATCGAAAATATGAATTTGTAGCGGATACTTGTAAAGGGCCTCTTCATTATGTCTCCTTATTTGGTAAAGTATTATAAAAGTATCATAAAATTTATAAGAATATATGTCAAGTTGTATATAAAAAGTGTAAAAAAATCCTATAAAGTGAAAGAAAGTGCAATGCTTTTTTTTAAGGATGGATGGTATGATAGGTATAAGAAATAACCGGTTAGTTCATGAAAAGCAAATAAGGAAGGATAGGTAAGATGAAAAAAAGGAAAAAATGGCTGGCAATGGGTTTGGCTGTTACGATGACTTTTGGCTTATCTGGCTGCGGGAAAAGCAATGCGGTGTCTGGTGAAGGAAGTGCAGCTGCAAAGACAGATACACAGGTGAAGACATTAAGTGTTCTGATGTATACGGATTGGTACAAAGCAGGCTGGCAGGCATTGGAACAGTATATCAATGATAATTCAACAGAATTGGGCTTCAGGCTTGAGATATCTAAGATACAGGGCGGTTCTCAGGGAGACCAGGTTTTACAGACTAAGTTTGCTACAAACGATCTGCCAGACATCATTCAGGTATACAAACCACAGTGGGTGGAGTCCTATGCCAATGGTCTGGATAAACTGGTGGATTTAACCGGACTGGAATGTGTTTCAGAGTACGACAAAAAAGCACTGGACGGAACGTTCCGATATAATGGAAAACTGTATGCGGTTCCCATAGATTCCGTGGTTTTATCCGGCGTATTCTATAACAAAAAGGTATTTGAGAAAGCTGGAGCAGAAATACCACAAACATGGGATGAGTTTTTAGCAGTCTGTGAAAAAATAAAGGAGAAAGGTGTAACTCCTGTATATTATTCCGGAAAGGATGCATGGAGTGTGCAGCCACCCACAATCAGCGGTTTGTTAAACGATGCTGCTGAAAAAGGAACGGATACATTTGGTCTGATGGAGCAGATCAACACAAATAAACTGAAATATGGGGATTGCACCAATTTTATTGATTCCATTCAAAGAACGAAGGATTTAATTGATCTGGGGTATGTGAACGAGACGTATCTCTCAGATACAGTGGATAATGCCCATCAGGCTCTGGCTGACGGAACGTGTGCCATGTACATTAACGGAACGTGGTGTGCGGATAACATTAACAAAAAGTTTCCGGATAAGATTGATGACATAGGTGCTTTTGCACTGCCGACTCCAGAAGGAGATAATTATATCAATATGTTTACACCTTACTCGTTGGCGCTGACCACTAATTGCAAGGATACGGAGCTTGGTAAGAAGGCTCTCAATTTCATTGCTTCCCAGAAAGCACAGCAAATTTATGCAGATGCACAGCCAGGAGTTTATTTAAATAAAAATGTGACCAGTGATATTCCAAAATCAACGGCTGATTTAAAGAAAATTATGGACAGTGGAAAAGCAATGACTGACTGGGAGGAAATCAATAAATACTCCTACGGAAATTTAAGTGAGCCCTTGTTAAATTATTATACCGGAATGTTAAAAGATGCCAGTGAAGTAGCGCAGGCGCTTGATGCAGAAACAGAGCGCAATGCAAAGGCACAGGGCGATACAAACTGGAAATAGAACATTGGAAGTAAAAAAAAGAAATACCAGATATTTGTATTAGTAAATCATACTCTTACCGTATCTGGTATTTCTGTTATAACCGTTTCAATTAAGGAGCAGACTATGCATGCAGGTACATTAAAAAGATATTCCTATACCCTGGCGATACCGGGATTTACACTCTATATTATATTTTTTATTATTCCAGCCGCAGGGGGGATTATCCTGTCGTTTGTAAAAATTCTTGGTTTTGATTTATCTTCTGCCCGTTTTGGAGGACTGCAAAATTATGCAGATGTATTTACCCAGCCAAATATGAGAAGGGCAATTGGAAATTCTTTTATTTTCGCTGTAGTCACCACCATTTTTAAAATGGGAATCGGATTATCCCTGGCGGTGGCACTGAACCGGAAAACGTCATTGACAAATGCACTGAGAACCATATTCTTTTTGCCGGCTGTTATTAACACGGTGGCAGTAGGACTTATTTTCTCTTCTCTTATGCATCCGGCGGACGGACTTATTAATACATCTCTCCGTGCCATGGGGGTGGGTGTTCTTGCCCAGTCATGGCTTGTGGATACTCATCTTGCCATTTTTTCCGTGTGTGCCATTGAAATATGGAAATGGTCCGGATTTATCATGGTGATTTTGCTGTCTGGGATGCAGACTATTGGAAGAGAATACTATGAGGCGGCAGAAATTGACGGAGCTGGTGGATTTGTGAAATTTAAGTATATCACCTTTCCGCTCCTTTTGCCGGCATTTAATAATGCACTGATTTTAAGTATCATCGGAGGCCTTAAAGTATTTGATCTGATACAGGCAACCACCCAGGGAGGACCAGGTTCGGCTACGGAGGTGTTCGGGACCCTGATCTATAAGTCCTTTGGAGCAGGCAGACTTGGAGAAGGCTGTGCAGCCAGTATTGTTTTAGCATTAGTGATTGCTGCAATTGCCATGCCCACTTATCGGTATATTGCAAACAGGGAGGTGGAGATGTGAGAAAAAGAAAGCTGTATGGGATGATCTTAAATCTGATACTGTGTTTATGTGCCCTGATTATTCTGATACCTGTATTTATGGTGGTCATCAATTCTTTTAAAGACCAGACGGAAGCGGCAATGATGAATATGAAGCTTCCTTCCAACTGGCATATTTTTGAAAATTATAAGGAAATGATAAAGGAGGGAGGGATCTTCCGGGGATTTGTTAACAGTACGGTGATTACAGTGATTTGTGTTTTAATGCTGATTATTCTATGCTCAACCATGGCGTTTGTATTAGAAAGAAGAAAAACATTTTTTTCAAAAATGATTAATATGACAGTAATATTTGGACTTGTCCTGCCTTTACAGATCATACCAACCTACTTTGTTTGTAATTATCTTCATCTGACCCATGAGGTGGCAGCTGTTCTGGTATTGATTGTAGCCAACATGTCTTTTACAGTTTTTTTATATACTGGTTTTGTTAAAAGTATTCCAATAGAAATCGATGAATCTGCATGGATTGACGGAGCTGGTTATACGCAGCTGTTTTTTGAAATTATATTTCCACTGTTACAGCCTGTAACAGTGACTGCGGTAATTATTAATTTTATGGCAGTATGGAATGATTTTGGAATATCCATTTACTTCTTAAACAGTGCCAGAAACTATACCCTTCCTTTAACGGTATATAATTTCTTTGGAAATCATAGTTCTGACTGGCAGCTGGTATTTGCAAATGTGGTTTTATCAACTCTTCCTGTAGCAATTGTTTATCTGATACTGCAAAGACATATTATTTCGGGAATGACATCAGGAGCTGTTAAGGGATAAGCCGAAGGGAGAGAGTATCTTGTTTTGTGGTGTAAATATAAAGTTTGGAGGGGCATATGAAAAAAGCATTTATGTTATTAACAGCAGTTAGTATGTGTGTTGCATTGGCAGGGAACCATGTATATGCAAAAGAACCAAAACGATTAGAAAGACAGGGATCAGGTGAAGTTATCTATTACGTAGATGATATAAATGGAAATGATAACGCCAACGGGACTTCGGAACAAACGGCATGGAAATCTTTAAATAAGATAAATTCCACTACATTTGCACCCGGAAATAAAATCTGTTTTAAAGCAGGAGGAACATGGACAGGAATGCTTCATCCTCTGGGATCAGGAAGCAGTTCATCGTCAATTTTTCTTGATATGTATGGAGAAGGAGAGAAGCCGCTTATAGAGGGAAATGGAGCAGAAGCCGCAATTAAACTTGAATCCCAGGAATACTGGACAATCCGTAATTTCGAAGTGACAAATAAGGCTTCTCAAAGAGGCATACGGCAGGGGATATTTATAAACGGAAAAACTGATGGGATCACTCACGGAATTACCATAGAGGACTGTGAAGTTCATGATGTGACGGGAGAAAACAGAAGGGCTATGGATACTTACAAAAGCATGTACTGGAATTCTGGAATTTATGTGAGTATGCCTGGACGGTCTTCCAGCTCAGTTCATTATGACGGGGTTCTTATTAAGGGTAATTATGTTCATGATGTATTGACCAGTGGTATCCGGATTAATCAGAGAGAAGACTTCATTGTTGACCAGTATCATACCAATGTGGTAATTGAAGGCAATACAATCAGCAGAACCGGATCGGATGGAATGATTGTGGCTAATTGTGTTTCACCTCTTATTCAGTATAATCTCTGTTACGATGCCGGCGCACTTGGAAATTCTTCCGATACGAAAATCATTGCAGGCTTATGGACCTGCGGTACAGATGATGCGCTTTTCCAGTATAATGAAGTGGCGAGAACCGTACTGTTTGAAAGTGATGGAACTGCCTTTGATACTGACTGGGGAACAGGAGGAACAACAACATTCCAGTATAATTACACCCATGGAAACCAGGGAGGATTCTGGTTGGATTGTGCAGGTATTAATAAAGACCCCGGTCATGTTAAGACGGTACTCCGCTATAATGTCAGTGTAGATGATGAAAAATATATTATACGAGCCGGTGATATGCCGACAGAACTGTATAACAACACATTCTATAAAAGTGAAGGAAAGTTGGATGCATGCTTTGGCAATGCAGGAAAGAATCATAAGTTTTGGAACAATATATTCTACTTTAAATCAACACCAGACTGGGCATCTTCTGTTTACGAGAATAATTTGTATTATCCATGTGATGCCAATGCAGTGGACCAGTATGCTGTGACGGAAGATCCCCAGTTTTTTAGTCCGGGGGCAGCACAGGATGGGATGATATACGCAGATCATTTTAAAATACGCAATACTTCTCCATGTATAAGCAAAGGAATTTATATTCCAAATAACGGCGGTAAAGATTTTTGGGGAAATGAACTGGACAAAGGATCCTGTGATATCGGAGCTCATCAGACAACAATCACTGGTCTGATGGATGAGGATACCTATGTATTTGCCAGAGATTTTGCCTCCATCCAGGGAAATAGGAATTGGTATTACCTGGAAGATGTCAATGGTACCTATCAGGAACTGACATGGGCTGAAGGACAGGATAAGTGGACAGGAAGCGGTACTTATAATCTGATATGGGCTCCCGGAAATATGCATCCCGATAGCAATGATACGGTACTCGCATGGAAGGCGCCTAAAGCAGGAACCATTCAGATAATAGGAAATCCGAAAAAGGTTAATTCCGGCAATGATGGAGTTCGGGTAAAGATCCTGAAAGGCGCATCACAGGTCTGGCCGGAAAGCGGCTGGATGAACATTGGAGGAGCAGACACAACGGGTCTTTCACATAATTTTACTGTAGATGTAAAAAAGGATGAAATGATTTATTTTGTCTTAAACAAAAATGGAAATAACTATAGTGATGGAACTTATTGGAATCCCCTTATTACATATAATACAAAAGAAAAATACAATTTAACTTCTGATTTTTCCCGTATACAGGGAAGCAATGGCTGGTACTATCTGGAAACAACAGAATCAGGCTATGAGGAAATGACCTGGGACAGCAGTGTGAGCAGGTGGAAAGGCAAAAAGCAGTACAGTCTGATCTGGGCACCGGCTCAGCTTCATCCCGACACCTCGGATACTGTGGTGGCATGGAAAGCACCTCATGCCGGGAACATTACAATAAAAGGCAATCCCAAGAAAGTAAATTCGGGCTATGACGGAGTGAAAGTCAAAATAATGAAAAATAGTCAGAATATATGGCCGGATAGCGGTTGGAAAACCATTGGAGGATCGGATACCACCGGTTTGACCCACCAGCTTACCATTAGTGTATCAGCTGGAGATCTGATTTATTTTATCGTAAACCAAAATGGATCCAATGCAGCGGATGAAATTAACTGGAGTCCTTCAATAACATTTAACTAAAGAATTGCCTGCCTTTAATAATGGAGACTGTCATGAAAAGAAGATTAATTATATGTGGAACGGTGTGTGTGCTGGGGATTGCTGCATTCCTATTAACTTTATTTCAAAGAAAACCTGTAATATTAATAAATAGTGATAAGATATATAAAGAAGAATACTCCTTTCTGTCGCATGTTTTTACGGGCAGTATAGGAGAAAAAGACGATACGGCTGATGACAGGGTGGCTTATGCAAAAATTGAGCAGCAGATGTTAAAGGATTATGGAATTATTGAAGATATATCTTTTTCCACCTTTCAGGAAAAGGTAAAAGAAGAAAACGCCAGACGGGAACAGGCCGTGATGGCTGGAGAGAAGATATATGGACCTGAAAAATATGATGCAAGAGTCTATTACGATTATATTTACAGTGAAGCAAAACAAAGGTTGATAAAGCAAATACTGGTCAATCAGATATCTGAGGAACTAGTACAGGATTTTGCTAAAAAAAATGACATTAAAATAATGAGAGAAAGTGGGCGGCAGACAATACGGTATGAACTGGCCGGTAAATTATATGTGGCGGAGTTAGAGAAGAGGAAACAGGGTGCGGTGATAAAATAAGACTATAAAAGTTTTTTAATCAGGGGCTGTTGCAGCAATGCGCAGCTCCTTTTACTAATTCTAAGAGATTTTTATCTGAAGTATAAAAGGAATGGACGAAACACATGTTTTGTTTTATAATGGATAGGACTATGAAACAGGGAATCCGCATTCAGAAAGGAAGATACCATGTTAAAATGTGAAAGAACCAGTGTTATGAACATAGAAAATGCCATTCGTGGTGCAAGAAACCCGATGAACAGCTGGGACCGTATGGACAGTGAATACAACGAGGATGGAGAATACATTCTTGGACCCAACGATCTGGGTCTTGCTAGACGTTTAAGAAAGGCCGGCAGCGACCATAGAAAGTTCATTCGCCAGATCTTTGTTTCTGTAGATGTGACCGCTCCCCTGTATTGGTGGAAGGAATACGATACCTATAAAGTATCTACCGTAGCGAACTCCACAAGCACCATGCACAAGATGCATTCTAAACCATTTGATATGGATGACTTCAGCCATGACCATATGACAGAGGGAACTCTTGCCTTTATGGGAACAGTTGTGGAAGAATTGGAAAAGATCCGGCTGCGCTATATTGAAACAAAAAACAAGGAAGACTGGTATGATATGATCCAGCTTCTCCCCACCAGTTATAACCAGATGCGCACATGTACATTGAATTATGAAACTTTAATCAATATTTATTTTGCAAGAAGAGGGCACAAATTAAAGGAATGGCATACATTCTGCAGCTGGATTGAAACGCTCCCCTATGCGAAGGAGCTGATTCTTGCAGAGGAAGAATAAAGGTGGACATGCTTATGAATTTGATTGTAGCAGTGGATAAAAACTGGTCCATCGGGAATCAGGGCCAGCTTCTGGTATCCATACCTGAGGATAAGCGGATGTTCCGGGAGGAAACTCTTGGAAAAGTAATCATCATGGGCCGCAGGACATTGGAGAGTCTTCCGGGAAAACAGCCATTATATGGAAGGATCAATATTGTCCTTACCAGAAACCCCGGCTATAAGGTGAAAGGTGCCGTAATCTGCCACAGTATAGAAGAAGTGATGGAAGAGCTTGATAAGCATACGGGAAAAGAATGCTTCGTCATTGGCGGACAGAGCATTTATGAACAGTTTCTGCCGTATTGTGATACGGCTCATGTGACATATATTGACTATGCATACAGCGCCGATACCCATTTTCCAGATCTGGATAAGGACAACGGCTGGGAGATGACTGCTGAAAGTGAAGAACAGACATACTTTGATTTATGCTATACGTTCCGTATGTACCAGAGAACTGGTCAATCGATAAAAAAATAATGATATTTTTTAATTCATATTGTTTTTGATACTTAAAAATGATAATATGAAACGAGTACCATTTCGCCTGATTGTCAGGAAGGCTTTCAGGAACGGTGCGAAGGTATATTCACGAAGACATTAGGAGGATGAAGATGTACAGGATTTTAAAAGCAGAGATGTTAGCTGACAAGATCTATCTGATGGATGTGGAAGCACCCCGGATTGCCAAAGCCTGCCAGCCTGGAGAATTTGTTATCGTTAAGATGGATGACAGAGGAGAGCGGATTCCGCTCACAATCTGTGATTATAATCGTGATAAGGGATCAATTACCATTGTATTTCAGACAGTGGGTGCCAGCACGGAAAAGATGGCTGATTTAAAAACAGGAGACAGCTTTGAGGATGTAGTAGGACCTTTGGGTAATGCATCGGAATTTGTGGAAGAAGATTTAGAAGAAGTTAAGAAAAGAAAGTATTTATTCGTAGCCGGCGGTGTGGGAACTGCTCCTGTTTATCCCCAGGTGAAATGGATGAGGGAACACGGAATATCGGTTGATGTTATCATGGGCGCAAAGACAAAGGATTTACTTATTTTAGAAGATGCCATGAGAGAACAGGCCGGCAATTTATATGTGACAACTGATGACGGTTCCTATGAAAGAAAAGGAATGGTCACCGAAGTAATTAAGGATCTGGTGGTGAATCAGGGAAAACATTATGATGTCTGCGTTGCGATCGGGCCAATGATTATGATGAAGTTTACCTGCCTTATGACAAAGGAACTGGAAATTCCAACCATTGTCAGCTTAAACCCGGTTATGGTCGACGGTACGGGAATGTGCGGAGCCTGCCGTATCACTGTTGGGGACGAGGTCAAATTTGCCTGTGTGGATGGACCGGAATTTGACGGCCATAAAGTGAATTTTGACGAAGCTATGAAGCGTCAGATGATGTATAAGAGCGAAGAAGGGCGTGCGATTTTAAAAGCCCGGGAAGGCGATACTCATCATGGCGGCTGCGGACAGTGTGGAGGTGACAACTAATGGACGTTTTAAAGAAAGTACCAGTCAGAGAACAGGATCCAAAAGTAAGAGCAACAAACTTTGAAGAAGTTTGTCTTGGATATAATGAAGAAGAAGCAAGAGAAGAAGCCAGCAGATGTATCCAGTGCAAGAATCCCAAATGCGTAAAGGGCTGCCCGGTATCCATCAATATTCCAGGATTCATTAAGGAAGTGGAACAGGGCAATATCGAGGAAGCTGCAAAAGTGATTGCAAAATCCTCCGCTCTTCCTGCTGTATGCGGACGTGTATGTCCCCAGGAAAGCCAGTGTGAAGGTCAGTGTATCCGCGGAATCAAGGGAGAACCGGTTTCTATCGGCAAGCTGGAGCGGTTTGTTGCAGACTGGTCCAGAGAGCATGGAATTGTACCGGAGGCACCTGAAAAAACCAACGGAAAAAAGGTGGCAGTGATCGGTTCCGGTCCTTCCGGCCTCACCTGTGCAGGCGATCTTGCAAAGCTGGGATACGAAGTTACCATATTTGAAGCTCTTCATGAGCCGGGGGGTGTACTTACTTACGGTATCCCGGAGTTCCGTCTTCCAAAAGATGGAGTGGTACAGCCGGAGATCGACAATGTCAGGAAGCTGGGCGTTAAGATTGAAACCAATGTGATTGTTGGAAAGTCTGTGACCATTGATGAACTTCTTGATGAAGAAGGATTCCAGGCCGTATTCATCGGTTCAGGAGCCGGACTTCCGATGTTTATGGGAATTCCGGGTGAGAATGCCAACGGTGTTTTCTCCGCCAATGAGTACTTAACAAGAAGTAATTTAATGAAAGCATTCCGCGATGATTATGATACTCCCATTGTAGCGGGAAGGAAAGTAGCGGTTGTCGGCGGAGGTAACGTGGCGATGGATGCAGCGAGAACTGCTCTTCGCCTTGGAGCTGAAGTGCACATTGTCTACAGAAGAAGTGAGGCGGAACTTCCTGCCAGAGCGGAAGAAGTGCACCATGCAAAAGAAGAAGGAATTATATTTGATCTTCTGTCAAACCCGATTGAGATTCTCACCGATGAGAAGGGCTGGGTAAGCGGAATGAAATGTATCAGAATGGAACTTGGAGAACCGGATGCTTCCGGCAGAAGAAGACCCGTAGAGGTGGAAGGATCTGAATTTGTCATTGATGTAGATACTGTCATCATGTCACTGGGAACATCCCCCAATCCTTTAATATCCAATACGACTAAGGGACTGGATATTAATAAGCGCAAATGTATTATTGCAGAGGAATCTACAGGAAAGACAAGCAAGGAAGGCGTATATGCCGGAGGAGATGCAGTGACAGGAGCTGCAACTGTGATTCTGGCTATGGAAGCCGGACGTGCCGGCGCAAGAGGAATTGACGAATATCTTTCTGCCAGGGAATAATCCGGACAGTAAAGGGCTGCCGCTAAGCTGGCAGCCCTTTTGAAACGGAGAAAATGATTTATGAATAAAAAAGTTGATTTACTAAAGGGACACATTTTTACTTCACTGACAGAACTGGCACTGCCCATCATGGTTACCGCACTGGTTCAGATGGCTTACAGCCTGACGGATATGGCGTGGATCGGCATTGCTGGTGCCCCGTCTGTTGCTGCGGTGGGAGCAGGCGGAATGTATGTCTGGCTTTCCCAGGGAGTTGTGGCACTGGCTAAAATGGGAGGGCAGGTAAAAGTTGCCCATGCCCTTGGAGGAGGCAGAAAAGAGGAAGCAGCGAAATATGCATCAGGGGCCCTTCAGCTGGGAATCCTGTTTTCTGTTCTTTATGGCGGTCTCTGCATATTTGGAGCAAGGCCGCTGATCGGTTTTTTCGGACTGAGTGACATATGGATCGTGGAGAATGCCCGGATCTATTTAAAAATCACCTGCGGTCTGATTGTATTTTCTTATATGAATGTGATCCTGACCGGTATTCTCACGGCCATGGGAGACAGCAGAACTCCCTTAAAGGCCAATACGGCAGGACTTGTATTAAACATGGTTTTGGATCCGCTTTTAATTTTCGGAGGGGGACCGGTAAAAGGTTTTGGTGTCGGCGGGGCAGCAGCAGCTACGGTAATTGCCCAGGCAGTTGTAACGGTTGTTTTTTTAAAAGCAATCCGTAAAGACAGAATGGTTTTTGATAAAGTACGCCTGCTCCAGAGAGTTCCCCGGGATTATATGGGGGCCATGATCCGGATCGGATTCCCGGCTTCTGTTCAGAATTTAATCTACACCAGCATTTCCATGGTACTCACCCGCTTTGTAGCCGGGTTTGGTGATACGGCAGTCGCTGTACTCCGGGTAGGGGGGCAGATTGAATCCATCTCATGGATGACTGCAGATGGTTTTGCAGCAGCGATTAATTCCTTTGTGGGTCAGAATTATGGGGCGAAGCAGTATGGGAGAGTAAAAAAGGGATACTTTACGGCAGCAGCAGTGATGTTTTGCTGGGGTTTATTCTGCACTTTTTTGCTGATTGTTTTTCCAAAGCAGATATTCGGGCTTTTCATACATGAGGCAGATGTCATTCCAATGGGAGTGCGTTATCTGGTTATTTTAGGTGTCAGTCAGATGTTTATGTGTGTGGAACTTACCACGGTGGGTGCATTATCGGGGCTTGGAAAAACCCTGTTAAGCTCTGTTATCAGTATCGTATTTACCTCGGCAAGGATTCCTCTTGCCATGTTCTTAGGCAGCACAGCTTTAGGACTTGACGGAATCTGGTGGGCATTTTCCATATCCAGTATTATAAAGGGAATTCTGTTTTTCCTGTGTTTTATTATCGTTTCAAGAAAGCTTGTGGAAGGACAGAAGAAATCTTTTTTATAAATTTTTCATTTTAGACTTGAATTTTACCTATGGTTTACGTTAACATATAAGTGGGATAAAGATAGAAAAAAAGCAAAGGGACTGACGATGAAGCGAAAAGTACAGATTATGTATCATAAAAATGCAGGAGTACTGCGAAGGCTGTTCTGCGGAATCATGATAAGTGCCATGGTCTGCACACAGACTGTTCCGGTCTTTGCAACTTCCAAGGCAGAAAAAGAAAAGCAGGAAGCTCAGAAAAAGCTGAATGAGGCGAATAAACAGGCGCAGGAAGCTGAGAATAAGAAAAAAACGGCTCAGAATCAGGTCTCTAAGCTTACCACTGATTTAACGGCTCTTTTATCAGATATTAAAGTTCTGGAAAACGATATGGCGAATAAAGAAAAGGAAATCAAACAGGCAGAATCGGATTACCAGGAAGCGAAAAAAGAAGAAGAAAAGCAGTATGTGGCCATGAAAAAAAGAATCCAGTATATGTATGAGAAGGGTGATACACAATACATGGATATTTTTCTTCAGGTAAAGGATATGTCAGATCTGCTTAATAAAGCGGAATACGTAGAAGGTATCTATACATATGACCGGAAGATGCTTGTTAAATTTCAGGAGACAAAGCAGCAGGTTGCGGATTATAAGGATGATCTGGAAGAGGACAAGAATGAGATGGAAGTGATGGAGCTGGAGTATAAGGACCAGAAGAAACAGCTGGAAACTCTCATCGCCACCAAGAAAAAAGAAGTTTCAAATTTTGACAGCCAGCTGGCAAAGGCCAAGAAGGATGCGGATCTTTATGCACAGACGGTAGCAAAAAAGAATGAAGAAATCCGTAAGACAAAGGAAGAAGAAGCCAGGAAAAAAGCGGCTGAACAGGCCAGAAAAAAGGCGGAAGAGGAAGCCAGGAAAAAATCAGCCTCCAACACCGGCGGCCGCAGCGCCAATAATAACAGCAAATATTCCGGACCTTCCGCATCAAAGAGTACGGGTGGAACGGCTCAGGGAAGATCGGTTGCAGATTATGGTCTGCAGTTTGTGGGCAACCCCTATGTGTTTGGCGGAACCAGCCTGACAAACGGGACAGACTGTTCCGGGTTCGTGCAATCCGTATACAGGCATTTTGGATATTCCCTGCCACGAAGTTCATCCGAACAGCGTTCTGTGGGAGCAGAAGTTTCTTATTCCGAAGCACAGCCTGGAGATTTAATCTGCTATGCAGGACATATCGGTATCTATATCGGGAACGGCCAGATTGTTCATGCCAGTTCTCCGGCTACCGGTATTAAGGTTGGAACAGCCACTTATCGTACCATATTGTCGGTAAGAAGAGTAATACAATAATCAGTACATAAGCCGGAGAGAAGGAACGGGTCAGTTCCACTCTCCGGCTATTGGTATGTATGGTCTAAAAAACACTTGCGGAATTCGACAGAATATGAGAAAATGGTATCAAGTATGATGTGATATAATTAACAAAGTACTTTTCATGATGATTACTTATTTGAAAGGAGTTTTAACATGATTTATTCACATGAAGTAGAAGAGATGTGCACAGTAGCACAGGGCGTTCATCACGGCGCTGCTCCAATCCCAGAAGAAGCAAAATGGGTAAAATCAAAAGAAGTTAAAGATATCTCCGGTCTGACACATGGTGTTGGCTGGTGTGCTCCCCAGCAAGGCGCATGCAAGCTGACTCTTAACGTTAAAGAGGGTATTATTCAGGAAGCATTAGTGGAAACAATCGGATGCTCCGGTATGACACACTCCGCTGCTATGGCAGCTGAGATTCTGCCAGGATTAACCGTTTTAGAGGCATTGAATACAGACCTTGTTTGTGATGCCATTAATACAGCAATGAGAGAGTTATTCTTACAGATCGCATACGGAAGAACTCAGAGTGCATTCTCAGAAGACGGACTTCCGGTCGGTGCGGGACTGGAAGACTTAGGAAAAGGTCTTCGTTCTCAGGTTGGTACCATGTATGGAACATTAAAGAAAGGTCCTCGCTATTTGGAAATGGCTGAAGGCTATGTAACAGGCATCGCTCTTGATGAGGAAGATCAGATCATCGGTTATCAGTTCGTAAGCCTTGGTAAGATGACTGATTTCATCAAGAAAGGTGATGATCCCAATACTGCCTGGGAGAAAGCAAAAGGACAGTACGGCCGTGTAGCGGAAGCTGCAAAGATCATTGACCCAAGACACGAATAATCGGTCGGCAAAAGCCTGCCGGTATCCGGTTATGAAAGCGAAGAGATTTGGCCAATAATAAGGAGGACAAGATAATGGCTTTATTTGAATCATATGAGAGAAGAATTGACAAAATCAATTCTGTTTTAAACAGCTATGGCATCGCTTCTATTGAAGAAGCGGAAAAGATTACTAAAGATGCAGGTCTGGATGTTTACGAACAGGTGAAGAAGATCCAGCCTATCTGTTTCGAAAATGCTTGTTGGGCTTATACAGTAGGCGCAGCGATCGCAATCAAAAAAGGCTGCAGAAAAGCGGCAGATGCAGCAGCAGCAATTGGTGAAGGTCTTCAGGCTTTCTGTATTCCAGGCTCCGTAGCTGATCAGCGTAATGTAGGTATTGGTCACGGAAATCTTGGAAAGATGCTTCTGGAAGAAGGCACAGACTGTTTCTGCTTCCTGGCTGGTCATGAGTCCTTTGCAGCAGCAGAAGGCGCAATCGGTATTGCTGAGAAGGCAAACAAAGTACGCCAGAAACCATTAAGAGTAATCTTAAACGGTTTGGGAAAAGATGCAGCTCAGGTCATTTCCAGAATCAACGGATTTACATATGTAGAAACTGAGATGGATTACTACACAGGCGAAGTAAAAGAGCTGTTCAGAAAATCCTATTCAGAAGGTTTAAGATCAAAGGTTAACTGCTACGGCGCAAACGACGTAACAGAAGGCGTTGCTATCATGTGGAAGGAAGGCGTTGACGTTTCCATCACAGGTAACTCCACCAACCCAACCAGATTCCAGCATCCGGTAGCAGGAACCTACAAGAAGGAATGTACAGAAAAAGGCAAAAAGTATTTCTCTGTAGCTTCCGGCGGCGGTACAGGACGTACCCTTCACCCGGATAACATGGCAGCAGGTCCAGCTTCCTACGGTATGACAGATACTATGGGACGTATGCACTCTGATGCTCAGTTCGCAGGTTCCTCTTCCGTTCCGGCTCACGTAGAGATGATGGGTCTGATCGGTATGGGTAACAACCCTATGGTAGGCGCAACTGTAGCTGTAGCTGTTGGTATTGAAGAGGCTGCTAACGCAGGTAAATTCTAAGAAATCCAGTAACCTCGGTACTTTATAGATGTGGTTAGGAGTGGCAAAAAGTAGAAAAATGTATGTAAATCATATATTATTCCTACACCACTCCTACAACCATATTCCTACACTAAATACATGCTATTTTATTTTTTCTATTTCAATCTTTAACCAGTCAATTTCTCGATTAGTATAAACTCTCTTTGTAATGTCAGTTATTGAATGACCAACCATATATTTGATTGCGTATTCATCAATTCCATATTTTTTAGCCATAGTTATGAACTGCATTCTCCAATCATGAGCTCTATGTTGTGGATTCAGTTTTAAATCGTTTCGAATTTTAATAAATCTTTTTTGATATTTATCATAAGTAAACATTAAGCTGCTTCTATGCGTACAGGTATCAGTACAATTTATCAGATATTCACTTCTGAGTGATTCAGTTTCTTTATATTTCTTTTCTACTAGAGAACGAATCTTCATGTATCGGAACAATTCTATTAGTACCCGCCTCAGTCTTCATTCCTTCTTTTGGCTTCTTAATAAAGAGAGATGTTGAACTAATATCCGGTATATGGTATAATCCGGTAAATGATGTGTGATGAAAAGGGGATATTTGAGTATGAAAAAGGTGGTACTTGTGGTATTGCTATGCGGATGTCTGGTTGGGTGCGGGAAGAAGGTTGAGACAAAAGTTGTGAATAGTATCGTGGAGGAGACTACTGAAAGTACTGAATTAAAAGAAGCTGAGACAACCATAAAAGAATCGGAAACACAAGTAACATCTCGTGAAGATACAAATTTTGAAAATACTTGCTGGGGTGACGATATAGCCACTGTTAAAAAATATGAGACAGACATATCGTGGACATCGGAAGATGATACAGCGCTTAAAGGTATGTCTAAATTTCTTAATAAAGATGTGGTTGTTGAGTTCGATTTTGAAAATGGTAAACTATATCAAGTAGTAATGCTTCCTGATATTGACTATGCCGACAAAAAAGATCTTTATATGGAAGACTTCAATAGTATTAAAGACTCGTTAAAAGAAGAATACGGTGAACCGAGCACGGATAACCCAGACAAATATTGGACGAAAACTGATAATAAGCAGGCTGAATATGGAGTGATTTGGACACATGATAATATGTATATAGGCGCCGGATCGATGTCATGGGATAACGAGCAGTGGTTATGTGTGACATATGCAGACACAGCCTATATTGACGGTCTTAAAACAAAAGAGCAGCCAACTGGCATAAGTCCTGAATTCAAAGCGGCTATGGATAGCTATGAGGAGTTCTTTGACGAGTATATTGCTTTTATGAAGAAGTATAAGGAATCAACTGATCAAGCAAGTATGATAACCGACTACACTAACTACATGAAGAAGTATACTGAGTTGATGGGTAAGATGAACGAGTTAAATAATGATCAGCTCTCAACAGAAGAAGCGGCATATTATGTGGAAGTTTCAGCCAGGATTACTCAGAAGTTAGCAGCGGCAACACAGTAATCAGTATTTCTATTGAAAGGGGATACAGATGAAAGTAAATGACAAATTAATAAAAGAAATTGAAGACCTATATCAGCAGTACGAAAGCGAAGTTAACCAAGCTAACAGTGATGGCATCTTAAAAGACAATACAGTAAAGACATATCTATTACATTCTGGAAATTTTGTTAGGTGGTGTCGAGGTGAGTTTGAACCTGGCGGAAGAAATAAATAAGTATAAAAAATCATGCGGCCTGTACATAAAATGGTATGGGCTTTTTGTTTGCAAAAAATAAAATAAGAAAGAGGCGATGATTATGAATATTAATGTGATTAATACAGTAAGAATTCTTAAAAAGGCACTTGCCAGTTTTAAAATAAAAGTGGACGGGAATTAGAAAAAAGTGGACTTTGGTCATTTTTTCTGGGTTTTTATGGAGAGAAGGAGATTAAATGAGCGAAATTAAAAATTAAAAATAACTTAACCTTTTCTTTTTTATCTTTTAACAAACCAATAAAGGAGGTCTGTCAAAAATGTTAGAGAGTGAGTTTCAATTAAATTAGAAAAAAGAAATTAAAGCAATGTTACCAGGTAGCATAATTATAAAGCTTGATCCAAATGACATTCAGGGTATTCCGAATCTCCTTATACTTTATAAAGATCGTGGTTTTAACTGTCGCAAGTACGATAATCACATTATGTATGCCAGATGGATGGGCTATACAAACAAACAGCTCTATGAGTGTCGTAAACAAGGATTAAAAATTGCTATTAGTGAAACTAGTTGATACCCAAATGTAACTTAGTAATGAGCATTTTACTTCTATGCACTTGCATGCATTTGTAAGCCTGATAAAATAAGGAAATACTTTATGAAAACGCTTTTGATTATACTTAGCATCACGTTTTGAGGTATAATATGGTGACTTTTATCATATACATAACAGAGGTGATATTATGAGTTATTGTTGCGATTTATTATTCATTACTACGTTAGCTTGTCAAATAGCAGATTGCTTAAATGATAATGAATTATCGATATTAGCAGCAGATACTGAATTGTTAAGTGATTCACTAAGTGCAATTGCTGTTAGACGTTCAATTTCTAATACATGTACAAACAATAACATTCCACTAAATACAATCGCATGTTCCGATGAAGCCAAAAACTACTAATTTCATAGTCAGTAGCTCATTTATTTTCTTTGTATTAACTTGGAATTTAAAAATATATTTATTTAATTATTCCATGGCATTTCTGCGTATAATCAATAAAAACATTAACATCATTCAGTAACCCAGTTCTAAGTTCATTACTTGTATTGATTGCTAGATTATATTGTTCTTGAGTAATATCTTTTTGAAATAATGCTTCCTCAAGTTCATCCATATCATCTATCATAATTTTCCCATCGGGATAAACAACTAAATCTAAATACAAATCATTAAAATAAGGCACGCCATCTATGTCGATTCCTTGTTCTGCTATCATATCTATGTACCACACCAAAATATCATTTCTTTCATTCATCATAACAGTGATACAATAAAAATCATCTTGTGGCAGAATAGACAACCATTTCAACCCTTTATCACAAACCGTAATCTCTTCGCCGTTGAATTTCCATCTCTGTTTTTCGCTTACCTCTTTTATATCGATAAGTCCGATGTATCCCTTAAAAAATTCGGTATTTACTTTTTTTCCATACATATCTTTTGAAACTATACATTTCCATTCATCATATGACAATCTACTTTTTTTCAAAATATAGTACCTCGCCAATTTCTAATCTTTTTTAAGAATACACCGATTGCTACCAACTTTCAATATTAAGTTTCCAATATACAGTATTTCGTTAAATTCTAATTTTGCGGCATAGCGTTTCTGGATTTTAAAGTTGCAACCTGCTAAGGTCATTTGCGAAAATACTTCTGTTGTCCGCAGCATATCTTGAAACTTAACGAACTCTATTCTTCTATCTGGTTCATCATCAGGAGTACAGAAGATGTTACTCCTTTGCCCGCAAAAAGAGGAGCCTCCTCTTTTTCCGCGGGTGGAGTGAAATTATGCATTATTTTACGGGCATATCAGTTTCATAATCGTACAATGGAATATCAGTTCCCATTCCTTCATTAATGGTATACCAATGAAGATTTTCGTAATTTTTTACACCAACATATGTCCATTCATTAGATCCATAAAAGTAATAAACGACACAAGATAAATTTCGTAAATTCGTTTTAAAGATTAAATCTACACGAAACCCTGCATTTTGCTTTCCTTCATCATTTTTTATTTCTTCGTAATTTTCAAAACCAACAAATTTTGCCTGATCGGGATCAACGCCTGCCACAATTAAAGCCGCGCAAGAAGTTGTAACCATATCTTTGTTGATATTTCCTTTATCATCAAGAAAGTTGGGCAGATCGTTTGACTGTACAGTTTCGTGTTCACCAAAATTAGTGGCATTAGTTTGCTGATCTGTGACTGTTGTATTAGTTCCTTCAGTTAGAGACTTTAAAGCGTCCCTTTCAGATTCTGCTTGGTTCGCTCTAACTTCTAAACTTTCATTTGCTTCGTTGGAACTCTTGGACTGGCATGCAGTTAATAAAAGCACAGTAATTGTTAATAGTGTTGTTAAACTTCTTACTTTCATACTCATATACACCTCTTATTATTTTAGTTAATACCTTTTCACTATAACACATAAAATGCATCATTGCATCCATAGTCTGATATAAATTGCTGGAATTAAAAAATATAATGAAAGGTATGTAAAGTAAAAAATAATTAA
>NZ_JBANEW010000027.1:0-300301 GCF_049890855.1 Lacrimispora sp. 38-1 | reverse complement strand
CCCCTCAATAGCCTCTCCTGCCTTGCCAGCATTACTCGTGCCCTTAATAGCTTCACCCTCGCTACCAACAGCCTTTCCAACGTCGCCAACCTCTTTGGCTCCAACTTCTACCTTTCTAATAGACACACCAGCTTCTTTATTTGCAACCTGTCCAGCTTCTTCCGGACCTATATCCCCTTTAAATAACTTTCGCATCTTGCCTAACAGTTCTTCTATTAGATTCTCACCTTTTGTTAATTCCCCCGCTGTTTCTGCTCCCTTTGCGATCTTTGCAGCTTCATTAAATTCTGTTAGTTTTTGTTCTACTCCTGCTGCCTTTCCTATTTCATTAATTTCTCCTGTTTTACCTAGTACTCCTGGAGCCTCTGTTGCCTTTCCTATCTCCGTAATTTCTCCTGTTTTACCTAATACTCCTGGAGCCTCTGCCCCCCCTCCTATAAATGACGCAGCTAGTGCCATTGCTTCAAATCGCACTCTCCCCGCTAATTTTGCTTTATCTTCCGGACTTCCGTGAATTACCTTGTCATTTACATATTCATTTGCGGTCTTTAATATTGCAGGTATATATTTTTCTGGTTCTTTATATATATTTACAATTCCTTCCGCCGTATCATACGGACTGATTACCAAATTTACTATCCCTTCTGCCATTCCTCCTGCACCTTCTATTAGAAAGCCTCTATCATATGCACCTTCTGTAGAAGCAACATTTTCTTTTTGAGAAATCTTAATACCTTTTATTATTGTACCTGGCACTCCTGGAATAAGGGACGGTTTAGCCATTATAAGTGCATCATTTATTATTTTATATCTTACGTCATCCAGTGGGGTTTGATTTCCATGTTTCTGATAATCGCTGGAATTTGTAAACGCTCCTATTAGATCCGATAAAAAAGGTATATTTTTGTTATATGTAATATTCCCCAGCTGATTAAAATAACTGCCTGATTCCTGTTTCAGTTCTTTATAGACATTTGATGCCCAGTCTATGGTTGGATATTCTTCTACCACCGCCTTTCTAATTTGTAATATGTAATTCATCACTTCAATTGATAGATTAAATGCACCTGGTATAGGTACCTTTAAAGCTTTACTTGTACTATATAAAAGAGCACCCCTGCCTGTTGTTCCCTTAATAAAATCTGCTGCAAAAATCTTATTTTCTTCTTTAATTTTTTCCAGAATTCTCTGATTTTTTTCAAAAAATAATTGTTTAATTTTCTCTTGTCCAGCTTTTTCTGTAACTAGACTTTTACTTGCATTGGCAAAATTTGATGCCTTCGCCATATTGGTCTTAACAGTATTTTCTGCCTTGCTAACTTCTTCCCGAACTGTATTGACTCTTTTAACAGCTTCATTCTTTGTAGCCTGTTTCACTTTCGGTATCGCTGCCGAAAGTTTTGATATCGTATTTCTGGTATTATTTACACAGGCGGGAACCGAAGCCACTGCCTTCCCTATCAGTTTGCCCGCCTTACTTTCCTGAAATTTTTCTACTACAGTCTTAGTCGTTTTCTTAGCAAGTGCCTTAACCCCATTTACTACTTTAGGCAGAGCTGCTGTTGCTCTTTTCTTTAGTTTTTCCAGCATACTATTCCACCTCCTATATTTTACCCTGTGACGTGGATTTGTTCAAGCTGATCCCTGCTCAACTTTGCATCCTCAAGCTGCTTTCTGGTAAATCTGCTCCTATACAAAGAAGTCTCCTGAAAATCACATCCCATAAGCCTTGCTCCGCGAAAATCCGCACCAATAAATACGCCTCCTGCCAGACAGGCACCCTGTAAGTTACTCTCTTGAAAGCTGCTTCCCGTATACCCTTCTCTTCTCCCGGTGTCTCCAGGATCTTTCCCCTGATAAGTTACTCCATAGGAAAGATTTGCCCTCTCCAGATCTGCTCCCGTAAAATCCGTATTTAGGAGCATACTCCCTGTAAGATTTGATTCCTTCATCTGGCAGTTGCGGAAACAGGCTCCTAAAAGAAGGCCAATACTTAAATTACTTTTTTCCAGACTGCTCCCTCTAAAATCCGCATACCGGAAATCATAATTCTGCAACATGAGATTTCTCAGATCCAGTCCCTTAAAATCTCCAAAACAATAGGCTCTCCGTTCATTTTTATCCAGCCAGTTCTTAAGCTCCTCCATATCCATCTCAGGCTGCTCCTGATAAACCAAATCACCCGGCTCTAAATATTCCCCTACCCGTATCTGGAAATCCTCTTCTTTGTCCATACTCAGATAAGAATCCGTTTCCGTAGCCTCCGCAATGGAATAAAGAACCATTTCCTTTAAATACCGGTAAAATGGAGTTACCATCTCCTGCATTATTGAATCAACTTCTGGCATACTGACTTTCCCTACATACCGTTTCGCCCTCTGTATAAGATTTTCCCAAAGCATTGTGTATAGACCAAATAACTCACTGGTATCCAGTTCTCCCACCCAGATTCCCTTATGCAAATACCAGTTCCTGTCATAGACCACAATAGGACTGCGATATTCACCTCGAATCAAATCCGTCCTCAAAAGATGACACATCAGATATCCCGGTTTTCTTTCCTCTTTCACCAAAGCTTGACAGACATGGGAAAACTCCCGGATAAACTGCTGTTTGAAATCATCTTTCGTTCTCTGAAAGACCTTTTCTGCGTCCGCAAGAATCTCCTCTATACACGGCTCCACATCCTTCTTCTGAAAAAGCTGGAATTCGTTACTAAACATCATAACCTAGTTCCTTTTTTTTCGTAATTTCCTCATTAATCATAAGGAATTTTTCTTTTGAAATTTCTATGTAACTGCCACAATTAGGACACTCAACACAATAGGTCACACTATAGGGAATAACTGGTATAAAGAATAAAGTAAACCAGGTTGTCTTTTTACACAACTGCCACATGGAATCCACATTACAATGTTCACATTTTTTTTGGAATACTCCACCTTTTCTATTTCTTGTAACTTTTCCATATCCCCAAATAATCATTTTCTGATCACTCCTTTTTAATTAAGTATAATAACTTTCTTAGACTATATTTTATTTACATATAAGATGTCATCACGCCAATAAATAAAATAATAGTCCAAACTAACAGCCTGATTATTACAGCTACCAAGGCTCCGATTCCTGCGCCTTTAGATGATTTAGGATAGCTTGTTCTCCAAACCAAAAATAAAATCAATCCAGCCAGAGGAATAAAAAAGCCTAATATACCCCACCAATAACTTCCTTCTTCCAATGGTCTTTGTTGGACATTCTACTGGTATAACATTTCTTCTTCAATTATGTTCACCAAAGTTTCCTCCATTTATATTAATCTCAACTTCTTTCATAGTCCCTAAAAGCTGAACCAGTATCTTCTTCCACTGCTTCTTTTCCTGTACGCCGCAATCAAAGGTTCCCATCAATAATCCCTGTTTCATCGCCCGGAAAAACATGGCATGATAACAGGTATCATCAATTAGAGGAATATCCAAAGAAAAATGGCTGATTATTCCCTCTCCTTCCCCTATTATCTCTTTTTCTTCAATAACAGAAGCTGGGTATAGGCGTTTCATCTGATCTGCCATAATATCCCGGATGTCTTCCACCTCCTCAGGCTTTACTTCCCCTTCCTCCAGATGGAAGGTTATGGTCACATCGCCCTCCTCATTACTGTATATCCACTCCGGACGGTCCGGATCGGGATATTTCGCCAATATCATCTCATACTGCATTTCCTCAAAGCATTTGGGAAGTAACATGGTCAGATGACTGTCGAGAACAGACTTTTCTTCCAATTCCAGTTTTTCATATTTCACTACTACATATCCCCGGTTAATATCATTCTCTATATGGAACCAGTCTTCATCCTGAACCGGCTCTTTCTCTTTTCTGATCCTCTTTATGATTTCTTCTGCATAAATGCCGCTCATTTTTACCTCCTCCACTGCTCTTATCCCTTAATCTGTATCAGATCATCTATCACAATACTGGTCATTCCAGTTGACAATACAATTCTCTCTCCACTTTCTATATTCATATTCCTGCTACTGCAATGAAAGCTTTCTCCCGAATGGATTTGAATTCCCCTGGAACTCCTGACTTTCACTCCGGAACGATCTGACAGTTGAACGGATATCTTATTTCCAGACGCACGAAAGGAAATTGATTGAGATTTCATCATCATTCCCTTACCACTTTTTGTTTCAAAACATTTTTCCTCAGGGTTCTGATTTTGTGAGTTCCTTTCTCCATCCAGCCTTCTGATATCTGTCACATAAGCCATACTTTCATCTTTCGTTGGTATATACAGCATTGCCTTACTTCCAATTTCAGGCATACAAAACCAGTCGTTTCTGTGCCAGGAATACCAATGCAGTTTTTCCCCTTTCCCATTTTCATCAATATCCAGGTGCAGTCTGATCTGGTCTTTCTTTACCTCCCGCACCACTCCCGGCAGAGAAATCCCTTGCAGTTTTTCCTGATATTTCTTTTCCCTGCATATACCAGATTCCTGTTTAAGCAGACACCGCCTGTATAATAGTCCGTTCTTTAAAGAATCATGAATCTCTGTTATTCGATAGGAATGTCCGTCGCACATTACTCGGTCTCCTAACCTGCAGTCCTTGCTTCCTGTTACATTACAGGAGATGAAATCAGACTCTGATGGTGCAGAATCTCTGAATTTCCGGAATTCCCGGATGCTTTTTTTCATTTCCCTGTCAGATGTCCCGGATAACCTGCTTTCGTTACTTCCAAAGCCTATATATATCTGAGTGGAAGTTCCTGACGCACACGGATATACAGAAACTCCTATTAAAGAAGACGCTCTTTTTAAAAACTCCCAATCGGTTTCCTCATATTGAATGAGGGGTGCATCAAAAGCGGCAGAGGCAGTAGAAGCATAATCAATGATGTCCCCTCCGTTCCCCTTCACCAATTCCTGAAACAGCGAAGCATAAGTTCTGTCCCCCCGCTGAAAACTTCTGGTCCTTTTTTCATAATCTAAAAGTATTGAATAACTGGATAGCCGGATAGTCACACAGGTCTGATCTTCACACGAAACCTTTACATTGACAGGCATACCAGAAAAAAGAATCTGGTTTGTCTGACCGTCCACGAATTTTATGGTAAAATTTTCATTCCAGCTTAAATTACTGCATGTATCTACATTTTTATCCTGTATGATTCCTTCAATCTGCGCCCATGAATGTTCATTAAGTTTTTGGCTGATTTCAAGTTTTGTAATGCTTTCCATGGAAAACGGCATTTCCAGATACACGGAATTATGAATTTTCGTGGTTACTGACATAAACTCCCTCCTTTCCTGACCGGAATAAAGCGGACTCCATATAAGCGTCTTCTTAATATATTTTCCGCCAGTTCCAATGATACGATAATATACTGGGCCTTTTCTCTGACAACCCGGAATATGTATGGGTTTTCTTCTGGAATTCCCCGTAAGGTCAGGCTATTTTCCTTTTCCCACCCCTCCGCCAAAAGACAGTCTTCTACCGGACAGTCAATCCGCCAGCAGACAATCTGTGACCGATAAGACTTATCCGTTAAAAAAAACGGGATAGCCTGAATGTTGGAAGAATAAACATCTAACACGTCCTTTAACCGGTCAGTAATACAAAAACAAAAGTGAAACATCGTTTTTCCATAGAAAAAATCAGGAAACTGATCTTCTTCACTAAAATCTCCATAGGCTACAAAAGGTTCTTTTTCCTGAAAACCCGGATTGGAATAATCCAGATTTTTATAAAGAGGAACCCTTTCATCCGGCAGCATGATAAAATATTCCATGTCAGTTCCTCCTATTATTAATTGATTCTTACATCAGGTCCTGAGATATCGATCATGGTGTCCATTTGTATCTGGCTCTTTTTGCAGTGCAGCCTGATTCTGTCTGAAGCATAAAATTCAATTGATTCCTCTGCATCAATATTGATTCCTGCACCGCTTCTTAAAGTAATACCCTTTTCACTTTCAATGGCTATTCCATCATTTTTATCTAACGTAATGGTGGTCTCATCATTACAGGTAATAATTACTGCTTCTTTGGTAAAACGTATTTCTTTTCCATCAACCGTCCTAAAATACTTAATGGAAGGGTCATCTGTCCCTTCATCTCTGTTTTTTCCAGATCTTGATGAATTTTGCGCTACCGCATCCTCTTCTTTTTTACCAGGGAAATAAATAGATACAGTATCTCCAGGTTCTGGCATACAATACCAGCCCCCCTCATTCCCTGCCGTATACATAGTCTGATAAGGAAACTTCCATACAGAATCCCTTTCTGTTTTCTGGCTGTCTATAGCAAGCTTAACCCTCACTTTATCCTTAACTGCTTCAATGACTTGTGCCTGGATTGATACACCAATCAGCCTTTCTGCATAAATCTCCGGCCTATCCAGTCCCTTTTTGGTATACAGTCCGTATCGGAATATTACTTCCCCCCGATTCATCTTTGCCTCAAGCTTTCCAATGTAAAGCTGCATTTGGCGGAATTTAACACAGGAACCTGTTTTGTAATATTGCCTGGAAGTCACCTGAAAGCTGGCTGCATCAGTTTCCAGATAATCATCGTGCCCTTCTGCTGTTAATTTTTTATAACCAGATAAGTTTTTTTCTAAAGTGTACGAATAGCAGCTGATTTCTTCTGCAGCAGAACTTTTTGGAGTCCCAAAATAAATTTTGGGACTGTTAAATTGTGCATCTGGTAATATTCCTGCATGAAAATGTGAAGAAAGACGTTTTAAAAATTCCCAGTCCGTCTCTTCATATTGTACGGTCAAATTACCAATTGGTTTCTCATTTGATATATAATCCAAAACATCACCGCCGTCATATTCAGCAGTTATTTGCTTAATAATTTCTTTATAGGTCTGATCTTTATCCTGAAAAGACCTGGATTTTTTTTCAATATCCATTAAATAAGAAGCGGACACCAGTTTTATCTCTGCTTTATATAGATCTCCGTCGAGAAATACCGATACTTCATCTATCATACCTTCAAATAGAGTGGTGCCATTCTCCATAAATATCCTGATTTTGCTTCCATTCTGATTTTCCAGAACCAGCTTATCCTGACTTCCATCTGAGATAATTCCTTTTATGACACATCTCCCATGTTCATTTATCTCCTCAATCAGAGAAAAATCTATGATTTCACGGATCATTTCCAAATTTGTCTTAATAGTCATACTTTTTATCACTCCTTTCGCTTCACTCTTACTCCATTCAATTTCCTATTTCTATTGCGGTTGGCGAATCCGGATAATACCTCCACAGGCACAAGAAAGGAGACTGGTACTGAAAAGGGCTGGTTCACCGTTTATTTTATAATTTTTATCCTCTATCAGCCAGGGAGTCAGAATCACTGGTGCACATGGCTGGAGCGGAGAAGTCTTCTTACATGTTCCAAATGATATAACATTAATCCCTGCTTTATAGTCCATAATAGTAGCCTGATTCTTACCACCAATACATGCCCCGTGGCAAGTTGGTACCTTAAAACTGCATTCATTACTTCCCATAGAGCAGGTTATCGGACAGCCATCAATAACTTGGGTTTTTTCACTCACTTTATAACACCTCACTATTTATTATTTCTTAATATACTATACAACAAAAAATAACAAAAATGTGTTTCATGTAATAAATAACACGAATCATGTAACTTTTGGTAATATTTTGTTGTTTTATGTCATATATTTGCTCTTATATATGCTCAAAAAAGCATAAAAAAACGGTACCAGAGATCTTCTCTCCAATACCGCTATCCTCATTATATTGTTGGTTCTGTTTCTATATCTGTTCCTGTATCTGTTTTCTGAACCACCGTCTTGTCTTCCTGTTTAATGGTAATCTCCGGCACTCCACTGATGTTAATATTCCGGTTTACCTTCGCATCATAGGTTCCGGCTTTAACAATATCACCTAAATCAATACCAGTGGTTTCCTTCATGGATTCAAACAGCTTTGCCATAACGGCAGGAACATTGCCGGATACGGAATCAAGGCTGCCGCCTTCTCCGCCTCCGATGATGGTAATCTTATCAATCTGAGAAAGAGGTTCTGCGATCTTTCCTGCCACTTCCGGCAATACCTTAATGATCATTTCAGCAACAGCCGCGTTGTTATACTTCTGATAAGCCTGGGCTTTCTTTTCCATGGCTTCTGCTTCTGCCAGACCCTTTGCCCTGATGGCTTCCGCTTCCGCTTCACCCACCATACGGATTCCCTGGGCTTCCTGCTCTTTTGTATAACGCTCGGCTTCTGCACTTGCCTTCTGGGCTTCTGCCTCCTGAACCTTTTCAAACCTCTTTGCTTCCGCGTTTTTCTGACGCTCATAAAGCTCGGCTTCTGCCTTCTGCTGTCTGGCGAATTTATCGGCTTCCGCTTTCTTTCTGATTTCCGCATCAAGAGACTTTTCCATAACTTCGGCTTCCCGCTGCTTAATTAAAACTTCTTTTTCCTGCTTGGCAATGTCCGCATCAGCCGAAGTGATCTCAATGGTTTTACGCTGTTCTTCCTGCTGAATCTGGTATGCAGCATCTGCCTCTGCCTTTTTCACATCAGCAATTTTCTTTAAGTCGGATTTCTGAATATCCAGCTCATTGTTTTTAATCGCTATTTCCCGTTCAGAATTAATTCTTGCATCATTGGCCTGTTTATCTGCAGATGCCTTTGCAATGGCGATCTCTTTATCCGCCTCGGCTTTTGCAATGGCTGCCTTCTTCTTAATCTGGGAAATATTGTCAATACCAAGGTCATCTATGACACCGTTGGCATCGGAAAAGTTCTGTACGTTAAAGCTGACGATGTCAAGTCCCATGGCTGCAAGATCCGGCATGGCATTTTCCTTCACCAGCTCTGCAAATTTCATACGGTCGCTGACCATCTCTTCCAGTCTCATGCGCCCAACAATTTCACGCATGTTTCCTTCTAATACCTCTCTCGCCACCGAGCCTATGTATTCGGAATTCTGATTTAAGAAGTTCTGTGCTGCTAAAGACAATTTGCCTGGCTCGCTGCTGATTTTCACATTGACAGCCGCATCTACCTGGATATTAATGTAATCCGCAGTAGGAACCGCATTGGATGTCTTAACGTCAATCGGGATCAGCTTTAAACTCAATCGGTCAATCCGCTCAAGAAATGGAATCTTAATGCTGGCTTTGCCGATCACCGTCTTTCTTCTTAAACCGGAAATAATAAATGCCATATCCGGCGGAGCCTTTACATATCCTGACATCAGGATGCCCAGGATAATTACAACCAGAACAACGGTGATAATTGTGGAAACCATACTCATATTGATCATACTCATATATTCTTTTCCCCTTTCTATTGGTGTAATATTTTGAACTGTTCATAAAATACAGTCTTATTTATTATAACAAACAAAACTCTTGGTTTCAATTCAACAATACTTAAGCTTTCCTTAACAAATTATCCGAATTTGGCATTATCATTGACGTTTTTTCTATTAAATGTTTGTCCACATCACGTTTTATCACACCGGCATGTACCAGGAGAATATACTGGTATGAGAGCTCTAACATAACTAAATAACGATTTCTTGAAAGGAGTCTTCATGAATATTCAGGATTTACACAAAAAAGCCGCAAAAAACAGCCGAAACTATAAAACTTATGAAGAAATGGGGGATTATTATCACCAGAACGGCAATTTTAAACGGGCTTATCTCTGCTACGCTCACAGCCTGTTCCTGTGCAGCAGTCCGGAGGAAGCCAGACGGCTGGCTAAAATTAAGAAAGACTTGGAAAAGGTGTATTCAGCAGAGCTGCCTAAAGCTGCTCTCTTAATTCCATCTGTTCCAGACTTAAATATGATGAAAGCGATCATACAGACATGCATTTTGAGCAGGGAAGACGTAAAAACCATTATAGTTCACGATGATGAAGAGTCTATGGAAGTTACTGAATGGCTGAAGGAACAAAATGAAATTAAGCTTGTTCCCGTGAAGGGGCTCACACCTGGTGCCGCGCTAAATAAAGCCATAGGACAGATAAAAAAACAGGAAGATCTGTTCGTTCTTGGAAAAGGCTCCGCTTTGCTCCCCCATGCACTGTTTCAGCTACGTATGTCCCTTTATAAAGAGGAATCCATTGGTGCAGTCAGCGCGGTTACCAACGGTCCTGCTTTCGGGCTGACTGATTTTATTACTCCCATTGACCGGGCCAGTATTTATGCCGATGAGCATAACCTGCCTGGGGATGAGCAGATGGATCCGGTTCTGATCCCTTCCTGCTGTACAGTTCTCATACGCAGAAACTTATTTGACAAAACCGGAGGATTTGATGAAAATTACCTGACCCAGGAAGTAACAGAAAAGGATTTTTCATTTCAACTTCTTAAATTGAAGAAAATCACCTTTTTATGCCATCATGGCTATGTTTATACCTTTGGTCTGCAGCAGAGCAATCAGGCCCGTTTTAGTGACTACAGCCATTTTTATGAAAAATGGAACGTACGGCTCAACTATTCTCTGTTCCCCCGTCCGGATATTCTGGCCCTGATCAAAGATCCTGCAGATACTCCCATAAATGTATTAGATGTGGGCTGTGCCTGCGGTGCCTCCCTGCTTGCCATCAGGAATAAATACCCCGCTGCCTCCCTCCATGGAATTGAACTGGATGAAGGGTCCTGGAACATCTCTTCCCTTCTCTTTCCTGTCACCCAGGGAAATGTGGAGGAAAAGCTGGAATATGAGGACGGATATTTTGATTATATCATCTTCGGTGATGTTTTAGAGCACCTTCATCAGCCCGCCGCTGTACTGGAAAATATGAAACGGTATTTAAAACCGAGCGGAGCCATACTCGCAAGCATTCCCAATATCATGCACATTTCGGTAGTAAATAATCTGCTAAACGGATACTGGACCTACGAGGAAAGCGGTATTCTGGATAAAACCCATCTGCGATTCTTCACCCGGAATGAGATCACGCGGATGTTTTCCCAGACTGGTTATCAGATTGAAGATATTGGTGTTACCAGGATTTATATCACTCCTGAACAGCAAAAGCTGATTGAACAGCTCTGCTCCATCAGTTCCAGCAGTATGGAGGCATTTACCACCTACCAGTATTTAATCAGGGCGAGGAAAAAATAAATAAGGGGCCATTGCAATATAAGTGATTAATCATCGCTTATAGAACAATGGCTCCCCATTTAGTTTTTATTCAATTGACTGAAACATACGTGCACTGCTGATGGCCGACTCTAAAAATTCATTGCCAAGCCCAGGCAGCTCAGGCAGTGAAAAGCTTCCATTTACAGGCTGGAGATTGTATTTTGTAAGACCCTTTGAGGTCTCCATACGGTTGCATACATGATGCTCATGTATGGTGAAATTAGGTATGGCCGCTTCTAAGTGAAGGGCTGCGTTAGTAGCAAGAGGACTGCCCGCCACATGTACCTGAATGGCCACATCATAAATATATGCCAGATCGCAGATCTTTTTCACCTCTGTTATTCCCCCGCAGTTTCCGATATCCGGCTGAGCCAGCTGAATTAAATTCTTCTCAAAATATGGTGCATACTGCCAGCGGCTGAATATCCTCTCCCCGTTTGCAATCGGAATAGAAATATTTTTCGTAATATATTCTGAAGTCTTAATCCCGGGTGTATTGGGCTCTTCAAATGCCCAGATACCGTATTGTTCCGCCAGCTTTCCCAACTGTACAGCACTTAATGCATCGGGATAGGAATGATTCTCCATAATAATGTCCACGTCTGGACCAACAGCCTCCCTGACCGCTTTCATCCGTGCTTCCACCATACGAAGTTTTTTGGGGGTGAGAAGTCCGGTGGTATCGAGAGAAGTCAGCTTCTCTCCCTTTTCATTACGGTCAAAAAAATCGATTTTAATGGCATCAAAACCTTCTGCCGCTGCCAGACGGGCGTTATTCGCATAATCCTCCGGAGTCACCGCCCAAAGCTGCTCCTCTCCTTCTTTTCCCCAGCCAAACTGCAGCTGGCTGGCATAGCATCTCAGTTTATCCCGCAGCTTTCCGCCCAGAAGAACATAGCATGGTACATGAAAATATTTACCTTTAATATCCCAGAGAGCCACATCAATGGCTGCAATTCCTGAAAATATAACCGGACCACCATTCTGCCCCCAGAATGTACTTTTATACATCTTCTCCCAGATAGCTTCCGTATCAAGTGGATTCATTCCTATAACCAGCTCTGCTAAGTCGCACACCATACCAAAGGCAGCGCTTCCCCCTGTTCCGTATGCCATACCAGCCTCTCCGTCTCCAAAAATACCATTGTCCGTGTAAATGCGGCAGCCGATTGGGCTGTTCATACGATTGTTGGAAGTCTGAAGTCGAAACACATCAATTTTTGTTATTTTCATAATCATTATCTTCCTTTCTATTCTTTTTAAAGACCGCTGTTTTATCCTAATTCTATCATTCCTTCCGTATCCACATGAGTCTTCCCTGATCTGTGGCGAACAATGGCATATGTAAAGCAAATAATTAAAGCCGCAATATTAAACACTGCAAGCGCTGGCGTTAACGATCTCATGGAATTCCAGCCAATTGCCGCCTGTACGATAAATGCAACTGCAAGAATGAAATAATACAATGGATTACTCATATGCATTCTGGCCTTCGCCCATTTAACCGGCATCTTTTGCGGAACCCTGGTAAGGGAATAAAATAGCAGGAAATTATAAACAGAAGTAATTAACATCATGTTGTTAACAATGGTTTTTACTGAAAATCCCAGCAATACCGGGATCAGCCCCACTATCAGCTGAATGGTCAGAACTACATAAGCCCCTCCTTTACGGTTTACCGCGCCCAGCTTATCAGGAAACCAGCCATCCTTTGATGCTTTTAAAAAAGGACCGCACATTGCACCATAGCTGGAATTCATGGTTGTTAAAAGTGCCATGATGGGACCTCCAAACATAAACACGTAGAATAATGTTTTTGGAAGAATCTCTCCTGCAGCCAAAGTAAGAGGCTGGCCGGCAACGGTTTCAATTGGCAGTACTACAGAATCAATCAATGCAGCTCCGCAGTATACCACAAGCAGCACAGGCACAACAGCCAGCATGGATAAAGGCATATTCCGTGTTGCATTCTTTGTCTGAGCACCGTAATTCACATTATATTTATATCCCTGACAGGAGTAAACCAACAGCATAACGGCTGCCCAGAAGCCTTTGCTGCCTCCTTTAAAAAACTCACTGCCTGCAAAATCAAAGGCTGGTGTGAAATCTCCCTTTCGTGCACCTGCAAAGATAAACAGGAGAAGAGATCCGACTAAAATTGCACTCATAATTTTCTGGGCTCTCGCCATGTTTGCAACACCCATCATATTAATGAAATAGAAAAACACAAGGAAGAAGATCCCCACAATCATTCCGTTTGCATCAGGAAACATGGAATTTACATACCAGCCAAGAGCTGTGGCAAACAGTGACATTCCCAGAGTCTGTAATGAAAATCCTACAATATACATCCCGCCAGCCTTCTGCCCCCCAAGCATAGTGATGATGGAATAATCTCCTCCGGAATACTTTGTAACAGATGAAAAAATAATAATCGGCAGATTCGTAATTGCCCCGAGGCAAACCGCCACAAAATAAGCCAGCCATGCCGAATAACCGGTAAGGCCTATGGCTGGTCCGATGAGGGTAATAACCCCGGCACCGATTACCTGGCCAATTCCAATCGCCCACAATTCCGTAAACCCAAGAACACCCTCTTCTTTCTTAACTTCGTCTTTGCCCATAATAAAATACCTCCTCCAAAAAAAACACTACATGGACCAGAATAACTTATCTCCCTCTATTGATACCTTTTCCCCATTGATAACAAAATCAGAAAGCTCATTGCCAAGACCTGGAAGGTCCGGAACCTTAAATTTACCGTTTACTGGCTGATAATCGTATTTACACAGCTTTTTATTAAAATCGCAGAGATTTACAATATGATGTTCATGAATAACGAAATTTGGAATTACGCATTCTATCTGAAGTGCCGCTGCTGTGCTTATGGGACTGCCGCAGGCGTGAATCTGAACCGCTATATCGTAGGTATAAGCCATATCTGCAATTTTCTTTACTTCTGTGATTCCTCCGCATGTTCCAAGATCCGGCTGAATCACCTGTAAGGAAGCATTCTCAAAATATTTTGCATACTGCCATCTGGTATAGATTCTTTCCCCGCTGGCAATAGGGAAATTCAAACTGCCTGATATATACTTAGCTGTAACAGGATCCGGAGTATTAGGCTCTTCATAATAGAATATATTGTACTTTTCAATTGCTCTGCCAAGCTGGACTGATGACTGCGCATCCAAAAATGAATGATTTTCAATAATTAAATCCACCTTTGGACCGATTGCATTACGGACTGCTTCCACCCTTCCTGCTATGATGTTAAGCCTCTCCGGAGGCAAAAGTGTGGTACGTTCCGTATCGCTGTAGCTTGAGCCATCCTCCTTGTAGGTAAAAAAATCGATCTTAATACAGTCATATCCCTCAGAAACCGCTTTTTTTGCATACTTTACGTAATCCTCTGTTGTATAAGCAGCTTCCATGGAAGGCTGCCAGCCAAACTGCAGCTGGCTGGCATAGGTTCTGAGATCATCCTGCCTTTTTCCTCCCAGCAGCTTATAAACCGGCACACCAAAGAATTTGCCGCGTATATCCCATAAGGCTAAATCAATGGCACTCATTCCTGCAGTGAAGACGCACCCGCCATTCTGTCCCCAGAACGTCTGCTTATAAAGCTTATTCCAGATCACTTCATTATCAAGTGGATCCATGCCGATGATCAGTCTGGATAAATCCTGTACCATACCAAAAGCGCCTGTAGATCCGATCCCGTAGGCCATGGCAGCCTCTCCATCCCCGTAAATTCCTTCATCCGTATAAATCCGGCATAGTACCGGCTTCCACATTGGGTTCTCCGGATTGTTAATCTGAAATACATCAACCTTTGTAATTTTCATCTTATAACCTCCTTGTTTATCTGTTCACTTGTTCGCTAAGTTAATCGTACATCAACTTTTAATCACTGTCAATAATTTGTTTATTTTTTATGTTATATACAAATTTATATATTTTTTATTGTGCATTTTTAATAATCATCCATCTTTTTCATCCTTCTCTAAATTAGTAAATATGAAAAAGGAATTGCAATATAGATTTTTTTATGTCAAAATAGGTACAACTAATAAAAGTGAGTGAAAAAAATGAATGATAAAAAATCAATGAAAATTACACACATTTCCGCTGTTGAGCAGGTATGTGAAAGCCTGAAGCAATCCATTCTCGCTGAAGAATGGCAAATCGGTGAGAAACTTCCGTCAGAAAGCAGCTTGGCAGAGCTTTATGGCGTGAACCGCCTTACTGTGCGTATGGCACTTCAGAAACTTAATACTTTAGGTGTTGTGGAAACTAAGGTGGGAGAAGGGACCTATGTAAAAAAATTCTCCCTTGGAGATATTTTTTATGATATTTCAGATTTCTTTTCTTCTAAAAAACCAATTGACGAAATTTATTCACTGCGTATGCTGATTGAAGTGGAATGCTGCAGACTGGCTATGATCCATGCTACCGATCATGAGCTGGAGAATTTAAAAAAACAGCTGGACCGGTATCTGACGGCCAGGAAAGAATGCCAGGAAAAAGGAACTGATGAATCCATACAGGCATTGGTAGAGGAAGACCTTATTTTCCACTACCATATTTTCCGGATCAGCCACAACACTGTTTATGCTGATTTGTTTTTACTGATTAAAAACATAATCCGCCAGTATTTGCTTGAAATTATACCCAGGAAAAATAATCTCTGGCTTGAAAAGAAATACAACGAAGACCCGGACAAACATGTTATTATCTACAATGCTCTGCTGGAAAAAGATCTGGCTGCATGTAAACAGGCTTATAACGAGGCTCTCTCCCTCAATTTGATGAAGGAGGATGAGATAGATTCCTGAAAAAATGAATGAAATGCCCCTGATTTTTCTTTATGTTCTTGTATTTCGAATAAGTTTCACAATAACAGAAATAATAAGACAAAAAGCAAAAAGCGAGGCGTCCTATGAAACAGAAAACAAATGGCCTGACTGCAGGCCACTTAACAATGATGGCGTTGGGAACCGTGATCGGCGGTTCCTTTTTCCTCGGGTCATCCGTTGCCATACAGGCCGCTGGTCCCGGGATTATACTTTCCTATCTTATATGCGGAGTCATGGTCTATTTCATCCTGTTTGCCCTCTCTGAAATGACGGTTTCAAATCCTGCTTCCAGCTCCTTCCGGTCATTTGCCGCAGAATATCTAAATCGTGGTACCGGGTTTGTTGTGGGCTGGGTTTATTGGACCGGCATGGTAATCGCCATGTCAAGTGAGGCAACAGCCGTCTCTATGCTGTTTCGTACCTGGTTTCCTACTGTTTCCATACCGGTTCTTGGAACAATTTTAATTCTGGGAGTGACTCTTATCAATCTTCTGGGAGCCAGTAAGCTCAGCAGTCTGGAAAGTATCCTTGCTGCAGTGAAGATCGTTGCGATCCTGGGATTTATTCTGTTCGGTGCTCTGGTCATATTCGGCGTGGTTCCTGGTTATCAGCCCATGGGACTTCGGGTTATAAGATCTGAACCATTCCTCCCCGGCGGCATTAAAAGCCTGGCAGGCAGCATGCTGATTGTCCTTTTCACCTATGCAGGCTTTGAGATAATCGGACTTGCAGCCAGTGAAACACAAAACAAGGAAAAAAATATCCCACGGGCCATTCATATGACCGTAGGATGGCTGGTGACACTTTATATTCTCTGCATTTCAGTTCTTCTGCTTCTGGTACCCACCTCATCCTTAAGCAAAGATGTGAGCCCCATGGTCACGGCATTAAACCGTTATAAGATGACCTGGGCCGGCACAGCCATGACAGTCATATTAATCAGTGCCATATTATCAACTATGGTAGCTGCCATGTTTGGAATCGGCAGAATGCTCCGTTCATTGGTTGAGGACGGCCTTGGACCCGGTTTTCTAAGGGACAGAACCGACGTTCCTTACCGCGGTATCCTTTTCTCCGGCTGCTCCATGCTGCTGTTTCTTTATTTTGGACTAATTTTTCCTGAAGTTTATTTATTCCTGATCAGTTCCGGAGGATTTGCTCTTCTTTTCACTTATATTATACTCATGGCAACTCATATCCGTTTCCGGAAAAAGAACGGGAAACCGGAAGGAAACTGCAGGCTGTGCGGTTTCCCATACAGTTCCTTATTCACCCTGGCAGGTCTCCTCATTGCCGTGTTCAGTATGCCGTTTATTGAAGGACAGACGATTGGATTTTTTACAGGTATGGCTCTGGTAGCCTTTTTCTCAGCCTGTTATCCGCTGGTTCGTGCCTCAGCAAAACGAAAGACTGACAATCCTAAACGAATTCAGGAAGAAACTGCACAGCGCCGCCGCTTATTAACGGAATTTTCGGAAGAAATTCATCATTCGGATATTCCAAAAAAATAAAACGATTAAATATTAAAAAGCGTCAGGAACCGGCTTAATTCGCCCTGTTTCTGACGCTTTTACTATTCTGTCTGATTTACTTTCTGCTGCCTCTGTGCTTTCTGGCTGCCGTTACCAGGTGCTTTGCGAGAACTGCTGTTGTTACGGCTCCCACACCTCCCGGTACCGGAGTTGCCATGGAAGCAACACCGTTCAATGATTCAAAATCCACATCTCCGCAGAGATTTCCATCCTGATCCACATTAATTCCCACGTCAATCACAACTGCATCCGCCCCAACATAAGAGGAATTTATCATCTTTGCCTGTCCTGCAGCAGCAATCAAAATTTCTGCATCCCGGCATGTTTTCTGAATTTCCCTGGTGCGTGTGTGACAGATAGTAACCGTTGCGTTCTCTTTTAGTAAGAGCATGGAAAGAGGACGGCCCACTACCATGCTTCTTCCAATAACAGCCACCCTCTTTCCGGACAGGGAGATGTCATTGGCCTTTAACACCTCAATAACCGCTTCTGCCGTACAGGGCGCAAACCCCTCATTCTCTCCCGCAAAAACCCGGGCTATATTCTCAGGTGAAATTCCATCTAAATCCTTACCAGGGCTGATCATATGCTCGATATCACGTTCATTGATCTGACTGGGCAGCGGACGCAGGAGGAGAATTCCGTCTATGTCCGGATTTTCATTGATCTTTTTAAATTCCGCCTGAAAGGCATCATTTGAAATATCTGCAGGAAAGGAAAAGCTTTCTGCCTGAAGTCCGAAGTTTTCCATTTTCTTTAATGCACCACGCTCATATGCCATGTCATCAGGCCGTTCTCCCACCCTTACAATTGCTAACTTCGGTGCTGCTCCCGGAAACTCATGTAAAAGCTCCGTTACCTCTTCTCTGATTTTGGCAGACACAGCTGCTCCTTTTAATGTTATCACGATATCTTAAACTCCTTTATCTTTACTTTAACGCAGCCTCCACGTCAGCATAGATCTCATCAGAAAGCCTGATTCCAGTCTCCGCAAGCGCTTTTGCCTCCTGGTCCAGCTGTCTGGCGGTTTCTCTCTGCTTCATGAATTTTGTATTAATGGAAACATTCATCTTTGCTCCTAAAAGTGCTGACTTAAGAAATGAAACACCCACACCCACGTCACTGACAGCCAGCCTGCTGCCCTTATGTGCCAGAATATCCATGACTGCGATTGCTTCCAGCGCCTGTTCCATAACAGCTTTGGGAACAAGGCTGGCAGCAAGGAGATGAGTTTCTAAAACTTCTTCCTTATGTTTTTTTTCCTCTTCCGTTGTGGAAGGTAGACCATAGGCCGCTGCCAGAGGCGCAAATACTCTCGCATCCTCATCAGCCAGTCTTAAAAATTCTTTTTTTATTTCCTCCAGCTTTATAAGAAGACGCTGCATCTCTTCTTCCACATCCGCATACTTCTTTTTTCCCAGAGTCAGATTTATTACCATCTCACCTAATGCCACGCCCTGGGCACCTCCAAGAGCTGCCGCACCACCGCCTCCCGGTGTGGGCTTTTTGGAGGACAGCTCTTCCAGAAACGCGGAAACTGTAAGATCCTTTATCATTTATATGTTCCTCTCTTTCCGGCATTATTTTTTACCATTATATCGGCCTTACACAAAAAACACAAGGCTCTTTTTCGACATTTCTTTACAATATAACCTTGTAATAAGGGAGAATCGATGTTATCATTGTCGTTAATAAAAAACGGAATGAAACCTTTTGATACTCTATGAAAGGAGAATTAAATGACGTATCCGCCCTTGACTCTCGGATGGTTTCTATATGAAACTCCAATTGATAACCTTGAATTTATCGGCAGGGAAGAAGATCTTCAAAAGCCGATTACCGGAATCAGTGTTCTTGATAATCCCGATGGTGTAAGATGGATTAAGAAACATGAGATTATTCTGACAACCGGATATATATTCTATAATGATGCCGAACTGCAAAAGCAGGTCATTGCCGATCTCCATGCCATTGAATGCACTGCGTTCTGTATAAAAGTAAAACGCTTCTTTGACAAAATTCCGGACTCCCTGATCAAAGAGGCTGAAAAATATGGGGTTCCGCTGGTCTCCGTACCTTTTTATCATGTCTACTCCAATATCATCAGCGTAATTAATCAGAACCTGATTGACCAGAAGATTTCCCTGCAGCAGTTTATCCTCAGGGAAACGGAAAAATTTCACCAGCTCTATTTTAATAAAGAAGGAATTATGAGAATGCTGGAAGAAATATCCCGTTATACCAATTCCATTGTTATGATCACCACTATTTCCGATTTTCCGCTATATTATTATATTCCCCCCAGACAGCAGGAGGAATTCAACAAAATTAATAAGCTTCATGCCCAGCCTCTCCAGACAGCGGCGCAGCAGGACACAGAAAAAGATCCTCCCGGAAACAGAACGTTTTATTTCAATAATACGCTCCTCGGCTTTCAGACCTTTCTGCTTCCTGATAACAGGCATTATTTGTGCATTGATCATACAAAAACAAAGATTGATGAGACAACCGCCGTTATTTTAAAGCAGATCTTTTCGGTAATCGCTCTGGAGCTGTCTTCCATGCAGGTTCAAAACAGAACTTTTTCACAGAAAAATTATTTTGATTCTTTTTTCTATATGCTTACAGATAAGAAAAAAAAATCCGCGGAAGAGATTCAGCTGATCTGCGATTCCTACTCGTTTCCTTATCAGTTAAAAAGAATCTGCGTTACATTTGAATGTCTGGATAAAGAAAGCAGAATGTTTCGGAGTCTGTACAATGGGATCAATCATGAAATGATCCGCCTTGATTATAAATACTTTTTGTGTAACCATGATAACCGTATTGTTATATTTTTCCTGTATTCAAAACAGGTTCCTGATGGTAAGGCACTTTTTCTTGTTAATCAGGCGGTTTCCCAGCTAATGGAAGCACTGAGCGACTATCACTCCTTTTTCAGACTTGGAATCAGCCGGTGCCATGTATCCTGTTCATCCATTGCAAAAGCATACGAAGAAAGCCTGCAGACCTTACATCTGCAGACTCAGTTTGCGGAAGCCTCTCTGGTTAACTCATACTCTGCGCAGTACGCCTACCATGTTCTGACGCAGTTAAGTACTTATGAAATAAATAAAATTTACACGGACACGGTAAAAGAGCTTGTGTCCTATGACCAGGAAAACAAAAGCGAGCTTCTTTTGACGCTGAAAACATATCTGGAAAGCTCCATGAATTTAACTGATACAGCCCAGAAATTATTTATACACAGAAATACTCTGACCTCACGGCTTACGCTGGTTAAAAAGCTGCTTTACTGCGAGATATCGGCAGTCGAGGATATCCTGCGCCTCTACCTTGGGATCTGTGCCTGGGAACTGATTCAGAATATGTAGCATTTATGCATCATCGTCGCACTCATTTCCTGTTCCCAGAGTCTGGAAGTGCTCCATATTGCCGTAGAGATACTGAATTCGCTCATATTCTGCTTCATCGTAGAAGCTGCACTCTCCACGGCCGTAGGCTTTGGCTACCTCCAGCATAAATCTGGCGGTTTCTTCACAGTCTGTGATATGTGTGGCTCCGGTTGCACAGCCTGCCACAGGAGCTTCCGTAGTGACAGCAACTCCGATTACCGGTGCTTTCGTGGCAGTTGCAGGCTGAAGAATGCTGTTTAAATGATAAAGGCCGTTTCCATAGGGAGTGATGTCCTGCTGGGAAAGGGCATATACAAAAGGCTGCTTTCCGGTGGTCATCTGCATCAGGTCCAGAATGCTCTCTGAAACCTTCAGAATATACCCTTCCTTTACCGTTGGTGAAATGGCGAAGCCTCTGGTGTTGATGATCCGGTTCCCTTTTGTGGTATCCACGGATAATATGGCATCCAGTTCATCTGTCACCTCTTCCCGGTTTACCTGCGCCATATTGACAGGGGAATCCATAAAGGGCACCGGCTGGTGCTCTCTGGTGGGTGCATCGGGACAGACATGAGTGGAGATAAATACATCTCCCTCCAGATAATCTCCTTTGTTTTGCATGTCCAGAATTTTTGCTGCAAGAGAGATTGCAACCAAAGCTCCGTCTCCATCTGATACAAAACCGATCCTCTCAGGCCTGGCTCCCAGACCGCCAAGCCTTCCAAGCAATCCGATGGTTGGAGCGTTCATGCCTTTGCTTTTCCCTTTTGTTCCCGGAATTCTCACTTTTACCATGTCGGTTTTTCCTTTTGGTCCCTCCAGGGTATAAACTTCAACATCAGCGTCGCTGCGGATGCCTTTTAAATATTGTTCCACCTGTTTTCCGCTGGCATAGCTGCTGTCAAGCAGATCATATACCTCGATCAATTGTTTCATCAGCATGATAAATCCTCCATGTTCTTTACTTAATCTCCATTAAATCACAAATAGCTGCCACATAGATTTTAGCTGCTGTGACCACATCCTCGATCTGCACTGTTTCGTTATAAGAATGAATCCCCACTGTATTAGAGGGACCAAACTGAATGGTGGGGATACCAAGTTTACGGTAATCCCTGGCATCACTGGAAGCCCACTGGTATGCAGGAATCACTTCTTTTTCAAGAAGCAGCTCTGCATTTTCTTTAAATGCCAGCACAATGGGAGCCTCATGGTCTGTGAAATTGGCATCACTCTTATATTGGAGCTCGTACTCCACACCCTCCACTCCGCTGATTTCAAGAATCTGTTTTAAGGTTTCATCAATTTCTTCTTTACACACGCCGATGGGAAGCCTGACATCGACCGTCGCTTCGCAATAGTCGGGAACCATATTATGCCTGGTTCCTCCCTGGATCAGCCCTACATTGGTGCTGACATGGTCAATGACTTTTCCAAGTCCCGGAATATGATTCTCTCTTTCTGCAAGCAGCTTGGAATCCATCAGCGGCTTTTCCTGACGTTCTGTAAAATGCCCTTCTATTTGAGAAAGCAGGCAAACGTTGGAAAGAACTTTCGAAAGTTTTAAAATGGCATTTTCTCCTTTAAAATCCCCAAGACTTCCATGTGCGGATTTTCCATACGATTTTATTTTCAAAAGCAGGCCGCCCTTCTGCCCGATTTCTATGGTATTCATGGAAGTCGGCTCAGCCACCAGGCACGCATCAGCATGCTCTCCATAACCGTTGGCACAAAGCCACTGGGTTCCGAACTGACCGCCGCTTTCTTCATCAGAAACAATATGAAGACGGATATTGCCATTTAAGGGAACCTGCTTCCTGGCAAAAAGGGAAAGAGCAAATAAAACTCCTGCCACTCCTGCCTTCATATCCGAGGTCCCTCTCCCCAGTATCTGGGTGTCTGTTATCTCACCGGAAAAAGGATCAAAATCCCACTGGTTTAAATCCCCGGCAGGTACTACATCCACATGTCCATTTATAATCAGGGAAAAACCCATGTCTTTTCCGTAGCCCGCCACTACACAGGGATAATCCGGATTGCAGCCAGTTTCCTTATATTCAATACCGGCATCTTTTAAGTATGTTTCCACAAAATCAACCACATCTCTCTGTGTGCCGGTTGGATTTTCACTTTTTATCTGAATCAGCTGTGATACCAGCGTAATCAGTTCCTCACGATGATCATCTACATACTGTACCAGCTCTTTTTTTGTCATCTCAATTTCCTCCCTGTGCTTTCCTGTTTTCATACAAAAAGCAGGCTACCTGATGTCCTTCTTCTCCGTACTGCAAAAGCGCCGGAACTTCTTTTTTACAGCGTTCCATACACTGAGGGCACCGTCCGGCAAGAGGACAGCCTTCCCGGTCTCCAATGGGGCTTGATATCTCTCCCTCCAGTGTGATCCTCTCCTTATTCTCATCCGGACTTTCCGGGGGAATGGCGGATAAAAGGGCCTTTGTATAGGGATGAAGCGGATTTTTATAAATATCTCCTCCATTGCACAGTTCTACAATCTGTCCCAGATACATGATTGCAATCCGGTCACTGACATATTTTACCACACTTAAATCATGGGAAATAAAGACATAGGTAAGATGATATTTCTTCTGCAGGCCTTTCAGTAAATTGATTACCTGTGCCTGAATGGAAACGTCAAGCGCCGATACAGGCTCGTCACAGACAACCACCTTAGGCTGAATGGAGATGGCCCTTGCCACATTTAAGCGCTGCCTCTGTCCCCCTGAAAACTCATGGGGATACCGGTTCATGTGCTGAACATCCAGACCTACCTGATGAAACAGTTCTAAAACTCTTTTCTCCAGTTCTTCCCGTCCCTTTACCGTTTTATGGACAATCATAGGCTCTGAGACAGAGTCGGCCGCTGTATGTCTGGGATCCAGGGATGAATATGGGTCCTGGAAAACCATCTGAATGTTTTTACACAACTTAAACCGTTCCCTGGAAGATAATTTTAAAATGCTCTTTCCTTCAAACAGAATATCTCCCCCGGTGGGTTTATGAAGTCCAACAAGACATCTTCCCAGAGTGGACTTCCCGCAGCCGGATTCACCGATAATTCCCAGGACCTCTCCTTCTCTGATATCCAGACTGATGTCTTTTAATGCATGAAGAACCGATTTTTTCCCTCCCAGGCCTTTGCCTTTTACCTCAAAATCCTTAGACAGATTTTTTATCTGCAAAATGATTGAATTTTCATTCATCTCTTATCCACACCTCCCCGTACAAGACCGCCTTCCTCACACTGCCTGTGGCAGGCGACAAAATGTCCCGGTTCCAGTTCTTTTAATTCCGGTACCACACTTTTGCAGATCTCACTTGCATAGGGGCACCGATTGGAGAAATTACAGCAGGTTCCTGTGAGTCTTAAATCAGGAGGTGTTCCCTGAATGGTGGACAATTCTTCTTCTGATTCACTGCCAAGCCTTGGCATGGAATCCAGAAGCCCCCATGTGTAAGGGTGCAGAGGATTATGATACAGGTTGCTGCACGTGGTGTATTCCACTGTTTTTCCAGCATACATCACCATGACGCTGTCACACATTTTCCAGACAACTCCCAGATTGTGGGTAATTAAAAGTATGGCTGTCTGATAAGTCTTACGCATCTCTTTTAACAGTTCCAGCACCTGGGCCTGAATGGTTACGTCAAGGGCAGTGGTCGGTTCATCTGCAATAATCATCTTAGGACTGCTTAAGATGGACATGGCAATGATCACACGCTGGCACATACCGCCTGACAGTTCATAAGGATAGGAATCCATGCGCCGTCTGGCATCCGTTATACCAACCTTCATCAAGGCCTCTTCTGCCATACGAAAGGCCGACTGTCTGCTTACCTTCTGCTGGGTACGGATCAATTCTGTCATCTGATGTCCGACTTTAAATACAGGCGATAAGGAAGTCATGGGATTCTGAAAAATCATGGAAACATCCCTTCCCCGGAAAGACAGAAGCTCTTTTTTATTAAGGGCCAGGACGTCTGTACCGTCAAAATCAATGCTGCCGCTTACAATTTTTCCGGTCCCGGCAGGTAAAAGACGGATAATGGATGAAGAAGTGACACTTTTTCCAGACCCTGATTCGCCCACAATCCCCATGATCTCTCCGCGGTTAATCTGAAAACTCACTCCGTCTACCGCCTTGCTCACACCGCCTGACGTATAAAAATAGGTTTTTAAATCTTTTACAGTTAATAATGCTTCACTCACAGCAGCCCCTCCTTTCTTCAAAGCTTCTCTTCACCTTCTCCATCTCCTCAGGAGATGACAGAAGATCCAGTGCTGTAAGAGCCAGTGCCTTCGCCCCTGTTAATACAGCCCTTTTTCCAGCCTCACTCCGGCATGCCTCTTCAAACTCTCTGGTATGCCCCCTTAACTCCGGCACCACCTTTACGTATGACTGAAGTGCAGGTATTACGTGAGTGATGTTTCCCACATCTGTGCAGCCGATTCCCAGTTCTTTTCTTCTTGGCATTACCACTTCTCCAAGTTCCGTAAAGTTCTTTTCAAGCAGTGCTTCCAATCCGGGATTGTTACGGATATCTTCATATGTATATCCCGCCTGCTCATACTGAAAGGTTGTCCTTGTCATCCGGGCAATGGATTCTCCGGCTTCCAGAAATTCCTTTAAAATTTTTTCTTTGAATCTCTGATCAAAGGACCTGACCGTAAACTTTGCCTGAGTGACTTCCGGTATGGTGACTGGTTCCCTGCCGCCGTCTGTTATTACTCCGAGAATCGTGCCCCTGCCATTCCATGACAGCCTCTGGCCGTTTATATACTGAAACAGCAAAAGCAAAGGTTCCAGTGCGCTGACGCCTTCCTCCGGCCAGGTTGCTCCATGCGCCTTTTTTCCATGATAGGTGACAATCATATCGGTTACCGAATAGGAGATATCATTGACTACGGTTTCATTTGCGGAGTGTATAATCATGGCTGCGTCCAGCTCCTTAAATGCCCCTCGCTCAAGCATGATCACTTTTCCGCCTCCGCCTTCTTCCGCGGGAGTTCCGTAAACCGATATGGTTCCGCCTGACTGGTCAATGACTGACTTTACCCCTGCACCTGCTCCCACAGACATGGCTGCCATAAGATTGTGCCCGCAGGAATGCCCCATGCCGGGGACAGCATCATACTCAGCAAGGAACCCGATATGAGGCCCCGGCTTCCCGCTGTCATAACGCCCGCAAAATGCCGTATCAAGACCGCAGATTCCCCGTTCCACTTCAAAACCAAAGGTTTCAAGCAGTCCGCTCACCGCTTTGCTTGAGACATATTCATTGAAATTATATTCCGGATTGTCCCACAAAAAGAGAGCCAGTTCCCATAGCTGATCCGATTTTTCCTCAATCGCCTGTTTGGCAATTGCTTTTAACTTGTTCATATCCATACGTTTCCCTACTTTTTCATCTTAGGATCCAGCACATCCCGGATCCCGTCGCCAAGAAGATTAAAACCAATTACCGTTATCAGGATAAATGCCCCTGATACGGCCGCAATATGAGGCGCCGTATTCAGTGAATTTCTCCCTGCTCTTAGAATACTTCCCCAGGAAGCCGTAGGCAGATCGATTCCAAGTCCCAGAAAACTTAACGCAGATTCAGAAATAATGGCACTGGCTATATTTAAAGTCGCATAGACGATCACTTCCGAAACGGTATTGGGAAGGATATGGTGGAACAGCATACGGAAATGGGATATTCCGATTACTCTTCCTGCATTGCAGTACTCTTCCCGCTTCACCACCAGCACCTGTCCTCTTACCACTCTGGCAAATCTTGGAATCTCTGCTATGCCAATGGCAAGAATAACATTGATCATTCCGGACCCCAGTACAGTCATAAGCACAATGGAAAGCAGGATAAAGGGAAATGCCAGAACTCCATCCATAATCCGCATCACAACTGCATCCACAATTCCACCCATATATCCGGCCAGAAGTCCCAAAAGGACACCGGCAATGCCTCCCACTATGGTAGCTCCCGCAGCAACTAAGAGAGAAACTCTGGCTCCGTAGCAGACTCTTGTAAATAAATCTCTTCCAAACTCATCGGTCCCGAATATATGGCCCTTTTCGAAAAAAGTAAGGTAGGCATCAATCGGGTGAATTTCATTTGGCTTTCCGTCAGTTATAAATGGGGCAAACACTGCAATGGCAATCATAAAGCAAACAGCCGCAAGTCCCAGTACTGCTGTCTTATTCCGTTTCAGTTTATTCCATGCATTATTTGCTTTTCTCTCTCTTCTTAGAACCTCTTCCTGAGACTGCTGGTCCAGCAAAATCACCTTTGCCATTTAAAAACCTCCTTCATAGCTGACATTGGGATTGATTATCATATATACCACATCCACAAGCATGTTAATTAATACAAATGCCAGTGCAATCACCAGGACAGCTCCCTGTATCAGGACATAGTCTCTGTTGTCAATTGCCCCTACAATCAGGGTTCCCATGCCTGGCCAGGCAAAAATGGTTTCTGTGAGAATAGCACCTGCAAAACAGCCTGCCAGCTGCAGGCCCAAAACTGTAATTACGGGCGGTAGCGCACTTTTTAATGCATATTTCCAGATCACAACCGATTCCCTGATTCCCCTCGCTCTGAGAGCGCGAATGGAATCGCCATGAATGGATTCCAGAATGCTTGAACGGGTAATACGGGAAAATGTCGCAGTCGGGATGGTTGCCAGACAAAAACAGGGCAGTACCATATGGCGGATCACATCTCCGATTCCTGCAGAAATGCTTCCCATCCCAAGTACAGGCAGCCAGCCTAAATGAACGCTGAAAACCAGCACCAGCATCAGACCCAGCCAGAAAATCGGCATGGAAACCCCCACCAGTGCCAGTACCATGAACAGATAATCAAATAAAGTTCCCTGCCGGACTGCCGAAGTCACACCAATTAACAGACCTGCAATCAGAGCAATGAATACTGACGGCAATGCCAGAAGCAGAGTATTGGGAATTCTTTTTGCAATCAGCCCGAGAACCGGCTGATTGTAAGAATAGGAGACCCCGAAGTCTCCCTTTGCAATCTGGATCATATAGTCTTTATACTGGCTGACAAGAGGCTGATTAAGACCCATGGTCTCACGCATTTTCTGTACATCCTCCACGGAAGCCTGAGGTCCTAAAACCGCTCTTGCCGGGTCACCGGGAATCATTCTGGTAAGGATAAAAGTCAGTGTGACGACCACAAAGAGAGATGGAATGATCTGCAGACATCTGATTAATATTGTTTTTAACATAGATCTCCTCTCGTGTTTTTGAAACAGGGGATATTGCTTATGCAATATCCCTCATTCCTGTTTCTTACTTTGATAACCATACATTGATATCAGGTGTACAGATTTTAACCTTTCCGTCTGCTCTCTGAGTGAGACCCTGAACATTGGAGCTTACGCCCCAGTTTACATTTTCATTGGCATAAAAGATTCCCGGATACTGTTTTACAATAACAGCAAGGGCTTTTTTGTACAGTTCTGCACGTTTAGCCTGATCTGTTGTAAGAAGGGCATCATCCAAATACTGATCTACTTCTTTATTTTCAAATCCCTGGCCATTTCCAAGAGAACCGATGGAACTGGAGTGGAACAGCTTGTTTAAGAAGAAGTAAGGATCCGGATACCAGGTCCAGGACATTGCAAAGACATCAGCTTTGCCGGATGCTGCGATTTCACTGAAGGTTCCCCATTCACTTGTGTTTATGTTCACGTTAATGTTTAAATTCTGCTTTAAATAAGCCTGGAACAGTGTTGCCATTTTTATTCTTGCTTCTGTGTTGGAGATGTAGATATTTAAATCAAAACCATCTGGATATCCTGCCTCTGCCAAAAGCTTCTTTGCTCCTTCCGGATCATAGGCCGGCTTTTCTGACTCAAGACTGGAATCATATCCCCAGGAACCAGGAGGCAGCGGAAGGCTAGCTGGTTTTGCCTCATTATACTGATATACTCCGGCAGTCAGCTCATCCACATTGACCGCTTTGATAATTGCTTCTCTGACTTTGATATCAGCAGTAGGACCGCTCTTCTGGTTGAAATAAATGTATGCAACATGAAGTCCCGGTGTCTCCATCAGTTCCACTGACTGGTCTTCTCTTGCAATCTTGACTGCTTCTCCGCTTAAGCTGGTAGCCAGGTTGATTTCTCCGGTCCTCAGCGCGTTAACTGCCTGATTTCCGTCACTCACCGGCTTAAATGTAACCCCATCCAGATAAGGTTTTGCAGCCCAGTATTTGTCGTTTCGTTTTAATACAGCCTGCTGGTCCAGTTCAAAGGACTCCAGGGCAAAGGGGCCGGTTCCTACAAGGTGAGTGCCGAAATCATCTCCCCAGCCTTCCACTTCTTCTTTTGGAACAATTACATTTCCTGCATCAGTCAGTGCTGTTAAGAATACAGCATTGGGTTCTGCCAGATAACATACCAGTTCTGTTTCACTGACTGCCTCACAATGATCAAGCATGTCCAGACGGTTCATGGCAGAAAGCTGACGGGAACGTTCCAGAGAATACTTCACATCCTCTGCTGTCATCTTTCTTCCTTCCTGAAATTTGCCAGGCTGGAAATAAACATCATCCCGAAGTGTAAAGGTATAAGCCAGTCCATCGTCACTGACCTTCCACGATTTTGCCAGACCAGGCTGGATTTCGGTCAGTTCTGTGTTGTACTCCACCAGGGTATCACAGACAGTTCCGATGATCTGGGATTCGTAAGTTCCCGTATACTTAACGGGATCCAGATTCTTAGGGGAGGATGAAAGGGAGATGGTTAAAACGCCTCCGGATACCGGTTCCCCAGGTGTCTTCTCCTCTTTTGCCGTCTCCTGTGCTGTGCTGGCCTGCTCAGTCGCTGCTGCTGTCGAGGCTGGTTTATCAGAGCCGCATGCACTTAAGACAGCAGTAGCTGCCAAGGCGGCGATTGCTGCTAAGATTCTCTTTTTCATAATTCTTCCTCTTTTCTTTATATTTTAATAAAACGACAGCCAAAGAAGACATAGTCGCCTTTAACTATCGTTTATTATGCCAGTATAAAATGAATTCTTGTCTTACGAATGTTCTCTCAGCCACTCCATGGCAGTTCCCGCATAGATGGCTGCCATCTTATGTAAACTTTCTTCATCAAATGTAACTCTCGGATCATGGACACCGTAGGGATACCCTTCCTCTTCTGATCCGGTTCCTACCCAATAGAGCACCGAGGGAACCAGCTGGGATATGACAGAAAAATCCTCTGAGCCAGTCATCCGGGGAAGCTCGTAACAGGTGCCATCTCCCAATATTCGGTCAATATATTCCCTGGTATCCTGTAAAAGAATGGTATCATTTCTCATGGGTGGAACACCCTCGTGGAGAAACTCAACCGCCGCTTCAGCCCGGAATACGGCTGCAGTCTGCTTCGCAATCTGAACCAGGCGCTCCTTTGCAAAACTTCTTACTTCCGGATTCATGGTCCGGATCGTTCCCTTCATCACGACTGTCTCAGGAAATATATTGGAAGCAGTTCCCCCATGTATCTCACAGATGCTGAGCACCAGCATCTCGTCGGGGTGAACCTCTCTGCTGTTTACCGCCTGCAGCGCCATATGTATATGTACTGCTGTGTTGATTGGATCCACGCAGTTGTGAGGTGCGGCTCCGTGACCGCCCTTTCCTTTCACCGTTATGGCAAATACATCACTGGAAGCACACGCATTAGTCCAGGAATACCCCACAGTTCCAGCTTTTCCATGTACTACATGAAGAGCCATGGCTGCATCTGCGCGGGGATTTTCAAGTACCCCTGCCCTTACCATGTCAAGAGCACCTGCCACGCCTTCTTCACAGGGCTGAAACATCAGTTTTACAGTTCCCTGTAATTCTTCTTCTCTTTCTTTTAAGATCCTGGCTGCCACAAGCAGGGCACTGGTATGGATATCATGCCCGCAGGCGTGCATACAATCGTTCTCAGACGCAAACTCCAGACCGGTCTCTTCTTTCATCGGAAGGGCATCCATATCTGCCCGGAGTAAAAAAGTCCTGCCAGGTTTTCCTGCGGTTACGGTGATCCCGGCTTTTCCGCAGCGAACCGGCTCATACCCCATTGAAATCAGCTCTTTTTCAACAAGCGCTATTGTTTTTGGAAGTTCAAAACCAAGCTCAGGATTCTTATGAATCTGTCGTCTTATGGCAATGCCATATGACTCCAGTTCCTTTGCTCTGAATAAGATATCACTCATGATAAGAATCCCCCTGACTTATATTTATAAAATTATTATGAATATACTATCAGGAGGATTCCTGTTTGTAAATAGCTTTGTGCACAGTCATTTCGGGACAAATTAAGCAGTATGCACAGGAATCAGGAGATTATATGACTTACCGGTCTGTTAATTCCGAAATCATGCGTGCAAGCAGTGTTCTGGGCAGAATCACCGGTTTCTTCGTTTCTCCCGCAAATATCTTTTTCATTTCCTGGCTGTATCCAATGCAGTCCAGTACGATAACATCTCCTTTTAATCCTTTCACCTTCCCTGCCGCTTCTAAAATCTCCTCCCAGTCCCCGTATGGGGAGGCAGAAATAACTATCACATCCGTTACAATCTGTGACCATTTGTCCAGACTTTGTTTTAACTGCTGAGGGGATGGTGTTACTACAATGATGGATGAATTGGGTGAAAAAAGAGGAACCATTCTGTCCAGAAGATCACAGGGATAGATCAGGGGGACGGAAGATTTCAGTGTATCGGGAAATTTACCTGTACAAAACATCATGATAAGTTCCGCTCCCTCTGCCTCCAGTTCATAAATCGCTGTCTGAATCCGTGGAAGAATAAAGCGCTCTGCAAACGTTACGGAAGAACCATCATTTAATCTGGATACCAGCACGTAATCGCCTTCCTCCGGTTTAAATCTGCCGATTTCTTCCTTTGTCAGCCCGTCTAATCCTCCTTTTTCGCAGAGTTCTGCATTCCCGTCAAAAATACCCATAATATCAGCTGTAACATCTGTTCTCGGACTCTGGCCCACTGTAATCGCACCAATTTTCATCTTGTTTCTCCTCTCGTCAAAAAGCATGTTCTATACATTTTAGTTGAATTAATATACACTCTTTTTAATTTAAAGATTTTATCAGCCCTCATCCATTCTGTCAACTGAAAGAAACTTTATGGAACGTTCCTCAAGTTCCGAGCGAAGTCTGAAATCGGCACATTTTGATGCAATGGGGGAAAACAGCCGCAACGTATCTTCTGCCCTCCTTTTCCATGTTGCCGGATCCACATACTCAATTGTTCTCATGTTATGAAGACGGTCTGAAAGTGCTACCATAACGCCCCGGTCATCAAGACTTTCATGGGTGCGCTCAAATTCTTCGTAAGATAAAAGAATCTCACCTATTGCAGGACCGGCCTCCTGCAAGATTTTTTTCTTATATTCTTCCCGCCACACATCATGGAGAAGACCGGCACAAACGGTAGTTTCATCGTTCCCCATGTCAGCCAGGATAATAGCCACATTTAACGGGTGGGTGATATATTCTTCCCCTGATTTTCTTTTCTCTCCCTCATGTAATGTCTTTGCCAGTTCGTAAATCATTCTTACTTTCTCATCATCATACTCAGTTTTATTTTCTTTTAATGTAAGGCACAGAATCTGCCATAGTTTCTCCAGTTTTTCATATAACCGCGTTGTTTTTATATATGCTTCCATCAATTGTCTGTCTCCTTTCACAGAGGCATCACGAACATAGAAAGCCCGAAGCAAAACAGGAGAATATCCAAACACAGAGGTGAAGGATTTGGTAAATCCGCTGTGAGTTTCCCATCCGTAGTCCAGAGCTGCATCAAGAATCCGCCTTCCTTTTGCAATCTCCTTTGCAGCTGTTAAAAGCTTTCTCTGCTTTACATATTCCATAGGAGAAATCCCGAATTTCCGCTTAAAACACCTGGTAAAATACCCGGGAGAATACCCCGCCCAGGCAGACAGCTGCAGGATGGTCAGTTCCTCTTTTATGTGCTCATCGATTAAAACGGCAGTCATGGAAATTCTGTCATCGGCTTCCATTTTCGTCTGCCTCCTTTCTTTTTTTCCACGTGGTAGCTCCATTATAGCGGAAAAGATAGAAAACTGCTGTTCCAAAAATGATTTCTTTATTTCCAATAAAAAAAGAGCATCCGATTTATACAACCGGACACTCCGCATTATTATTTTTGCTGATCCAGCACCGCAGACAGTTTTTCCACCATCTCGTCCACATGCTCTTTTTCAATTACCAAAGGGGGAACAAACCGAATCACATTGGTGCCTGCACTGATTATAACCAGCTTCTGCTCAGTCAAAGCCTGGCTGATAACAGGCGAAACCGGAACTGAAAATTCCAGTCCCTGAATAAGACCCAGCCCCCTTCTTGCCGTAATAATCTCATACTTATCTTTCAACTTTTCCAGCTTCTTCGTCAGGTAATCCCCAATTTCCTTTACATGATTTACAATTTCCCGCTTCTCAAACAGTTCTAAAACCTTGTATGCTGCAGCAGTAACAAACGGATTTCCTCCATAAGTAGTGCCATGGTCACCAGGTACCATAGCCGTAGCCGCTTTCCCGGCTGCAAGGAATGCCCCGATGGGAACTCCGTTTCCCAGCGCTTTTGCAACCGTCATCACATCGGGTTTCACGCCATACTGCTGCCAGGCAAACATGGAGCCTGTTCGCCCCATTCCGCACTGGATTTCATCAAGGATTAACAGAATGTCATTTTTATCACAAAGCTCTCTTACTCCGGATAAAAACTCCTTGGTTGCAGGGTAAATCCCCCCTTCTCCCTGAACGGTTTCCATAATAATGGCACAGGTTTTTTCATTTATAAGAGCCTTGACACTATCCAAATCATTAAAATCAGCAAACTTAATTCCGGGAATTAAGGGTTTAAACGGCTCCTGATAATGGTCATTCCCGGTTACGGAAAGTGCGCCCAGGCTTCTTCCGTGGAACGAGTGGTTCATGGCGATGATTTCATGGTCATGACCGCCGTCTTTATTATATGCATATCTTCTTGCAATTTTTAAAGCTCCCTCAATGGCTTCCGTTCCGCTGTTGGTGAAAAACACTTTATCCATCTGGGATGCCTTCAAAAGCAGTTCTGCCGCCTCTACAGACGGGACATTATAATAGAGATTTGAAATGTGAAGCAGCTTATCTGCCTGGGCCTTTACTGCCTCATTAAATTCCGCATCATTATAGCCAAGGCCATTTACTGCGATTCCGGCAAAAAAATCCAGGTATTCATTTCCGTCCGTATCATAAAGCCGTACTCCGTCTCCATGGTCAAAGACAACCGGAAAACGGTTATAGGTCTTATAAATCTCTGATTCCGCCTTATCGATATATTCCTGTTTATTCAGCATGATAAAAACGCTCCTCTCCCGGGCTCACGATTGCAGTTCCGATTCCTTTATTGGTGAAAATTTCAAGCAGAAGACAATGGGGAATCCTTCCGTCCATAATATGTACCCTGGACACCCCGTGGTTCATGGCATCGATGCAGTTTTGAAGTTTGGGAAGCATTCCGCCTCCAAGAGTTCCTCCGCTTACGAACTTCTGGGCCTCTTCAATGGACATTTCAGAGATTAAAGAATCCTTATCCTGAAAGTCCCGGTAAACGCCCTCCACATCCGTCAAAAAAGCCAGTTTTTCTGCCTCCATGGCTGTAGCAATGGCACATGCGGCATCATCCGCATTAATATTGTAGGTCTTAAAGTCCTCATCAAAGCCTACCGGACAGATAATCGGAAGAAAATCCTTTTCCAGAAGATCGTTGATGATCTGGGTATCAACCTCTGTGATATCGCCTACAAAACCGATGTCTTCTCCGTCTGAATAACGTTTCCGGCATTTTAACATCATGCCGTCTTTTCCGCTGATTCCCACAGCCTTAACCCCCAGCTCATTCACGAGCTGAACCAGACTTTTGTTCACCCGGTTTAATACCATCTCTGCAATCTCCATGGTTGGCTCATCCGTAACCCTTAAACCATTGACAAAATGAGGCTCCATACCGGTTTTCTCCACCCACCTGCTGATCTCTTTTCCGCCGCCGTGGACGATAATGGGCTTGAACCCTACCAGTTTTAAAAGTACCACATCCTGGATTACCTGTTTTTTCAGTTCTTCATCTACCATTGCGCTGCCGCCGTATTTTACCACGATAGTTTTACGGTTAAACCTCTGTATATAAGGAAGTGCCTCAATTAACACTTCGGCTTTCTGCATAATGCTCTGATCCAGCTCCATTTACTTTTTCCTCTCCTTCTTACGGTCTGCTTTCAATGCTTAAGAACGGTAATCTGCGTTGATTTTTACATAGTCAAAAGTCAGATCACAGCCCCATGCAGTTGCAGAGGCATTTCCCATCTTGATGTCAGCAATGGCTGTCACTTCCGGCTCCGATAATATCTTAGTCGCCTCTTCCTCACTGTAGGGGAGTGCCACACCATTTTCAATGATCTGAAGCTTTCCTGCTGCACTTTCAAAATACAGATCCACTTTTTCCGGATCAAAGGAAGCTCCGGAATACCCCATGGCGCAGAGAATACGTCCCCAGTTGGCATCGTGACCAAATATGGCCGCTTTTGTCAGGCTGGAGGTGATGACTGATTTTGATAATGTCACAGCCTGTGCCTTTGTTTCTGCGCCGATTATTTTTACCTCAAATAATGCAGTACAGCCTTCTCCATCCCCTGCCATCTTCTTTGCCAGAGTTTCATTGATAAAATTAAGTGCTTTTATAAATAACTGATAATCCTCATTTTTTTCCGTAATTTCTTTGTTTCCAGCCATACCGTTTGCCAGAAGAAGAACGGTGTCGTTGGTAGAGGTATCTCCGTCAACGGATATCATGTTGTACGTATCTTTGATATCTTCCCTTAACGCTTCCTGCAAAAGCTCCTTTGAGATTGCAGCATCTGTGGTAACAAAGCTTAACATGGTGCACATGTCAGGGTGGATCATTCCGGAGCCCTTGCACATGCCTCCGATGGTGATGGTTGCTCCCCCTGCCTCAAACTGAACTGCCACTTCCTTTTTTACAGTATCGGTAGTCATAATGGCCTGTGCTGCTGCAGTTCCGCTCTCTTCACTCCCCTCCAGTATAGCAGACATTGCTTTCACTCCCGCCGTGATGCGGTCAATTGGAAGCTGCATTCCGATTACTCCGGTGGAAGCCACAAGTACTGAATCTTCCGGTATGGAAAGGCACTCAGAAGCGGCCTTTGCCGTCTGACTGCAGTAGGAGAATCCTTCTTCACCGGTACATGCATTGGCAATTCCTGCATTTACCACAACTGCCTGGGCAAAGGGAGAACTGGTCACAATCTCCTTATCCCATTTGACAGGGGCTGCTTTTACAATGTTTGTAGTAAAGGTACCTGCTGCCTTGCATGGAACCTCACTGTAAATCATCGCCATATCGTTCCGGTTGTTCTTATATTTAATGCCTGCTGCCGTTGATGCAGCTTTAAATCCCTTCGCTGCTGTTACTCCTCCGCTTATCTGCTTCATAATTATTTCCTCCCTGTCTCCGGTAATGGTATCCTCTTCTGTCAGCTTACAAAATCAGTGCGGTTTTCCTCACTGATGGTCAAATCATAGTAATTTAAATCATCACGGAATGTGAACTTTTCTTTCCTCCAGAAATTATTTCCCAAAAGGTTGGCACGAAAGGCAATCAGATTGACTTTATTGATTCCCTCTTTTCTCAGTCGGCTGGCAGCTTCCAGAACCATCTCATGACCGACTCCATGCTTTCTGTATTCCTCTGCCACGCACACATGGTATAACGTTCCCCTGCGCCCGTCATGACCGCATAAGATCGTACCAATAACCGTACCGTTATCTTCTGCAACCACGCTCAAGTCCGGATTTCTAAGAAGAAACCGGTTGATTCCTTCTTCCGAATCATCAACAGCCCGGATACCAAATCCTTTAATTCCGGACCAAAGTGCATATACCTGGCTATAATCTTCTATTGTCATTGATCGTATTATCATTATTTTTTCCTTTTTCATTACGCTTTCATTCAATCAGCTACGGAAACATGGGAATCAGCTTGAGTCCTTTGTTTTCCTCCAGTCCGAAAAGAATATTCATGTTCTGCACTGCCTGCCCGGCGGCCCCTTTTACCAGATTATCCATGGCTCCCATCATCACGATCCGTCTGGTTCTTGGATCAATTTTAAAATTCACATCAACAAAGTTGCTGCCTTCCACCCATTTTGTCTGAGGTGTCACATCTTTCTCCAGCACCCGGACAAAAAATTCTTTGCCATAGTACTTATCATAAACGGATTTTACTTCTTCATAGGAAACCTGCCGGGTTAACGATGCATAGGCAGTTATGAGAATGCCTCTGTTCATGGGAACCAGATGTGGTGTGAAACTGATGGTTACCGGTTTTCCTGCCCCGTAGGAAAGCTGTTCTTCAATCTCAGGAGTGTGTCTGTGAACACCCACCCCGTAAGCTTTGATGTTCTCATTCACTTCACAGTAAAGATTGTCAGTCTTCGCTCCTCTTCCGGCTCCTGAAGTTCCCGATTTTGCATCGATGATAATTGTATCAGGATCAATCAGACCTTCTTTTACCAGCGGATAAACAGAGAGTTCCGAACAGGTGGGATAACAGCCCGGATTTGCTATCAGCCTTGCATTTTTAATCTTTTCCCTGTTGATTTCCGGAAGTCCGTACACCGCTTCCTTTATATATTGAGGAGATTTATGCTGGATCTGATACCACTCTTCATAGATTTTCACATCCTGAATCCGGAAGTCCGCACTTAAATCAATGACTTTGGTCTGTGATAAAATGTGATCATTTAAAGCAGATGCCAGAAAGCCCTGGGGTGTTGCTGTAAAAATCACATCCACCTTCTCTGCTAAAGCTTCTATATTATCATCCATGCAGGAATCGCTGACGATTTCAAACATATTCTGATAAATAGAAGCGTATTTCTGGTCAACATAGCTTTTCGATCCGTACCATTTAATCTCCACGTCATCTCTCTGGAGTAAAAGTCTTGCCAGCTCACCGCCTGCATATCCGGTTGATCCTATAATTCCTGCTTTAATCATAGTCATCGCTCCTTACCATTCTCTATTTTGTATCGGCCATCCGCTCTTCATTCATGAGCGTTTTACCTTTTCCTTAAGGATTTTCATAATTATACATCTCTTTTGTATATTATGCAAGATGTTTTTATATTTTTCATTTTACCCTTGCATTTCCCCTGGTTTTGTTGTATATTTATGTAAGTTCAAAAAGAAAATATACAAAAACCATTGAGGAGGAATCATATATGAAAGAGAAAGTAATTTTAGCCTATTCCGGCGGACTTGACACCACTGCCATTATTCCATGGTTAAAGGAAAATTTTGATTATGAGGTAGTCTGCTGCTGCATCGACTGCGGACAGGGCAACGAGCTTGATGGTCTGGAGGAGAGAGCCAAATTATCCGGCGCTTCCAAATTATATATAGAAGATCTTGTAGATGACTTCTGCGACAACTACATCATCCCCTGTGTACAGGCCAATGCAGTTTATGAGAATAAGTATCTTCTGGGTACTTCCATGGCTCGTCCGGCAATTGCAAAAAGACTGGTTGAGATTGCAAGGAAGGAAGGCGCCACTGCCATCTGCCACGGAGCAACCGGAAAGGGCAATGACCAGATCCGTTTCGAGCTTGGCATCAAGGCTCTGGCTCCTGATTTAAAGATCATCGCACCATGGCGTATGACCGATGTATGGACCATGCAGTCCCGCGAAGATGAGATTGAATACTGCAAGCAGCACGGAATCGACCTTCCGTTCTCAGCAGACAACAGCTACAGCCGTGACCGTAACTTATGGCATATCAGCCATGAGGGCTTAGAGCTGGAAGATCCGGCTAATGAACCGAATTACGATCACCTTCTGGTACTTGGTGTTTCTCCTGAAAAGGCCCCGAATGAAGGAGAATACGTGACCATGACCTTTGAAAAAGGCATTCCTGTCAGCGTAAACGGAGAAACCATGAAGGTTTCCGATATTATAACAAAGTTAAATGAGCTTGGCGGAAAGCACGGCATCGGCATTGTAGATATCGTGGAGAACCGGGTAGTCGGCATGAAATCCAGAGGCGTTTATGAAACACCAGGCGGAACCATTCTCTTAGAAGCACATCAGCAGCTGGAAGAGCTGGTTTTAGACCGCGCTACCATGGAAGTAAAAAAAGATATGGGTAATAAATTTGCGCAGATCGTATATGAAGGAAAATGGTTCACACCACTTCGGGAGGCAGTTCAGGCATTTGTTACTTCCACACAGGAATATGTAACAGGAGAAGTGAAGTTCAAACTTTATAAAGGCAACATTATCAAAGCAGGAACCTCATCTCCGTACTCCTTATACAGCGAATCTCTTGCTTCCTTTACCACCGGTGATCTCTATGATCATCACGATGCAGACGGTTTCATCACTCTGTTCGGTCTTCCGTTAAAGGTTCGTGCAATGAAGATGCAGGAACTTAAAAAATAATAAGCCTTTCTATGACAGGCAGTGCTGCTGGTTTCTCTTATCCGGCAGCACTGCCTGCTCTTTTCTTTTAATAATCTTACTGGAGTACCATGGACAGCCTTTAGCTCTTGTATTATAATCAAATTACATATTACAATAATTAACCAAAAGATGAAAAATAATAAATCCAAATCAGGAGAATATTTTAATGACAACAAAAGCACAAATGAACCTCATCGATCCGAAGAGTAAAAACACCATTAAGCGCAAGCTTCAAATCAGTATTGCAGCATTTTCAACAGTCATTACATTGCTTTTTGGCACAGTCAATTCCATTATTATTTATCAGGATGCCAGGAATAATATGCAGCTCAGAATTCAGGAAAACACCAACGCGTACAACCATTCCGTAGAAAATGCCATTCTCATCTATAAGACTAAAATTGAATCAGTCTCAATGGATAACAGAGTCACAGGCCCCTCTGGCTCATCGGAACAGCTGAAAGAAAATTTAGCCCAACTGGCGGAAAAATATGGATTTGATTCCATAATAATATGTGACCCACAGGGAATTACCTCTGATGGATCTGATGTCAGTGACAGGGAATATTTTAAAAGGTCCATAAACGGAGAAACCTATATATCTTCCCCTATCATTAGTAAAACAACCGGAAAGATGATAATGGTTCTCACAGCTCCAATTAATGGCGACGGAAGCAAGGGCATTGTATCTGCAATACTGTCCTATGATTCCTTCAGCAAAATGATTAACGATATTTCCCTTGGAAAAACAGGCTATGGATTCATTGTAGATAAAGCAGGAACAGTTATTGCACATAAGGATCAGGAAAATGTGAACCAGCAGTTGAATTACATAGAAGCGGCAAAAACGGACTCTTCTTTTTCAGAGATTGCAAAGTTGGTGCAGAACATGACAGCTGGTATGTCCGGTTTCGAATCCATTCATCTTAAAGGAAGTCAGCTTACCGTGGGGTATGCACCGATTCCCAATACAGACGGCTGGTCCATCGGTGTGGCGGCAAATACCACTGAGCTTATGGAAGGTTTCTATATTTCAATCATCATTATGATTCTTTTTATAGTTGTATTTTTGATCATCGCCCTGATTTGCGCAATCTTGATTACTTCTCCTATTGTTAACTCCATCATCAAAATGGTGGACAGACCGGATCTTCTTTCTCAGGGTGATCGGCATTCCAAGGTTCCGGAATATGTGAGCGATGATGAGATCGGCATTCTTTAATTTTCGGAAACTTCAGGAACTCCATTAATCAGATCTCACCGCCAGTCTTCTAACAGGCCGGCTGATATGCTCCCTCCTAAGTGACAAGCATTATAATAAAACTTGTCACTTAGGAGGGAGCATATTGTTTCCCCGATTCCTGTTTTTTCTCCGAAATAAGTATCATTATTCACAACAACCGGATTCAAACAGATGGATTAATCCCACATTATGTTTAATCTTTTTTTTCTTGTCCAGGACAATTGACAGCCAGATGCTCTTGTTTTATAATTGCTCTGATTACATAAGATAAAATATTGGCAAAATAAGGAAAAGAATAAAACCAGATCAGGAGAAAAACACATGTCGCAGGAAAAACAGATGCCCATACCAGGCAGAAAGAAGCAGATGGGTAAAAATTCTATCAAACGCAAGCTTCAAATCAGTATCGCAGCATTGTCAACCGTTATTACATTACTTTTCGGCACCGTCAATTCCATTATCGTCTATCGGGATGCAAGGAACAACATGCAGCTTAGAATCCAGGAAAACACTAACGCATACAACCATTCGGTAGAAAACGCCATCCTCATCTACAAGACTAAAATCGAATCAATCTCAAAGGACAGCAGAATCAGAAATTCCTCCGGTGCATCGGGACAGCTTCAGAAAGACTTAGCCCAGCTGGCGCAGGAATATGAATTTGATTCCATTGTCGTCTGCAACCCCCAGGGAATTACCTCCGACGGAACAGATATCAAAGAAAGGGAATACTTTCAGAAATCCACGAACGGGGAAACCTACATATCCTCTCCCCTTTTAAGCAAAGCAACCGGCCAGATGATTATGATTCTTTCAGCACCGGTTAATGGCGACGGAAGCAAAGGTATTGTATTTGCAAGACTCTCCTGTGATTCCTTCAGCAAAATGATTAATGACATATCCCTTGGAAAATCAGGCTATGGATTCATTGTAGATAAAGAAGGAACAGTTGTTGCACATAAGGAACAGGATAATGTGAACCAGCAGTTAAATTACATAGAAACTGCCAAAACAGATTCATCCTTTTCTGACGCTGCAAAGATGGTGCAGAACATGATGACCGGTAAGTCCGGCATCGAATCCATTCATCATAAGGGAAGTCAGCTTACCGTAGGTTATGCCCCCATTCCCAATACAGACGGCTGGTCCATCGGTGTGGCGGCAAAAACCTCTGAGCTTATGGAAGGTTTCTACATTTCAATCATTATTATGATTTTTTTTATAGCTGTTTTTTTGATCATCGCTTTGATTTGCGCAATCAGGATTGCCTCTCCTATTGTTAACCCCATCATTAAAATGGTGGACAGACTGGAGCTTCTTTCTCAGGGTGATCTTCATTCCCAGGTCCCTGAATATGTGAGCGATGATGAGATCGGCACTCTATCCGCTTCTTTAAAATACACCGTTTCTTCTCTCCGCTCCATCATTAATGATGCCACAACTGTTTTAGACGGCGTAGAGAAAGGAAACTGTACCTTAACCATTGAATCAGAATACAAAGCGGATTTTATCCTTCTTAAGACATCAATCAATGGAATCATTGCCAATTTAAATACCATTTTCGGAAACTTCAGGAACTCCATTAACCAGATTTCAAGCGGCGCCGATCAGATCTCCTCCGGAGCCCAGCTTTTGGCTTCCGGTACAACGGAGCAGGCGGCTACTGTGGAGGAGTTAAATGCCTCCATATCCAATGTGGCTCATCATGCGGAAGAAAATGTAGTTACGGTTTCAACAGTAAATGAATATGTAAAGCAGACCGGAATAGAGCTTACAAAAGGTAATTCCTATATACAGAATCTAAACCAGGCCATGACTGAAATCGGAGAAGCCTCAAAGAAAATCACAAATATCACCAAGGTGATTGAAGATATCGCATTCCAGACTAACATTCTGGCACTGAATGCCGCTATTGAAGCAGCAAGGGCCGGAGAGGCCGGAAAAGGCTTCGCAGTTGTTGCAGATGAAGTCCGTAATCTGGCTGTTAAGGTATCGGAGGCAGCCGGAGAAACCTCTTCCCTGCTGGCACACTCCTCTTCTCTGGTAGAAAACGGAGAAACTTTATCAAAGGAAACAGTGGAAATACTGAAAGGTCTGGCAGACAAGGCAGAATTCCTTGGGGAATCCATGGAAAAGATCCGCAGTTCGTCTGCAGAACAGGTAGATGCCATTCAGCAGATCAACACCGGCTTAACCCAGGTATCGTCTGTAGTTCAGACCAATGCGGCAACCGCAGAGGAAAGCTCTGCATCCAGTGAAGAGTTAGCAGCCCAGGCACAGACCATGAAAGATGAAATCAGCTGGATTCAGCTGATGGGTGACAAGGTTTCTGAAAAAAAGCAGATCAGTGAACCGGTATATGAAGCAGCAGAAGAAACAGAATTACCGGAAGCTCCGGTCATAACAGATAAATATTAATTATAAAAATACCGCCAGTTCCGGCGGTATTTCTTTTATAAGTACACAAATGAAGGATTTTTAAGACGGCAGATTGTAACAGCCGTATCCTCCCCCATCAGGTGAAAATTATCTTACAAGCTGAACCCGGCTGCTGTATAAAGCCTGTCTGATTGCCAGAATAACTGCATCCGGATAAGCATACCATTTCTCCGTCTCCCTGGCAGTCATTTCTTTTCGCAGGTTAGAAATCATTCTTTAATATATACAGTCCATATGTATCCTGTGTCTCTGTATCATAGATAATGGACAGGTATACGTTATTGTACTTAAAATGGGCATCTCCGTTCTGGTCACTGACCGGATCTTTTAATATTTCTTTAAATCTGTCAATTTTTTCTCCCAACTTTACACCAAGAATATCAAACTGCGGATCCATGACTAAAATCTGCTCCGCTGTCCTGTAATTTGGATGATCAAACCATATGCGTATTCCGGCATTTTTAAATTCCAGACCTCCCTCATCGATTTTCTCCGGCTCTTCACCCAGGGATTTCACCAACTCTTCTTTCGTAAGGCCGAGAAGCCCGATATAACGGTCTAACAAAGCCGGTTCCGTTTCTATTTCTGTTTCCGTTTCTGTTTCTGTTTCTGTTTCTGTTTCTGTTTCTGTTACAGCTGCTGCCGAACTTTCTTTTATAACATCATTTTGGCTTACCGTAACGGCAGTTGAAGCTTCAGTATTTTCACCTGTCCTATTCTTTTGCTGTAAACTGCAACCAGTAACTTCCATCATACTTATAAGCAACAGTACAGTCAGTAACCTCCTGTTGTATTTTTTATCCATGATTCGTTTCATGACTATCCTCCTTGGAATTTTATTCATACAGTAGCAGTATAACCCACTATGCCATAAAATTGTTTACAAAGGCATTACAATTTCATGATTCTTTTCCAAATAAATAAATTAAGGAGCGTCCTATAAACGCTCCCCATGTATTTCCTGTCTTCAATGATCTTTATTTATCACCGGCATCTCCCAGTTCGTTCAGCCTCTCACCGGATATGCGGTATACGGTCCATTCATCCATTGCCTCCGCTCCCATGGAACGGTAAAAGTCGATACTGGGCTGATTCCAGTCTAAGCACCACCACTCCAGTCTTCCGCAGCCCCGTTCTCTGGCAACGGCACCTAATTTCTTTAAGATTGCTTTTCCAATTCCCTTACCTCTGTAATCAGGCTTTACAAACAAGTCTTCCAGATAGATTCCGGCTCTGCCGAGAAATGTGGAGAAATTATGAAAAAACAATGCAAATCCTGCTTCTTTCCCATCTGCCAGTGCAAAGATTACTTCTGCTTTTTTCTGCCCGAACAGCCAGTCTTTTAAAAGCGCTTCCGTAGCCACCACTTCATCAAGCATTTTCTCGTAATCTGCCAGCTCTTTAATAAATTCCAGAATCAGAGCTGTATCCGATTCCTGTGCATATCGAAACGTGAGTTCCATTTGATTCCTCCTCTTGTGTATCTGTTTTGTTTTCATTCAGTATACCGTATTTATTTTCTTTTTTCCAGAACATGCTTAATACGCGGCATCATTTTTTTTGTATACAGATATCCGCATTCCATGCATTCCTCCATATATTCAAAGGTCAGAAGCCCTGATCCTTTTGGAATCGGCGGCTTTAAAAGAAGAATTTCACCGCTGGAACGGCAGTCCTTTAACTCTCTGCTCATGATGGAAAACGAATGGAACGCGATCTCCATAATAGAATGGTCCTTTGGCATCTCATATGCTTCCCCGATATCAACTGCAATCACACTTGATTCGCCCGTGGAAATAAGTAAATCCACCGGAAGGTTATTGGTCACTCCTCCATCCACCAGTAAAAAACCATTGATCTGCCTTGGGCAGAATACAGCGGGAACAGAAGAGCTTGCCATCATAATATCACATAAAAGCCCATTTTTCTGCCACCTCACATTTTCTTCCCGAAGCGCAGATATGGGAACCTTTTCTTTAAAAAGGTTAGTAAAAACAACGGTTTTGCCGCTGTTTATATCAACAGCCGGTATCAGAAGACCCTTCTCGCACCCCTGTATCTCCAGTCCATCAGTTAAATCACAGAGAAAACGGGAAAGCCGGTTGCCTTTTATTAATCCCATTAAAGATGTATTTCTGTGAAGCAGTACCTGGGGCAGAAACAGGATGACTCCGATTATATTGGGATCTATATAATTTTCTCCATGCTTTGCCAGCCAGCCCACTGTTTCTCTCATCTTACCAATCCCCATTCCGGATGCGTAAAGTCCGGCCACAATACTGCCGGCACTGGCTCCCGCGATCCGGTCAGGCAAAAGACCGTTTTCTTCTAACGCCGTAAGAACGCCTACATGAACCGCTCCTCTGGTTCCTCCTCCTGATAATGCAAGCCCATAATCTGCCATGTTTTTCTTCTCCTTGCCTGGAAGAAACGTTTCAGGAAAATGTATGCTTTTTTCAATTCATTTATTACCTGGAGAGGAGTACGGAAAACAGCAAAAGCCGGAAAGCATATGGGATCAAATCCTTCCGCTTTCCGGCTTATCATTTATAATCTGATTCATTTTTAAAGAGGGATATCAGTTGCCGCCTGCATAATAGGCATCTATCCCATCTGCGATCCCTTTTGCAATCTTGTCCCGGTATTCATCTGTCGCCATCTTCTTATCTTCTTCCGCGTTACTCATAAAGCCCATCTCCACAATGGTTACTGGTATCTTACACCAGTTAATTCCGCTCATGGAATCCGTCTCCTGTACACCCCGGTTATTAAATCCGGTCTGACTGCTGATTCCATTCACCACTGTTTTTGACAGCGCTGAACTCTTGCTGTAGAGGCTTTTGTTGTATGGATTTTTTGAAGTCTGGCACATCGTTAAGGCACCGGCTATGGAACTGTCATTTAAGGAATTGGCGTGAACTCTTATGAAAATATCTGCTCCGCTGTCATTGGCCATGCCGGCACGCTCTGCATTGCTGATATTCACATCATCGGTCTCACGGATCATATAAACCCGGTATCCTCTGTTAAGCAGCTCCTGCTTTAATTTAAGAGAGATTGCCAGAGTAAGCTTGTACTCCGGTATTCCGGTTGCAGTTCCCTGGGTTCCTGATGCTACCTTTGGTTTCATCTCGGATGAACCCGGTCCGATGGGTTCTTTTTGAGAATTTCCCTTTGCCTGGTGTCCCGGATCAATGGCAATCAGCCGTCCGTTTCCGCTTCCCGATATGGAAGGAGTCTGAGCTTTATCAGCGGGTTTATCCGTGGATAAATAACGGGAAGACACATAGCATTCTTTATTCTCATAGATGACACGGCTCCAGCTCTGGCTGTATCCGGTTCGTTTCAGTGCAGTTCCCTGATTAAGTGTAACTGCGATCTGGCCGGAGGCAGATGGCTGTGCCCTCACATTCACTCCGTTGCCTGTCACATAGACCGTCTCGTCTGCTTTTTGAAACTCCGGAGCTGTCTCCGTTGTAACAGCGGCTTCGTGGGAGCTTTTTTCGGCCGTCTTTCCATCTTCATCTTCGATGGTTACAGGCGTACTCTCCGTTTCCCCGCTTATCTCCCCTTTTGCCTCTTCAACGGCAGGAGTCTGTACGGCTTCATACTTTTTTCCGCAGCCGGAAAGCAGAAACAGACAGAAAAGCAGGACAGCCGGGAAGATCCATCTGATTGTTTTTTTGCTGATTATCACAATATGGTTCCTCCTCCCACTACATACTCGCCCTGATAAAATACCACGGCCTGTCCGGGAGTGATCGCTCTCTGCGGCTCCTCAAATCTGCATTCTACCACGCCATCCTCCACTTCTTTAATGGTACAGGCGGCGCCCTTATGGCTGTAACGGATCTTTGCCATTACCTCCATCTCTTCTCCATGAAGACCGTCAACCGCCATCCAGTTTAAATGTCCGGCGCTGAGGGTGTCAGAATAGACATCCTCACCTTTTCCAATGACCACTTCGTTTGTCTCAGGGCGTATCTCCACCACAAAAACAGGATATCCAAGAGACAGGTTTAAACCCTTTCTCTGTCCGACGGTGTAGTGAGTGATTCCCTTGTGGCGTCCGATTACCTGGCCATCCAAATCCACAAAATCACCTTCGGGGGCTCTCTCCCCTGCGTTCTCTTCAATAAATCCGGCATAATCATGATCCGGTATAAAACAGATCTCCTGGCTGTCCGGTTTGTGAGCAACGTTAAGATTGATCCGGTCAGCAATCTCCCTGATCTGATCCTTGGAATAAGCTCCTACCGGCATCAGGGTACATGCCAGCTGATCCTGGGTTAAGTTATAAAGAGCATATGTCTGGTCTTTGGCAGCAGTTACAGACTTTTTAAGGGCATATCTGCCGTTTGGAAGCCTGTCAATCTGTGCGTAATGACCTGTGGCAATATAATCGGCTCCGATATCCAGGCTCCGCTTTAAAAGAGATTCCCACTTGACATAGCGGTTGCAGGCGATACAGGGATTGGGAGTCCGTCCTCTCTGATATTCCTCTACAAAATAATCGATGACCTGTGATTTGAACTCTTCTTTAAAATTCATAACATAATAAGGAATTCCAAGATCCCAGGCAACTCTTCTGGCATCGTCCACGGCACTGAGGCCGCAGCAGCCTCCGTTCTCTTCCTGAGTCACGTTATCCTCGTCCTGCCAGATCTGCATGGTTACGCCGATTACGTCATAGCCCTGTTCCTTTAACAGCCAGGCTGCAACGGATGAATCCACTCCGCCTGACATTCCTACTACTACTTTCGCTTTACTCATAGTATTCCATTTCCATTAATATTCTTCTTCTACTTCTTCCTCGCCGATATCAGACTTTGGCTTCTTTAAGCCATCAATCTCAATGCCATGCTTGGTTGCATAATCCCATAAAGCAGCATGGATTGCCTCTTCGGCCAGTAAGGAGCAGTGAACTTTTACAGGGGGCAGACCGTCAAGTGCCTCACATACGGCCTTGTTGGTTACCTCCATGGCTTCCTGAACTGATTTACCTTTTACCATCTCTGTTGCCATGCTGCTGGTAGCTACCGCCGCACCGCATCCAAAGGTCTTAAATTTCACATCCTGAATAATCTGGTTCTCATCAATATCCAGATAAATTCTCATAATATCGCCGCATTTTGCATTACCAACCGTACCCATACCGCTGGCGTTCTCTATCTCTCCCACATTTCTTGGGTGCTCAAAATGATCCATTACTTTTTCTGTATACATATTCTATATTCTCCACTTTCCGGTAATTCATCTACCCTGTATTAATTCCCCTGATGCTTGATATAATCCTCATAAAGAGGAGACATGCTGCGAAGCTTCGCAACGATCTCCTTGATGGCTTCCACCACGTAATCCATCTCTTCCCTGGTATTTTCCTCGTCAAGAGTCAGACGAAGAGAACCGTGGGCGATCTCATGGGGAAGGCCGATTGCCAGCAGCACATGGGACGGATCTAAGGAGCCCGAAGTACATGCAGAACCGCTGGAACCGCAGATTCCTTTCATATCCAGCATAATCAGTAAGGATTCTCCTTCAATAAACTGGAAGGCAAAATTTACATTATTGGAAAGGCGGCTCTTTCTGCTGCCGTTAATTCTGGTGTATGGAACCTCTTTCATAACACGTTCCATTAAATATTCACGAAGCTCAGTCTCTTTGCGGGTTCTTTCTTCCATTCCTGCCACTGCAAGCTCCACCGCTTTACCGAAACCTACGATTCCTGTTACATTCTCTGTTCCTGCACGGCGTTTTCTCTCCTGTCCGCCTCCATGAACAAAGGAACGGGACTTCACACCGGCTCTGATATATAAAAATCCGATTCCCTTTGGTCCGTTAATCTTATGACCGCTGGCGCTTAACATATCAATGTGATAATCATCTACGTTGATTGGTACATGACCGAATGCCTGAACTGCGTCGGTATGAAATAAGATCTTATGCTCTTTTGCAATCTCACCAATCTCCTTAATGGGCTCAATGGTGCCGATCTCGTTATTGGCAAACATGACAGAAATGAGGATGGTGTCAGGACGAATGGCTTTTTTCAGCTCGTCTAACTTTATGGAACCATTCTCATCTACATTCAGATAAGTGATATCAAAACCGCGTTTCTCTAAATACTCACAGGTATGGAGCACGGCATGATGTTCGATTTTACTGGTAATAATGTGTTTTCCTTTTTCTGCATAGGCCTCTGCTGTTGCAATGAGAGCCCAGTTGTCGGATTCAGAACCGCCGGCTGTAAAATAAATCTCGTTTGCCTTGGCTCCAAGAGAATTCGCGATGATCTCTCTGGATTCCTGAACCGCTTTCTTCGAAATACCGGAAAATTCGTATACGGAAGATGGATTGCCATAATATTCCGTAAAGTAAGGCAGCATGGCTTCTACGACCTCTGGTCTGGTTTTGGTCGTCGCTGCGTTGTCTAAATAAATCAGTTTCTTCATATTTGTTAGTTCCGCCTTTCTGTAGTTCTAAAGTTAAAAGCTTCATCTACATTTTCTATTATACACACATTTCCTAGAAATTCAATAGGAATGATTCTCATTATGAATATGTCATGAAGAAAGAACAATTTCCATATATTTATAATAATTCTCTTTTTCAGGAGATTTCATGAATGATTCCCTAAAGATCCCCAGAAAACTTTCAAAAAGAAAATATGCGCTACTGACCGGCACGCTTCTTCTTACGTCGGCCGGGCTCATCACCCGGGTGCTGGGCTTTTTTTACCGGATCTTTCTCTCCCGTACCATCGGAGCTGAGGGTCTGGGTATTTTTAATCTGATTCATCCGGTTTTTGGGATCTGCTTTGCTCTTTGTGCAGGTTCCATTCAAACCGCCATATCCCAGTCCGTAGCCGCTAATGTGAAGAAGGGCCGTTCTGTATTTCGAAGCGGTCTGGTCATTTCAGTGGCTATTTCCATGATACTGGCTTATTTCATTATTCAGTTTAAGGACTTTATTGCAGGTTCCATATTAATGGAGCCGCGCTGTGCCCCTCTCCTTACGTTTCTTGCCGTATCGGTTCCCTGTGCAGCAATCCATGCCTGTATCAACGGTTACTATTATGGTATGCAGCGTCCCTCCGTTCCGGCATTAGCCCAGATTACGGAGCAGATTGTAAGAATCGGAGCGGTTTTTCTCATTGCTGACATTATGATCCGGTCAGGAATTACCATCACTGTCCAGCTGGCAGTCATGGGACATTTAATCGGTGAAATTGCTTCGTCTCTCTTTACCGTTTTTGCCTACCGCTTTTTCCCGCCGAAAATGGCAGAAGACTTTGCCTATGACTCCTCTCATTTCAGTGAAACAGCTCCGGGTCTCCTTCATCTTGCACTTCCTCTCATGGGAAACCGGCTGGTTTTAAATGTCCTTGCCAGTGCAGAGGCCATACTCATCCCAAGCAGACTGCAAATGTCCGGTCTCTCGGATTCAGCCGCATTTTCCGTATACGGAGTATTAACCGGGATGGCACTGCCCTTTATTTTGTTCCCTTCCACCGTATTTAATTCCCTGGCAGTGCTTTTGCTGCCCACGGTAGCGGAGGCCCAGTCAGAGGGGAATGAAAAACGGATCGGAACCGCTATTTCCATGTCCCTGCGCTACTGTATGTATGTGGGAATTCTCTGTATCGGAATTTTCACTTTATTCGGCAATGACCTGGGAGTAAGCGTGTTTAAGGACAGCTCAGCCGGGCAGTATATGACCATACTGGCATGGCTCTGCCCATTTCTTTACATGGCCACCACCATGGGAAGTATCTTAAACGGGCTTGGGAAAACCTCCATCACCTTCACCCAGAATGTAATCGCCATGTCGCTCCGGCTCCTGTTTGTGCTTTTTGGCATCCCGCGGCTGGGAATATTTGCATACCTGGTGGGCGCACTGGCCAGCGAACTGCTGCTGGCTTTCATGCATGTGCTTACTTTGAGGAAAATGGTGGATTTTGTATGGAATGCATGGGATATGATCGCAAAGCCATCGGCACTCATGCTGCTGGCAATTGGAATCTATTATGCCGCCTTTTCCTTTCTCGATCCATTTGGGGGCCTTCCTTTGTTTATTAAAACTGCATTACATATCGGGATTTTAAGTATCTTTTATCTGGTACTGCTTTTTGGGGCTCATATTATGAGACACGGTGAGGAATAAAGGCGCGAACAAGGGGTGATGGCTCACAAAGAGATAATATTACAAAACTCAAATCCTCAGGGCAGAGATGTTCCGGGGATTTTTGCTGTTACAGGGCAGCTTGAGTTTTGAGTATTTTTATTTAGAGGGCTGAAAAAGTATAGTGTTTTCCTACTCCTTGCGTTAGATTTTATGGTATAGTATAATACTTTTATACAAAAAGGTCTCCAAAAGGTTGATGGGCTTAAGCCTGCAAAATATCTGTATGACTTGGCAGAGTCCATTATTGAAGGGAATTTAACCTATCTGAGAAATAAAGTATTTAATATAACGTAAGACAACGATATAAAGGAGAATGTGGTTCCCATGGATATAAAAGAAGCTTGTTCCTGTACCCAGCTTTTTCAAAGCATATCAGAGAAATCAGTGGCATCACTGATGGCCTGTGGCAGCCTGCGGCGTTTCCCAAAAGGATCACACCTGTTTTGGGATAAAGAAATGAACCAGACGATTTATATAGTAGTAACCGGTTTCGTATCCCTTTATAAGATCAATTCCCAGGGAGAGAGAAAAACCATTTTTCTACTGGGAAAAGGAGAATTGGTGAACGAAGAAGTTTTGCAGAATATGCCCGCTTCCATTAACTGCGAAGCCTTTGAACCATCTGTGGTTCTATGCTTTGGAAAGATGGATTTTCTGGAGGTTATGCGTCATGATTTTGAACTGACGAAACTGATTCTTGATTCCCTCGCTTTAAAAAACCGCCGCTTATACCGCCAGTTAAAAAACACCTCCAACTCTGTACATGGGGAAAAGAAGATCGCGGCAAAGCTATGGCGGCTTTCCAAAGATTATGGCATTCCCCATGAAGAAGGGACCTTAATCAATATGGAGTTAAGCGTTACCTATCTGGCTGATATGCTGGGATCGCGGCGGGAAACCGTATCCCGTCAGCTAAAGCATCTGACCGAACAGGGGCTGGTCCGGGTTCAAAGAGGTAAGATCATCATTCCCGACAGAGACGCCCTGTCTGCTTTTTTTAAGGGAATTAATTGCTGATTAAGACTTTTACCGCAGCTGTAAGCCCAGCTAGCTTTTCCGCTGCATCACAGCTCCCGGAGCCTTTTACGCCGATATAATATTTTACCTTCGGCTCGGTTCCTGACGGACGGATACAGCACCATGCTTCATCCTCCAGTTCAAAATACAGAACATTGGAAAACGGAAGAGATGTGGGATATTCTGATCTGCTTTCCAAGTCTTTTATCACACCAGCTACATAGTCCCGGAACCGTTTCACGGAAAAATCTCCGATACATGACGGAGGATTCTTTCTGATTGTTTCCAAAATCCCTTTAATTTTCTCCGCCCCGTCCATTCCTTTTAAAGTGATTGTGCAGAGATTTTCTCTATAATGACCGTACTTCTCATACAGATGCTCCATCTGCTGGCAAAGACTCATTCCCTTCGTCAGATAGTAAGCTGCCGCTTCGCACAATGCCATTGCTGCCACTATGGCATCTTTATCCCTTGCATGAGTTCCTAAAAGGCAGCCGTAGCTCTCTTCATAGCCAAATAAAAAATGATGGCTGCCACTTTGCTCAAAGAATTTCATCTGCTCACCAATATATTTAAAACCAGTCAGAGTCTCCTTAAGCTCCACACCATAAGCGTCTGTTATCGCCTTTGCCATCTTACCGGATACAATGGTCGTCACCACTGCCTCATTCTTAAGAAACTCTCGTTTTTCCTTCTTCTGTGATAAAATATACTCCAGAATAATCATTCCTGACATATTGCCGGTAAATGGCTCATATTTTCCGCTTTCTTCATTCTTTCCATAGATGCCCAGACGGTCTGCATCCGGGTCTGTGGCAAGAACCACGTCTGCACCCACTTTTTTTGCAAGCTTAAGTGCCAGGGAAAAGGCTTTGCTGTCTTCAGGATTTGGATAACTCACAGTGGGGAAATTTCCATCCGGCTTCTCCTGTTCCGGCACCACATAGACTTCTTCAAACCCCAATTCCTTTAAAATCCGGCGCACAAAAAGGTTACCGGTTCCATGAAGGGGGGTATACACGATTTTCAACTGCTTTTGCTGATTTCTAATCATTTCCGGGTGAATCACCAGTTTTTTTAATTCCTCCAGATAGCAGTCATCCAATTCCTTGCCGATTATGCGGTAAAGTCCCATTTTTTCCGCTTCTTTCAGCTCCATAGTCCTGGCCTGGGCGTAATCTCTGACTTTTTTTACTTCTCCGATTATTTCCTGGTCTTTGGGAGCCGTAATCTGCGCGCCATCCTCCCAATACACCTTATAGCCATTGTATTCCGGCGGATTATGGCTGGCTGTGACCACAATGCCTGCTATGCACCCCAGCTTACGCACTGCATAGGAAAGTACGGGCGTGGGCCTCAAGGAGTCAAACAGATAAGCACATATGCCGTTTGCCGCCAGACAAAGAGCGGCTTCCCTGGCAAACTCCGGAGAATAATTTCTGGAATCATAGGCAATTGCCACTCCTTTTTTTTCTCCCTTTTCACGAATGATATAATTAGAAAGCCCCTGAGTCGCCCTTCGGACTGTATAAATATTCATTCGGTTTGTTCCTGCGCCGATTACTCCTCTGAGTCCTCCTGTTCCAAATTCCAGTTCTTTATAAAAACGGTCCTGAATCTCCATCTCATTGTCCTTAATGGCAATAAGCTCCCTTCTGGTCATCTCATTAAAGAGCGGATTTCCACACCATGATTCGTATTCTTTTCTGACATCCATTTTATATTCTCACTTTCTCTCAGACAGTTACCACTGTCTTTTCTGCTCTTTTCCATAAAAAAACAGGCGGTCATAATCAGCCGCCTGCCATCTTAATAACGGCTTACTGAAAAACTTAAATTATCTCTTCCTGCCCGTTTGGGTTCTCTTGTTCCTCTTTGATTAATTCCGGCTCTGTCTCATCTACATAGGACGCCGGACTTGTATCTGAGCTTGAAACAGTAAAGCCCAGGATGGTAAACCGGTTTCCTTTGCTGTTCTCATTTTTCGTGATACGCACCGTATGAGGACCTTTTGTTCCGCTTGTTAAAAGCAGATTATAATCCGCATGACTGCCCCAGCTTCCGTAAAAATAGGTATCAATGGTATTGACATACTGGTCACCCACATACACATCAAAGATCCCATAGTTTTCTTCCATACCACCGTAATAGATCAGCCCCATATTAGTGGCATTTTCAATGGTAAATGTAATATCTGATCCACTGTCAGTCTGCCAGCCATACGGAAACTGGGCGTTCTTTACGGTGACCTTGGATACATCACTTCCTGATACGCGGATGCCGTCCCCGCTTCCTGAACGATGATCCAAAATTGTACCATTTTCATATTTGGATTCCGTCACAGTCTCTCCCGGCAGCTCATAGGTGCTGTAGTCACCGTAGCTGTGATTTTTCATATCCTCCAATACCTGTCCATAGAAATAGGACATGCACCGTGATATGATCTTGTGTCCTGCATTATTGGGATGTGTTAAGTCATCTGATGGTCCTAACTGGTTCCACCGAATGGTCCCGTTCTCAAGCCCTGGCCCTACTACGTCTCCATAGCTCACCACAGGAACCTGATAATAATCTGCTATTTCTTTGTGATACTCTCTGTAATCAATGCATTGACCATCCGCTGAAAACTGGGTCAGGCACAGAGACACGACTGTCGGGTCCGTCTTGTACTCCAATATTCTGCGAATTAAGCTTTCATAGCTCTCCTTATTATGATCACGGTAGTCATTGACGCTGAATTCCACAACCACAAGATCCGGGTTCTTTGAAAGCACATCCTGTGCCACACGGTGAACACCAAGATAAGAATCTGTTGCTCCGATTCCCGCATTGACATAGTTGATTTTTGCATCAGGAAACGTTTTATTCCACCACTGAGTCGTAAGATATGCATAGCAATTGGTATCTTTAGGGGTCGCAACGGAACCATTGGTAATGGAACCACCAAGATAGGCTATGGTCACAGTCTCCCCTCTCTTTGCTTTCTCCATTACTTTCGTCAGACGAGAGAGGTTTCCTGTACTGTAGACACTGCTGTCCGCGATCTCCTGATCTGTTACTACGTCGATGCCAGAGATTACATAGAGGGAAAATTTGTCCGTCTCAATGGTAACGGTACCAGGATTATCATCCAGATCTTCCAGCCATTCCACCGTTCCATCATGAATTCTTGCTACTGCAAAGGTTTTGGAGGTGTCTGTTCCCTCTGGCACTGCCAAAACAAATTTAAGCATTCCGTATGTGCTGGTCACTGCATCACTTTTTCCATCTGCATATTGCTTTAGCAAAGAGATGTCAACAGCCGCCAACGGCAACGGCACCTCTCCCTTCATTTTTTCTGCCTTGTCAATGGTACTGATGATTGCTTCCGTCAGCTCCTGCTTTTCAACGTTTACCATCAAGGTTGTTCCATTCATAATCTCATCTTCTGTAATGCCAACAGCTTCTATTATATCCTTCGGATTACTGGCTGTGACCGCCAAGGTCTGCAGTAAGTTAATTGAAACAGCCGCATCATAGTTAATCTTTCCATTCATCTTTACACTTACTCCCAAAATCTTGGCATAGGAAGCGCCTAACCGCCTCCTATTCTCCCTCTTTCCTCTGACCGGCTCCTGCCTGGGGCGGCTCCGTTCTTGAATCACCAAAGCTTAATTCGGCATATGAGCGGATAAGGTGATAATGCCCCCCTCTAAAGCAGCCTGAACCGACAGTGCCGCAGCCTCATCCACCGAATCCTTTTTGCCATCCGGAGCCTTTAATTCTGCACCAGTAAAAGAAATAGTATCAATTCCTACTACCCCGGAGATTGATCCGGTTAAATCCTTTGTATCTGATACCGTGGAGCCTTCATAGGTCCCTCCGCCTTTGTGGTGGGTGTCATTTTGATGACCATAAAGCACATAGCTGCTTTCTCCCACCCCTTTTATACTCCCCAAATATTCTCCGATATCCCTTCTATAAAAGCACACAACTCATCTGCCATCTGCTCCGCTTCCATAATACGTATATGACCCGGAGTCCCCACTCCGTTTTTTGAGTATAAAAAATGGACGATCCTGTTATCCTTAAGCTCATGGCACACCCGTTCGATGGATGCATCCCAGTTCTCATGATGTTCCAAAATGGTAGTTGATAAAATAATGAAAGCCGTTGGGTACTTCTTTCGTATGCTTCGTATCCATCTTTCATAAGAGTCACGCCAGCACTGTGCTTTTTCCCCTTCCATATCCGTCTTCATATAATCCTCTGGATTATTGTCGTTTTGTCCGATGGCTACTATCACCACCTGGGGGATATATTGATGAAAGTCCCACTCCGTGACAGCTCCAAGCTCAGGATTATAATGTACCTTATCCCAGACACTCTCCATTCCTATCAGCGAAGGTGCCAGGAACCACCCGGTTCCATTTTGCAGGGCAATTCCCCCCTGGGCTATATCATGGATTTCAGCCTTTAATTTTCTGGCGGCTATCCAGCCGTAAGAAAACCAACTGTTGGAATATTCTCCGTTGTGCTCCGGGTCTGCCTTTCCGGCATATTCCGTTGCCTCTGATACCTCTCCCGCAGAAACAGAATCCCCATAGACCTCAATTCTTCGCGCAGGTCTTTCTAAATTCTCTGTCAGAATTCCTGCTCCTGTCAGAAAAAGCTCTTCCAGCGTCATTACATGGCAGGAATCCTGACGTTTAAACAGGATAATGCTGTGTTCCTTCTCTTCCAGGTTTTCAGCCAGAAGAATGGTTGTGTATCCTGTATCCGCAAGCCGTTCTTTCCTTTGCACCCCATCCACTATGATTCCTATATAATTGCCCCAATAAGCTCTTTGATTTTTTATGACAACCGTTGCCCCTGTTCCGAAAAAGGAAAAGGTCAGTGAGCTGGCCGGAAAGATAAATACGGGATGTTTGGGATCAGTACAGTCAATTCGTCCGCTGTATTGGAGCCTTTTATCATCCAAATCAATTTTCATGAACCACTCCTTCTTTCCGCTTTCCCTCTAACAATTCCAGATTCTCATGTATCAGACTGCAGCGCTGCGCCACACAGTCCGAAGAACGGAGCGGATCTTTCGGGGTATGGAATACATAGTCCTCCAGTTTTTCCAGCGTGGTAGTCGCCACATGCATACGGGTATCGCAGGAGGCATAATAAAGGTAAACATCTCCATTCTTCCTGGCTATGGCTCCATTGGTAAACACCACATTGGATACATCTCCCACCCGTTCTTTTCCCAGAGGTGCCAGGAACAATCCCGACGGCTGGGCAATTACTTTGGATGGATCATTTAAATCTGTTGCAAATACATAAAGTACATAACGAAGGCCTGCTGCCGTATTCCGCACTCCATGAGCAATATGAATCCAGCCTTTCTTTCCCTTAATCGGTACTGCGCCAGCGCCGTTCTTTGCTTCTGTCAGTGTGTGGTAAACCCGGTGGCTGATAATCTTTTCGTCTGCTATCACAGCATGTGCGATATCATCACAAAGCCCGAACCCGATTCCGCCCCCGCTGCCAGTCTCAATAAAGCCATCCATTGGCCTGGTATAAAATGCGTACTTTCCCTCTACAAATTCCGGATGCAGCGCTACGTTTCTTTGCTGAGGTGAGTGGAGTGTGGTCAGGTTATCAAGGCGCTCCCAGGTTTTTAAATCTTTCGTCCTCACAATCCCTGCGCTGGCTACTGCCGCAGAAAGGTCACTGTTTTCCTGATCCTTCCCTTCTGAGCAAAACACGCCGTAAATAAAGCCGTCCTCGTGCTTTGTCAGCCTCATATCGTACACATTGGTCTCTTCCGGACAAGTATCCGGAAGTGAAACCGGGTAATCCCAGAACCGGAACCCGTCAGTGCCGTTACTGCTTTCAGCCACAGCAAAAAAGGATTTTCTGTCATTTCCTTCCACGCGGACCACCAGGTAATAGCTCCCCTCGATTTCAATCGCACCTGAATTCATGACCGCATTAATACCCAGACGTTCCATAAAAAATGGATTTCTTTCTGCATCAAGATCATATCTCCAGATGAGGGGCGCATGATTTCTCGTCAGCACAGGGTTTTCATAGCGGTCAAAGATTCCATTGTAAAATTCACTTTTCCTGTTTTCTTTCTTTATCAGCTGTTCATATTTATTAAGCTCCGTATAATACCTGCTATGAATCATGCCTCATCCTCCTTATTACCTCAAAACACATTCTTCCATTATGGTACGGGCACTTCCATGACTCTACAATCGGCTTTCTTATGGGTGCACGATTCTGGTCAACCGCCCAGTACCATTCAGAACCGGAACGCGGGTCAATCAGACAGGTTTTGATATAACCCCAAACTGCATCTGCAGCTTCCAGATACCGGTGCTCCCCGGGACATTTTTCATTTCCATTTAAAAAGCCTACTACAGCCTCAGCCTGAACCCACCAGACTCTTGTTGTGTCATTGATCCTGTCTAAAGACTCATTTAAAAGTGAGGAATCCACATAGGCCCTGTCATAAATATTGGCAGTAATCTCTTTTGTGATGAATCCCATCCGATTGATGCAGTTCTCATCACCCAGAATCTCACAGCCCCGGTCAATCAGCCACGCCGTCTCAATATCATGGCCGTAGGAATAAAGGTCAATCAAAGAATTCCACTTCCGGTCAAAGAATACCTCCTGACGTCCTTGCTCCCGATTATAGACATGCTCTGCAAATATATCGAGAATAAACTGCATCCGGTCCCTCACCCCACTCTCCCGGCTCACCCGAAAAAGCTCTGTATAAGCTTCAAATACATGAAGCAGAGTGTTCATTGTTTTTTCTGCAACAATTCCGTTTTCCGAAAGTTTTTCGTTATCAATCGTGTGAAATGTTTCATCAAATGCTTCCTTATATCCCCATTCATCTGTACATTTTGTCTCGATCAGCTTAAAAAGCTCCTTCGAAAGTTCCAGGGCTTCTTTATCCTTTGAAGCATCATAATACGAGGATAAGGCATAGATTGCAAACGCCTGATTATAGGTATGCTTTATTGTTTCCTCCGGCTGTCCGTCAAATGTCACAGACCAGTATACTCCGCCGTTTTCCTTATCCAGGCAATGCTTTTTTAGAAATTCATAGGCATGACCGGCATAAAAAAGAAGGCTGTCTTTTTGCAAAAGAAGGTACGCATTTGAAAAAAACCATAAAATACGACTGTTTAAAATGCAACCCTTTACCGCCTTCTCATCCACCTTAAGATCATATCCCATATATCCGTAAAAACCACCATACTCCTCATCTGCAAGCTTTTCCCAGAAGGGAATCAGATCACTTGTCAGATGCTGCATCATTTCATCCGCCAACATTTGCTTATCCCTTCTAGCGTAACCCTATTTCTGTGTCACTTTCCGTCACCAGGCTGTGCTCCTTAATATAATCCGTTACTTCTCCTACGGTTGTAAATGCCAGCCCCACATAGCTGTCAGCCGCTCCATAATAGATTGCGATCCTTCCGCTTTCAGAATCGTGAATCGTTGCACAGGGAAATGTCACATTTGGTACAAATCCCCGTTCTTCATACCACTCCTCTGGCGTAAGAAGAAAGTCTTTGCAGCGGTATTTCACGATGGAAGGATTATCAATATCAAGAATTGCTCCGCCTATGCTGTATACAAATCCGTTGCAGGTTCCCGTAACTCCATGATAAAACAGCAGCCAGCCCTCTGAGGTCTCAATGGGAGCCGCTCCCCCTCCGATTTTTACATTCTGCCACCAGAAGTCTCCTGTCTTTCCCATTACATGTCTGTGCCTTCCCCAATAAATCATATCCGGACTTTCCGAGACGTAGATATCTCCAAAGGGAGTATGACCGCTGTCACTGGGTCTGGATAGCATCAGGAACTTTCCTCCCACCTTTCTTGGAAAAAGTACTGCATTGCGGTTAAAAGGCAGAAATGGATTTTCAATTCTTGTAAAGGTCTTAAACTCCTTCGTCCATGCCATTCCGATAGCGGCACCGTAGCAATCCTGGCACCACATGATATAATAGGTGTTTTCTACCTTTACAAGCCGGGGGTCATATGCGTATACAGGCATAAACAGCTCTCCATGTTCAGACACAAACTGTATTTTCTCACGGTCAAACTCCCAATGAATTCCATCCCTGCTGTGCCCTAAGTAGATAAATGGAACTCCATTTGTCTGCTCACCTCTGAAAACGCCGATGAATGCCCCCTCATAAGGAATTACGGCACTGTTGAATATTCGTGCGACTCCCTCTAAAGGATTCCGGTCTATGATGGGATTTGCATCGTATCTCCAAACAGGCATCCATGTTTTTGCCTTCTCCGGCCTATTCTGCCACGGCATATTAGGGACCTGTGATCCAATTATTTTAACTTCGCTCATAGTTGCTTTCCTCCACTCATGTATTTGTATTCTTAAGCGTCTGCTTACCCCTTGACGGCCCCTTGCGTTAAACCGCTGTAAATCTGTTTCTGGCATAGAACAAAGATCATCAGAGCAGGGATCATGGTGATTATGACTCCTGCACAGATATAGTTGTACTGGTTTCCAAGCGGCCCCGTGAATTTAAACAAGGACGTAGCAACTGTAACAAGCCTGTTTTTGTCCTGCAGATAAAGGTTTGCCGCATAGTATTCATTATAAGTCCCCACTCCTTTTAAAATCATAACGGTAATGATTGCTGGCTTTAAAAGAGGCAGGAGCACCCGGAAAAATACGCCAAAATAAGTGCAGCCATCCATAATTGCCGATTCATCCAGAGAGGTGGGTATGTTTTCAAAGTACTGAATGAAAATATAAATGGACATAACATCAGTTCCACACATCAAAACGATGTATCCTGGCAGACTGTTTATCCAGCCCAGGCTATACATGATCTGATACACGGACACCTGCATGGCAATTCCAGGAAGCAGGGATGCAAACAGGAAAAGACTGCGTATCAAGTTATTGCCCGGAAATTTAAACCGGTTCAGAACATAGGCCAGCATAGAACCGGTCAGCACAGAGCCAAACAGCACGCACACCAGAATAATTGCAGAATTACGGAATGCCACTCCCATGTTCGCTTTCTGCCATGCGTCTATAAAATTATTTACATAGAACCAACTGGCTGGCAAGGTCATGACATTGGTTGTCGCATACTCTTCTGGTGTCTTGAATGCTGTGATCACACAGACAATAACAGGGAGCACGGAAATGACGGAGCCCAGAATCAGTGTTATATATTTTATAAGTGTCCAAAGAAATTTCTTTAATTTCATCTGTTATCTGCCTCCCTCTGCCTGTTTCGCTTCTTCTGCCGTCTCACCGTTCGTATTGCCTCCTGATCACCGATTCCAAGAAAGTACCATTCTCCTGCTTTCTGAAGCAATGTAGCAAATAAAATCAGCACAAAAAGTACAATCGCCATAGCTGAAGCCAGACCTACCTTCTGGCTTACGTGGGCCAGCTTATTCATGATAACAAAATAGGTACCTGTTCCAAACTCGCCGTTTGTGATTACATAGGGCGGTTCAAAAACACTGAGTGAACCGGTAATTGCCAGAATCATATTGAGTACAATAATGGTCTTTATGCTGGGAAATATAATATACCGGAACTTATTGAAGCCGGAAGCTCCGTCAATTGCCGCCGCTTCATAAAGCGTACTGTCCACTGACATGATCGCACCGATAAACAGTACCATATTCTGTCCCATATACCGCCACACAGAGGTGGCGGCAATTGAGATGTTATTGATACTCTTATCCTTCAGCCAATAGGGAAGAGAATCCAGATTGAACCCAATCCACTGAAGAACCGTATCCAGTACAAAACCTCTTGTATAGAAAAACTTAAAAATAAAACCCACTGCAATTCCGCATACCAGATATGGGAAGAACATAAAACCTTTATACAAACCTCCACCTTTTACCTTAAAGCTTAAAACGGAGGCAAACCACAGCGCAATTGACAACTGTATAAAAGCTGCCACTATATAGTATCCGCTCAGCTTTAATGCCTGAAAGCAATCCTTCCTGGAAAATACTTCTGAATAATTCTTAAGGCCTACAAATTTTCGCGTTCCAATGTACTTCATGTCATAAAAGCTGAACTGAAACATCTTCAGAAAAGGAATATATGTAAAAACAAGAAGTAATAAGAGCGGAGCGAGCATAAATGTGACCATACACAGCCGTCGGTTCACCTTTCCCGACTGAATCCACTTAATAAAGTTAAATGGTGCTCTTTTTGTATTCATATCATCTCCCCTTTTTCTGACTGTCAATGAGTGATTCCACTTTTCTCCTGGGCCGCTGTCCACTTTTCATTCCACTGGTCTGCTAATTCTTTCATAGAAGGCTGCCCCTCAATTGCTGCCTCCACTACCGACTTCGCCATTGCGCCGGATACATTAATTCCCAGCTCAGATTCATTATTAACATCATTTCCCAAGGTCTCCTCACCTTTTGGCACCGGCACATCATATAGAAGCCCAACTTTGTCAAATGCTTTTAAAAATTCCGGCATCTCGGCATTCACTTTAACCGGTACCCCGCCCTGGCTCATTTCGAATCCAGATTTATCGATCAGCCATTTGATATAGAGCATTGCAGCCAGTTGATTGTCTTCTGAACTATTGCAGTTGATTCCATAATTGTAATCCGCAGATACTGAGGTATACTGTTTTCCATTCACTGTAATCGGAAATGGCATATAAGCTACATCATTACCATTCTCCGCCGCATCCTTCATCTGGACAATGGACCATGAGCCTAACGCCATGCAGGCAATCTCTCCCTTATTTAACCGTGCCTTGCTTCCTTCCCAGTCCGTGGTGGTGGGATCTTCCTCTGTAAGGCCTTTTGAAACCGCCTCATATAGTAAGTTGTAGACTGCATAAGGCCCGGTCTGGTCTCCCCTGTCGGCAAATGGATTCTTTCCCTTAACACGGCCTTCATGTGCAAAATCTGCCTGCCCGGTCGCACAGGCATCTATGTAAGCATCCCATGCTGTCATGGTCCAGCCGGCTGCAAAATTTGTATAAAGCGGAATTGCATCTGTATTATCTTTGATTTTTTGGAGAGCACTTAAAAACTCCTCCGGAGTTTTTGGTATTTCCTTTACTCCTGCCTTTTCAAACACTGCCTTGTTATAAACAATTCCCTGTGTATTTCCCATAGATGGAATTCCATAGACATTGTCCTTATAGCTGTAATTTGACAGCATGGTATATTCCTTTGAAAGCTCATCCATAGTTCCTAAGTTAACAAAATAGTTTTTTAGTTCATTCTTATCGACGGTTGTGGGAATCATACAAATATCTCCCCAGTCACCAGTGGTCAGCCTTGTTGTGATATCATCTGCATAATTTGTAATTCCCTCATATTCAATGTTGATGTTTGGATACATCTTCTGAAACTCTGAAACATAATCCTTAAACAACGTATCAACCACATCTGTTTTATGGGTCAGGAATTTTAAATTGGCTTTTAAATCAGTATGCTCTCCCAGCTTAATCTGATTAAATGTAACAGCAATGTCTGTTTTTTCTGCCTTAACTTCTTCCTTTTTGTTACAGGCTGCCAGTGTAGCTGCTAATGTACCAGCAAGAACAACTGCCAGAAGTCGCTTTCCATATCCTTGTCTCATGATAAAACCTCCCATTTATTTAATCTTTTTTAACTTAAATTAATCTTAGCACATTTGTCTTTTAACCACAAGTTTATTTTGCACTTTTTTATCATATTTGTATATTTTTCACACATTACATCTCAATTTATATGCATAATGCTTGATTTATATTATTTTTCTTTTGTTTTTTAATATATATCAGCCTAATAAATAATATTTTTAATTAAATTTAAGTAATTATATTTTTGCACAAAAAAAGAGCAGCACGCTGCTACCCATTTTTAAGTTATTCCTGTATGCTTTTTACACTGCTGCGTTCCACAATATAACTGTCCAGATATTTTATATGATTATAATCCGGTCCTCCAGCCATCTTTTTTAAAAGCATTTTTACTGCGGCGTGAGCCATCTCTTTCATATCTACGTTATAAGTTGTAAGCTTCTTGGCCAGAGAATGTCCATATAAGTAATTATCATACCCTACAAGTGATATGTCTTCCGGTACACGATACCCCATCTGGGAAAGCTTATCATACAAAAAACCGGCAATAAAATCACTACCGCATACAAACGCAGTAGGAAGTGCTTTCGGCAGTGATATGGCGGCCTTTCCACTGACAACCTTTGCATTACCAATCACCCACTCCGGTTTTACCGAAATCCCCCATTCTTCCATCACTTTACGATATCCAAAATACCGGTCACAAAGATTTTCGTTTGTTTCCAACTCGCCTACATATCCAATATCTCTGTGTCCCAGCTTAAGGAGATAGCGTGTCATTTTGTACATTCCCATATAATTGTTGGACATAATGGAAGAGCATCCGATTTCCTCACATCTAAAATCCAGCAAAACCACTGGAATCTGCAGAACTTTAATAATATTTTCCAGATATTTCTTTTCCATCTTGCCAATCACTATGAGACCGTCAATCCCTCCCTCTTCAGAAAGGCGCGGCAGTTCAAGCTCTTTTTCTTTGTCAATGCTGATAATCTCCAGTGTTGTAAGCGCTTTGTGCGTTGAGGCCGCCCAAACCGTCTGCTGATACATGGTCCAATAAAAGGAGGTCCCAATTCCGATATACTGCTCTGATACGATTACGCCTATAGTGACCTTTTCTTTGGTACTTTTATCCTGCTTCGTATTGTCATAGCCAAGCTCTTTCGCCTTTTCAATCACCTGTGCTCTTACGGCTTCACTGACTCCCTTCTTCCCTGAAAGGGCATTTGATACGGTCACAATACTTGTCCCTAATTCGTTGGCGATGTCTTTTAATTTTACTGATCCTGCCAAAGGTTTACTCCTCCCTTCTTTTTATTGTATTTCCTTCTTTTAGAATTCCATCCACCACTGTGATCCCGGCTGGCTTGCCTTTTCCTGAAATTCTCTTTAAAAGCGTGGTGACACTAATCCGGGCCAGCGCATTCTCATCAATTTCATAAGTTGTCACTTCCATCTCTTCCGGATATTCGTCAAGGAAGTGGTCAAATGCCACAATGGAAACATCTTTGGGAATTCTTAAACCTCTTTCCCTGAGCTTTTCAATCAAAACGCCAGTGGTTCTCTCACAATTGCATACAAATGCTGTAGGCAGCTTTAAGGGCAGATCAAATTCAATTACAGAGCCCTTCTCCCCCATACTGCGATCACAAATCAGGCTCGTATTATCAATGTGGTTTAACAAAAGTGCTTTGCAGTAACCCATATACCGGTCCATAATACTGTTTGTGGCTTTCGGCGTTCCCACAAATGTAATATCCCTGTGGCCGAATTGAATCAATCGTTCCACAGCTTTCTGCATTCCCCTGAAGCTGTCTGTGATAATAAAATCCATATCCATATCTACATCGTAAAAATCCACTCCAACAATAGGCACTTGTGCGCTTTTTCTCACCATATCAACGAATAACGTTGACATCTCACCAATGATTAACAGTCCGTCTATCTCTGCATCTGCAAACTTATAAGCCTGGTTTTCCAAACGTTCCCGTTCTTCATCAATTACCTCCAAAATCGTAAGTGAGTTACGCTTCGCGGCTTCTTTTGCAATTTCTTTGTATATATGCATATAAAATGAAGGATATTCTTTTACATAGCGCTCTGCAATCAGAACTCCGAAACGGTATGTCCTCTCTTTTTCCCTGTCTTTCAGTGCACTTTTTTGGTATCCTGTCTCTTCTGCCAGAGAAAAAATCAGGTTGCGCACCTGATCGCTTGCTCCCTTTTTTCCTGACAGCACATTGGACACTGTTACCACACTAACACCTGCACGCTGGGCAATCATCTGCAATGTAACCTTTTTTCCCATTTAAATTACCTGCTTCTTTACTTAATTTTAATTAAAACCAAGTTAATTTTATCATTAAATTTGTATATGGTCAACGAGAAACGAATCGCAACGGCTATCTCCATGTTTCTTTTGGGATAAAAAATACCGCTTCCATTAATTGCGAAGCCTTTGAACCATCTGTAGTTCTATGCTTTGAAAAAATGGATTTTCTGGAGGTCATGCGTCATGATTTTGAACTGACGAAACTGATTCTTAATTCCCTCGCTTAAAAAAACCGCCGCTTATACCGCTCAGTTAAAGCATTTAACCGAACAGGGGTGGTTCGGGTCCAGCGGGGAAAATTTATTATCCCTGACCGGGAAGACCTGTCTGTTTTTTTTAAGTCATCGTGATTTAAATCACGGTGATTTTTTTAGTTATTGATTATACTGGTTTTGTGGGTAGTTTGATAAAAAATAAACAAAGGAGGTTGTTTATGTTTCAGGAAGAATATTCAATGTTAGCAAAAGCAGCGGAAAACAAATCAAAGTTTCTTAAAAAGAATCCTGTTGGATATTGGGTTGCGGCCATGCTGGCAGGTATTTATGTGGGTTTTGGAATTCTTTTAATCTTCTCCGCTGGAGGGATGATTTTCAGTCAGCCTTACGTCAGGATTATCATGGGTGTATCCTTCGGCATCGCTCTCAGTCTTGTTGTTATGGCAGGCGCGGAACTGTTTACCGGTAATAATTTAGTTATGGCAGGCGGTGTTTTCAGGGGTACGGTCACATTTGCGGAAGCGGTAAAGCTGTGGGTGATCTGCTTACTTGGAAACTGGGCCGGTTCCATTCTTCTTGCCCTTATTTTCTGGGGTGCCGGACTGGCAAAGGGGCCAGTGGGAGAATTCATGGCAAATGCTGCTGCTGCAAAAATGGCACTCCCCCTTATTCCTCTCTTTTTAAGAGCAGTTCTCTGCAATATCTTAGTATGCCTCGCTATCTGGTGCGGCTTCCGCTGCAAATCAGAAAGCGGGAAATTAATCATGGTATTCTGGTGTCTCTTTGCGTTCATTACCAGCGGTTATGAACACAGCATTGCAAACATGACACTTCTCACTGTGGGAATCTTAAGTCCAGGCGGAGCGGCTGTCTCTCTAACCGGATATTTTTATAATATTCTGGTTGTAACTCTTGGCAATATGGCAGGTGGAATTTTATTCACTGCCGTACCCTATTATTTGATTTCCGGAAAGAAGGAGGTGTAGCATGGGTTATATCCTGAATACAAAAGAGATCAATGAGGTATTTCTCCAGTGGAAAAAGAATTCCGTCATCTACGCTCCCATGCTGATGAAAAATGGCGGCGCATTTTCCGATACGGACTCTGTTCATTACGGCGAAATCCAGTCCATTGAAGAAATCGTCTTTGATAAAAAGTCAGATTTTTCATTTAAAGAGATTCTTCTTCCCATCTCGGAAACCTTATTCTATTTTACGGAAAATTCCGTGAAGGAACCGGACGTCCCTGTGAAACAGGCCATCATTTTTCTGCGCAGCTGCGATCTTCATGCGGTAAAACGCTTAGATACCATGTATCTCCATAACGGAGCGGAGGACCCTTATTACAAACGTCTCCGGGACCGGGTAAAATTCGTACTTATGGGCTGCAAAGAATCCTTTGAAAGCTGTTTCTGCGTTGATATGGGAACCAACCGTTCAGACGACTACCATGCTTTTCTGGAGCTTTCTGAAGAGGGAGTTAGAATTGATAATAAAAATCCTGAGTGGGATGAATTGTTTGCAGCGGTCTGTACAAAACAGGCGGATGTCTCACCTTCTTATGTAACCGAGACAGAGACACAGGTAAACATCCCCCAGTCTCTCTCCTTAGAGGTCATGAAAGCATCCATGTGGAAACAATATGACAGCCGCTGCATAAACTGCGGACGGTGTAACTTTGTATGTCCAACATGCACCTGTTTTACCATGCAGGACATTTTCTATACCGATAACGGCAAAGCTGGAGAACGCCGCAGAGTCTGGGCTTCCTGTATGACAGATGGTTTCACCGATGTGGCCGGAGGCGGCAGCTACCGCCAGAATAACGGTCAGCGCATGCGCTTTAAGGTGATGCATAAAGTATATGATTACAAAAAACGCAACGGTATTCATATGTGCGTGGGCTGTGGCCGGTGCGACGATGTCTGTCCGGAATACATCTCATTTTCCCACTGCATTAATCAGCTGGAAGATGCCATGAAGGAGGTAAATGGAAATGAATCATAATGAATATCTTCCCTTCCGTTCTGAAATTAAAGAGGTAATCCGTCATACGGACATTGAATACACGTTCCGCATGGCTTATCACGGAGACGTAAAACCGGGTCAGTTTTTCGAGGTTTCCATTCCAAAGTTTGGGGAAGCCCCCATCTCAGTCAGCGGCATCCGTGAGGATTCAGTGGATTTAACCATTCGCCGGGTAGGAAAGGTGACAGGGGAAATCTTTGAGCGGTATCAGGGAGACAGCCTGTTTTTAAGAGGACCTTACGGAAATGGATTTGATATAGAAAATTTCCGCGGAAAAGAACTGCTGGTCATCGCCGGCGGAACCGGACTTTCTCCTGTAAAAGGTGTGGTTGACTATTTTTCCTGCCATATGGAAGAAACAAAGGGCATGACCCTTATCGCCGGATTTAAAACACCGAAGGACATTCTTTTTCTGGAAGACTTCGGCAAATGGAAACAGGCGATGGAAGTCATACTGACCGTTGACTGCGCAGATGACGACACTGCCTGCCAGATCGGGCTGGTCACCCAGTATATACCTAAATTAAAGCTGAAAAATAAAGAAGAAACCACTGCAATCGTGGTGGGACCTCCTGCAATGATGCGTTTTACCACTCAGGGACTTTTGGATATCGGACTGAAAGAAGAAAATATCTGGATTTCCCATGAACGGAAAATGTGCTGCGGAATCGGCAAATGCGGACACTGTAAAATTGATGACACCTATGTGTGCCTGGACGGACCTGTCTTTCCATTTACCAAAGGCCGCAAACTCTTGGATTAGAAAGGGGAACGTCTTATGGATATCAACACAAAGGAACTGAAAAAAAATGCTTTCCGGGTAACAAAACACAGAGGTCTTACCGCCTCCCGCATCCGGGTTCCCGGCGGTCACTTAGAAGCCAGATTTTTACCAATGATTCAGAATATTGCCGATACTTACGGAAACGGCACGGTACACATTACCTCCAGACAGGGGTTTGAGATCCCTGGAATTCCATTTGCGGATATTCCGAAGGTCAATGCCCTCCTCCAGCCGATTATTGAAGGTCTGGATATTAATCAGGAAAAATCAGGGCAGGGCTACAGCGCTGCCGGAACCAGGAATATTACCGCATGTATCGGCAACAACGTCTGCCCTTATGCCTGCTACAATACAGCGGAGCTGGCAAAGAAAATAGAGAAAGCGGTTTTTCCAAACAACCTCCACTTTAAAATCGCACTCACCGGCTGTCCCAATGACTGCGCCAAAGTGCGCATGCATGATTTCGGCATTATGGGAATGACACTTCCCCACTACGATGCAGACCGCTGTGTCAACTGCGGCGCCTGCGTTAAGGCATGCAAGCGGAAATCTACAGGGGCTCTTGAAACAGTAAACTGCAAGGTGACACGCAACCATGAGACCTGCATCGGCTGCGGTGAATGTGTACTTGCCTGCCCGACCCGTGCCTGGACCAGAAGTCAGGAGAAGTTTTACCGTCTCACACTACTTGGCCGGACCGGAAAGAAAAACCCCCGCATGGGCGAGGATTTCATCAAATGGGCAGACGAGGACAGCATTTTAAAAATTATTCTCAACACCTATGATTATGTGACAAAATACATTGATACCACCGCTCCCGGCGGGAAGGAGCATATCGGTTATATCGTGGACCGGACCGGATTTGAGGAATTCTACCAGTGGGCGATGAAAGATGTTTCTCTGCCGAATGAAGCAAATGTGTATAAGCCTCTCTACTGGAAAGGTGTTAAATATTAGGTAAAAAAGGATTGACATTTTCAATCTACAAATGTAAACTATTAATTAAGTTTACATTTGTAGATTGAACAAGGAGGATTTAAATGAAACGTTTATTTTCAAAAAAAATGATGATTGCTGCATTGGCATGCGCTTCTGTGTTAGCAGCAATGCCCATATCCGCCAGCGCTATGTCAAATAAAAGCACTGCCGGTATTGAATCACCAGCCAAAACAAATATGGAATGGATCCAGAAAGGCGGCAAATGGTATTGTAAGATAGATGGTGAATATGTCAAAGGCTGGTTACTGCATGAGAAATACTGGTACTACTTTGACAAGGAAGGTGTGTTGGCTGTTGACACCACCATAACCATCGATGGTAAAAAATATTCATTTGACAGTATGGGTGCCTGCACAAACATAAAACACTCAAAAAACAACTTGCATCTAGATATTTGATCGACAGATTGATCTATGTAATATAAAATGATACTAAAACTACAAATGTAAACTATTTTCTCTTATATTCTATTACAATGACGTTTCAGTCAAAAGCCTTTAAGCTTTAATTCCTCTGCATAATGACAGGCCACATAGTGGTCTCCTCCCATGTTTTTAAATTCCGGAACCTCCTGTCTGCACCGTTCCTTACAGTAACGGCACCGGGTATGAAAACAGCACCCCTCCGGTATGTTGGAAGGATTGGGAATCTCCCCTTCCAGCCTGATCCGTTCCCGTGTTACTGACGGATCTGCAACTAATACAGAGGACATGAGCGCTTCCGTATAAGGATGGAGGGGATGTTCAAACAGTCCATCCGTCTGACCAAACTCCACCATCTTTCCAAGATACATGACTCCCACCTTATCTGATATATGCTCTACCACAGACAAATCATGGCTGATGAATAAATAGGTTAAATGCATCTCCTTCTGAAGATCTTTTAACAGATTTATAACCTGCGCCTGAATGGATACGTCAAGGGCAGAAACGGCTTCATCACATACAATCAGCCTGGGATTTAAAATAAGAGCTCTGGCAATTCCGATTCTCTGCCTCTGCCCTCCGGAAAATGCATGAGGATACCTGTTTAAATAGCTTACATCCAGTCCTACCTTCCCTGCAATTTTCTTCACCTTCTCTTCCATTTCCTTAACGGACATTCCCCTGTGATTCGCTTTTAATGGTTCTTTGATAATATCCAGAACCGTCATTCTTGGATCCAGGGAAGAATAGGGATTCTGAAAGATCATCTGCAGATCCTTTCGGATTTCTTTCAATTCCTTTTTATTCATCCAGAGCACATCGTATTTTTTATTCTCAGTTCCGTAATACGTTACTGAACCGCCTGTTGCGGGAATTGCCCGTAAAATACACCGGCCCAGGGTGGTTTTTCCGCATCCGGATTCCCCTACAATTCCAACGGTCTCTCCCTCCATTACATCAAAGCTTACGTCTGAAACCGCATGTACCTTAACGCCTTTTGATATAAAATCCTTTTTAATGCCGCGCACTTCCAGTATTTTGCCAGCCATCACTGCACCTCCTGTTCCTCTCCTGGTATTGTATCCGGAATGCCTAAGGCAAAGCACGCTGCCTGATGATCTCCTCCCTGAGGCATAAGAGATGGTTCCTTTAAATCGCAGACACCCTTGATCCGTTTGCTGCACCGGTCATAAAAACCGCAGCGTTCCGGCAGATTCATGGCCGGAGGCACGGTTCCTTCAATGGAATACAGCCGTTCCCTCTTTGGCCCGCCTATTTTATGTACAGAGCCTATCAGTCCCTTTGTATAGGGATGTCTGGGATTTTCAAAGATCTCCCTGACTGTTGCTGTTTCAACAATTCTGCCAAGATACATGACAGCAACCCGGTCACACAACTGTGCCACAGTGCCCAGGTCATGGGTGATAAATATAATTGCCATACCCATATCCTTTTGAAGCTCCTTCATCAATTCCAGGATCTGGGCCTGTATGGTCACATCGAGAGCTGTTGTAGGTTCATCTGCAATCAGCAGCCTTGGATTGCAAACCAGTGCCATGGCAATTAATGCACGCTGCAGCATGCCTCCGGAAAATTCATGGGGATACTGGTCATAGCGTTTTTCCGGATCGGCAATCCCCACCTTTTTCATCATTTCTAAGGAAATTTTCTTTGATTTGATTTTATCTTTTACAATATGAAGCCTGGTGCATTCATTGATCTGATCCCCAATGGTATACATGGGGGAGAAGGCAATCATGGGTTCCTGAAATATCATGGAGATTTCTTTGCCTCTGATTCCCCGGATTTCCTTTCCGGCTGGTTTAAGAGATAGCAGATCTGTCTCTTTATTTTCCTGTGAATAATACAATATACTTCCTTCACTTTTGCATTTACGGTCATTGATTCCTAATATAGCCTTGCTGGTAAGGCTCTTTCCGCAGCCGGATTCCCCTACAAGCCCCAGAGTCTCTCCTTTTGCTACTGACACATTAATCCCCCGAACCGGCTTTAATATGCCCTCATCCATTTTAATACTGACGCTTAATTCCTTTATTTCCAGAATTGTATCTGATTCTCTCATCTATGTTCCTGCATCCTTTCCCGTTATTCTTTATTTGTAAGGATCTGCCGCATCTCTGAGACCGTCACCTAAAAAGTTAAATGCCAGCACGGTAATGATTACCGCTGCAAGAGGAATCAGCCTCCATGGGTACTGTGCAATGCTTGTAATATCCTGGGTTTCCTTAAGAAGAACTCCCCAGCTGGTGGCCGGAGAACGCATTCCCAGACCCAGAAAGCTCATGGATGTTTCGCCGATAATCATATCCGGAATTCCCAGAGTCAGGTTAACAATGAGATAGCTCATAAATCCGGGAACCATATGCTTTAAGATGATGGTTCCCGTGCTCACCCCTGCAAGCTGGGCAGCCATGATATAATCTTCATCTCTCATGGAGATAAATTTTCCTCTCACGATTCTTGCCAGACCGGTCCATGAAAGAAACGAGATAATAACTGTAATGTATAAATACATCCGGGCGACTGGGATATCGGCAGGAATTGCCGCAGATAATGCCATCCATAAGGGGATTGTGGGGAGAGAAGAAATCACTTCAATGATTCTCTGAATCACGTTATCCACAAAACCTCCGAAATAACCGGAAACTGCCCCCAGTAAAATCCCCAGAAAAAAGCTGATCAGGGTTCCTGCAAATGGTATGGTTAAGGATACCTGACTTCCGATCACAATTCTGGAAAATAAGTCATTTCCAAGGTTATCTCCGCCAAACAGCATGATCTTGCCATCTGTGCCTCCATGCTCCCCTTTCACGCCGAACAGATGAGTATCTGACGGGATCACCCCAAAAAGACGGTAAGATCCGCCCTTCACAAAAAAGTGCAGGTAATATTTTTCAGAAGTATCCTCTTTCCACTGGCGTTTAAAGGTTTCACGGCTGACAGAATATTCCCTTCGATACACGAAAGGCCTGCCCGGTTTTCCGTTCTCATCGGTCCAGTGAAGCTTTGACGGGGTGGAATTTTTGTATTTGCTGTCGTAATCCTCCAACGAGTAGGGAGCGATAAAATTGGCGAACAGCATGGTTATGTATAACACAGCGAGAACTGCCAGGCTGAACTTCGCCAGCTTATGCTTCATCAGCTTTCTTCCCATTAAAGTCCATTGGGAGGCCAGATAATAGTCTTCTTTTTTCATATTTAATTCCTCTTTTCAAAACGGATTCTGGGATCCAGCCAGGCCAGTACTATGTCGCTGATCAGCGTCCCGATTACCACTAATATCGCCTGCACCAACAGAATCGTACCTGCCAGATACATATCCTGACATTTTAATGCGTCGTACAGAACCGGCCCCTGAATGGCCAGATTCATGACAATTGCCGATATGGTAGATCCGGAAAATACGCTGGACAGAGATCCGGAAAGGCCGCTGACCACCGGATTTAATGCAACTCTCAGGCAATATTTGTAAATGATGGTGCGTTCTGATACTCCTTTTGCCCTGGCAGTGAGCACATATTGTCTGGTCATCTCATCAAGCATCTGTGCCCTCACCGTGCGGATAATTCCGCAGGTCCCTGATGTACCGATTACAATGGTGGGGATCACCATACGTTTTAAAAATTCTCCCAGATTATAAAGATGAACTCCGTTTTGCAGCATTTCATTGGAAAACAGTCCCAGCAGAGGATCTCCCGTCCACTGAAAGGATAAATACATTAAAATAATGGCCAGCAGGAAATTGGGTGTGGCCATACCTAAAAATCCAATTGCAGTAAACAGATAATCACCTGCAGAATATTGGTGTACCGCACTGTAAATGCCAATTGGAACCGAAACCAGATAGGTAAAAAGCAAAATAGTGACTGATACAGTCAAAGTAAGCGGAAGCCTGTCCATGATAACGCTCCACACCGGTCTGGAATAGGCAAAGGAATACCCGAAATCCCCGTGAGTTATGATTTTTGCCATCCAGCTGAAATATTGAAGATACCAGGGTTTGTCAAGACCATAATACTCCTTAAGTTTAAGAATATCCTGAGAGGAGAAGGATTCTCCCTGTGCAGTCATCTGGGCAATGTAGCTGCTTACATAATCTCCGGCAGGCAGCTGTATAATGAAAAAAATCACCGCTGACACAATTAATACTGTGGGAATAAGCAGTAAGAGCCTGTTCCTTAAATACTTTGCCATAAAAATAGTTCTCCCTTTCTTTTCTCGTTCAGACCTTCAAAAAGGACTGCCATCCTTATGAACAGCAGTCCAAACCAGGTGTTTTGTTATTTCTCAAAATAACACTGGTAAATATGCGCAAGGCCAAGTCCTCTGTATTCATCACAGAATATGCTTTCCTCAGGGAAATTCTTCAGCTTTTTATCTGCGACGATCAGCGTAGTGGGGGAACTCATATAACCAAGAATCCAGAGATTATCCTGATGCAGCTTCATCATTTCCAGGGCGATTTCTTTTCTCTTGTCTGTATTTACTTCAGAGTTCAGCTTTGTATACAGTTCGCACAGCTTCTTTAAATCTCCGGTGGGCTCTTCCCCTTCTTTTCCGCCGCTTACCTGCCAGGCACCGGTTTTTCCGTACCAGGCAGCATAATAGGTTCTCATGGGAACAATGGTATCCGGTCTTAACATGATGTTGACACACTCCGCAGGTGCAACCGGTCCAAGAACCACTTCATAATCATTGCTTGCAATATTATTATTGAATAAATCCAGAGCAACGGGTTTAAAGGTTGTCTTAACTCCTGCCGCATCAAAATATTTCTTTAATATCTGATAGGAAGCATCTGCACCGGAATCCGTAGAGGTTGTGATATTTAACACCAGATCTTTTCCGCCTGCAAAATCATAATAACCATCACTTCCCATTACAAGACCCAGACCCTCCAGAAGTTTCTTTGCTTCATCCACATTATAATCTGTCCATTTTTCTGTCCATTCCTTTGAGGCGCCCAGTGTGCCCTCAGGAGGAGCCGCCTGCTGCGGCTCAGAAATGCCGTTTGTTAAAAGAGATGCGACTTCCTTCCTGTCCACGCAGACTGATAATGCCTGTCTGAACTCCTTTGACTGGAACAGAGTTTTTAAATCAGCATCATTTACTGTCTGGTTTAACTGCAGCTGCGTGTCGCCGGAAGCCCATAAAGCATTGTGCCACTGATCAATCACATATCCTGCTTTGTCCTCATTTTCTTTTATCGTCTCAATATCTTTCCAGGCAATATCCGTTGTCAGCGTCACGTCTCCTGACAATACTTTAATCAATGCCTGATCGTTATCCGCAATTTTGGTATATTCGATTTTATCTATGTAGGGAAGCTGATTATTCTCCTGATCCACCTTCCAGTAGTACGGATTTCTTAAAAATTCATAGTAATCTCCCTCCACATTATTCTTACCTGTTTCTGTGGAAAGAACATAGGGATTTAAAGTTGGTTCTCCAGGTACATTCCAGAAACCATATCCGGTTGCTTTTAACATGGCAGTTGTGTCTGAATATCCCATTTCTGCTGCTTTTTTTGCTGCCGCTTCTTCTCCGATGAATTCAGGCATAATCGTCATCTGATAATGAGCCGGTGTAAAGAACCACTTTGCGTCAATGCAAAGCTGTTCAATAAAATTGGCCTTGGGATAATCAAAGGTAACTGTAAAGGTCTGATCATCCACCTTTTCAACCTTTGCCTTTGTATCCTCTCCTGTCTGTGGATTAACGGCACGAAAGCATCCCCACAATGACTTGCCGAATGTTTCCGGCAGACATAAATGATTATAGAAGAATACACAGTCCTCTGCTGTAAAATCCACACCATCAGACCATTTCATTCCTTTTCTTAAATAAATGGTATAAACAGTGGCATCCTCATTTACATCGTATCCCATTGCCACATTTGGTTCCACAGAACCATCTTCTTTAAACCGGAACAGTCCCTCTTCTATGAGCTTTCCGGTGCTCCATCCTGCTTTTGTAAGCGGAATTTTTATAGAACCGCCATAGCTTCCCACAGATGGAACCTGCTCTGTAAAGACCTGGCCTTCCCCTGGTATTCTTTCTTCAACAGCTTTTAAGGTGCCTGCCGAAACCATATCCTTTGTCATGGGTGATTCGCTGAACCCTTTATTTGGATCAGCCTGACCGGAAGCTGCCGCAGTTGTCTCCTGTCCGGTAGTTTCTGTTTCGGTCTGCACTGCCGGGCTGTCTGCATTTTTTTTGCCGCAGCCTGCTGCAGTAACCATCACTGCCATCAATAATGCCATCGTTAATATTTTCTTTTTCATGTCTTCCTCCAACGGATCCTATTTCTGTTGAATTGCAATCAAACATTAAAAAAATAGCAGGAAATCCACGGTTTCGCAAAGGATCTCTTGCTGTTTTTCATTTTTGTCTGTGCATAATTTGCGCTTTTTTGAAGGTTTTACCGGGGTTTTACAATGGCTTTACGTGCTCTGTGTGCGCCTGTGCTATGATAACTTTATATTAAAAACAGGAGTCATCGATGGAAACTTTAGAATATGGAATCTTTTATGAAAAAAATTTTAAGATCGGATCGCTGGAAAATGAAACTGTAAATTTTTATTTTTTCGACTACGATGACAGACATGCTTCCATTAATATGGATTTTCAGCATACCCATCCGTATTTTGAGATATTTATCCTTTTAGACAAAAAAGCGGTTCATTTTATTGAAGGGCGGCCTTTTCAGCTGCAGTTCGGGGATATCGTCCTGATCAGACCGGAACGTCTGCATAAAACGGAATATCCTGCAGGAAGAGATTATAAACGTCTGGTAATTAATTTTAATTACCTTTATAAAGAGGAAGAATTTCAGCCATATTATGAACAGATACTTTCTGTCTTCCACCAGGAGGTTCCCGTCTTCCGATTCGACCAAATTGAACGGGAGAAATTATTCTGGCCTCTCAATTCCCTGTTTCTGTCGGTCCATAATCAGGAAGATGCTCTTGACCTTGCGGCTTTTTATAAACTATTTGATTTTTTACGCACTCTTTATGTATCCAGGGATGGGAATATTTATGTCAACCAGATTGAATTAACCAAAGCAGAAAAAAAAATATATAATGCGGCTGCTTACATACACTCCCACTTTCAGGATAACGTGACCTTAACCGGGGTAGCCGGACATTTTAACATTCACCCCTGCTACTTATCACATAAATTTAAAGAGATAAACGGGTTTACGGTCCATGATTATATCACCATGACCCGCTTAAGCAATGCCAGGCATTTGCTTGCAGGGGAAGAACAAAGTATTACGGAAATTGCATTTTCCTGTGGATTTAAAAGCATTTCCCAGTTTAACCGCTCTTTTCAGAAATTCGTTCAGACCACTCCCTCCGATTACAGAAAAAAGCACCGGCTGCTAAAGCCTCCAGTGTGAGCGCACTGGTAAAAACTGTTTTTCACCCTTGTCTTACTGTATTTCCGTAAAATATCTGGTATAATTATAACAGCATTTTAACAACCAGTATAAGGGGGAAGCTTATGTCCAGTGCTATGTTTTTCAGTCTTCTATTAAATATCGGTCTTTTGGTCCTGATCGCAACTGTGCTGACCAAAATCCCCATCGTCCGGAACATGCTCCTTTATGATAAACATTCGGCCGGCTGCGGGATTATGCTTGCACTGATATTCGGCTCAATCAGCATCATATCAACTTACACGGGCGTCCGTGCCCAGGGAGCCATCGTCAACACCAGGGTAATCGGAGTGTTGGCTGCTGGTCTTTTAGGCGGTCCTTATGTGGGAATGGGTGCTGCACTGATCGGAGGAATCCACCGTTATCTGTTTGATATTGGAGGCTTTACCGCGGCAGCCTGTGCTGTCTCCACCCTGGTTGAAGGTGTTGCAGGCTCCTTATTCTCCAGCCGGTTTAAGGCAGGAAAAATAGGAAGTACCGGAGTCTTTATTCTTACATTTTTTGTGGAATTCCTTCAGATGGTGATTATCCTTCTCATTTCACGGCCATTTCCTGCAGCAGTCCAGCTTGTAAAGCTGATCTCACTTCCAATGATGACCATGAACGCGCTGGGAATGCTGGTATTTCTCGGTACATTTAATATGGTATTTTTAGAGGAGGACAGCCAGTTTGCTGAGCGGATGCGCCTGGCTCTTGGAATCGTGGAGCAAAGTCTTCCACATCTTCACAAGGGCTTACACAGCACCCGGGATATGCAGGCTGCTGCTGAAATTATCTTCCAGTCCGCCAGCTGCTCTGCCATCTTAATTACTGATACGGAAAAAATTCTGGGTATGAAAACAAATCCCGAATTAATGGATATGAAAACGGATTCTGTCCTTCCTCCCATCCTGGCCTCCACCCACGACCGGAAGCCAACCATTTTTCATTACGCAGGAAAAGGCGATCCGCTGTATTCCATTCTAAAAAACCATATCATTGTGGCAGCTCCCATCATAGAGATGAATCAGGTCACCGGGAGTCTGACCATGGTTATAAAAAAACACTGGCAGCAGTCCCAGTCCGACTTAAATTTTGCTTCGGAGCTGGCCAGACTTTTTTCTACCCAGTTTGAGCTGTCCGAACTGGAGTACCAGAAAAAATTACGGCGCAAAGCAGAATTAAAAGCGCTGCAGTCCCAGGTCAATCCCCACTTCCTGTATAATTCACTCAACACCATCTCCTACGTCTGCCGTGAAAATCCCGACAGAGCAAGAGACCTTCTCCTCACCCTGTCTTCGTATTACCGCCAGACTCTGGAGCATAACGCCTATATGCATACACTGGAAACAGAGCTTCATCATGTTACCAGCTATCTGGAACTGGAAAAAGCAAGATTCGAAGAGAAGCTTCATACAGAGATTAAGACCGGTGAAAAAATGAACTGTCTGATTCCTGCTTTCATTCTTCAGCCGCTGGTGGAAAATGCAGTCCGCTATGGCTTTGACAAAAATGGAAACCGTTATGTATCGATCTGTGCCTGTATGGAAGGAGAATTCATAAAAATCTCCGTTTCAGACAAAGGCTCCGGCATTCCTGAAACGATCATACACCAGCTTTATAACGGGGAACATTACGGCGGAGTAGGACTGGAAAATGTCCATAAACGGTTAAAAAGCATTTATGGACAGGAGCATGGACTTCATATCCAAAGCTCCGATTCCGGTTCCGACATCTTTTTTACCATCCCACCCGCTCCTGAATCCAGATATGAAGAGGAATATGCTGCTGCCCGGGAAAAAGATGTCTTAAAGGAGAACAGGAGGATTTACCTATGAAAATTGCAGTCATTGATGATGAACGCCCGGCACGAAAAGAACTGATACATCAGATATTATCAATCCTCCCTGACAGCGAAATCATGGAAGGAGACAGCGGCAGTTGTGCACTGGAACTGTTTGGACAACATCTTTTTGATATTCTCTTCCTTGATATCAGCTTAAATGATATGGAGGGAACAACACTGGCGGCGGCAGCCAGGAGAATGCTGCCTCACGCCCAGATCGTCTTTGCCACCGCATTTTCCCAGTATGCAGTCCAGGCATTTGAGCTGGGAGTGAATAACTATATTTTAAAACCATTTGATCCGGAACGGTTACGCCGGATTCTTGAAAAATGCAGACAGGATCTGGATCATTCTACCAAAAATAAGTTTTCCTTCCCTGCACATAAGCTTCCCATTAATGTCAGCAGAACCATTATACTTCTTGATATCAGACAGATCGTCTACGTAGAAACCTGCTGCCGGAGCTGCATAATCCATACAGTTACCAGGGATTATACGGAAAACCAGCTGCTGGGCGAATATGAGAAACGTCTATCTTCTTATGATTTTTACCGGATTCACAAAAGCTATCTGATTAATTTAAATTATATATGTGAAATGTTTCCATGGGCCAATAACAGTATGGCAGTTAAAATGCAGGGGTTCGAGAAAGAGATTCTTCCCGTAGGAAGAGAAAAAATCAAACAGCTCCGGCAGATCATTGGTGTTTAGCTGCTGTTTATGCATAAATACCTGCTTTTCATCCATTTTTCATTTATTATTGTGCACATTTCATTATAATTGATGGTGATGAGATGTTTTATCAATAATAGGAGGTAGGTATATGATAAGTTTCTTTCTATGTCTGTTACTTCTGGTTGCAGGGTTTTTCTTCTACAGCAGAATTGCAGAAAAAGTTTTCGGCCCCGATGACAGAGAAACACCGGCTCTTTCCATGACGGATGGCAGCGACTACGTTCCCATGGGGACCCCCCGGATCTTTTTGATCCAGCTGCTTAATATTGCAGGCCTTGGTCCCATCTTCGGAGCACTTGCCGGAGCCTGCTGGGGGCCAAGCGTATTTTTGTGGATCACCTTCGGAACTTTATTAGGCGGCGGTGTACACGATTACATGATTGGCATGATGTCCATGCGGCATAAGGGAGCCAGTGTATCAGAGCTGACCGGTTCCTATCTGGGCACTGCCATGAAGCAGATCATGCGTGTATTTTCAGTGGTTCTTCTTGTATTGGTTGGCGTGACCTTTTCTACCGGCCCGGCAAACCTTTTAGCCATGCTGACGCCCCATGTCTTAAACTCCAGATTCTGGCTGGCAGTTGTTCTGATCTACTATTTTATTGCAACCTTTGTTCCCATTGATAAGGTGATTGGAAAAATCTATCCTTTCTTTGGAGTCTGCCTGATTGTGATGGCATTGGGCGTTGGCGGTGCGATCCTGTTTAAAGGGTATCATATTCCGGAAATCACACTTTCCAATCTCCACCCTGCCGGAACACCGATCTGGCCTACCATGTTTATATCCGTTGCCTGCGGTGCCATATCCGGATTCCATGCCACCCAGTCCCCTTTAATGGCCCGCTGTCTTACGAATGAAGCGGACGGCCGGAAGGTGTTTTACGGTGCCATGGTTGCAGAAGGTGTCATCGCACTCATCTGGGCCGCTGCAGGAGTTGCCTTTTATGACGGAACCGGCGGTCTTTTAACCGCACTTGGAAATGGACAATCCAGCGTTGTTTACGAAATCTGCTTTAAGCTTCTGGGGCCCGTTGGTGCCGTTATTGCAATGATCGGAGTCATCGCATGCCCCATCTCTTCCGCAGATACGGCTTACCGGAGTGCACGTCTGACTTTGGCAGACTGGTTTAAACTTGACCAGAAACCGGTGAAAAACCGGCTGCTCCTTACCATACCGCTTCTGGCAGTTGGTTCTGTTCTGACCCAGTTTGATGTTCAGATCGTATGGAGATACTTCTCCTGGAGCAACCAGACACTGGCAATGATCGCGTTATGGACTGCAAGCGTCTATTTATACCGGAAAAAACGCTTTTACTGGATCACAGTGCTTCCTGCGACCTTTATGTCCGCTGTCTCCTGTACCTATATACTGATGGCAAAAGAGGGACTGCAGATTTCCACCAAAATTGCTTATCCAATCGGAATTCTTTTTGCAGCTGTCTGCTTTGGTACCTTTTACTATACCTCCGTTCTGGGAAAAGGCAGCCATGCCGGCGCTTCAGCCTGTGAGACGGAGTATGCTGCCGCAAAATCAGATTAAACATATAAATGAATGGAACTGCCGAGTGTTGGGCAGTTCCATTCATTTATTCTCTCATTGCTTTATTGCACAGGGAGCAGTTTGCGCAGTCAGAAGGACTGCAGTGCATACCGGGCCGTACAAAAGGTTCTATGGTAAATCCGCATGATTCCAGATTATATCTTTCATTTTCAATCATCACTTCGCCTGATTCCTGGAAAAACGCCACTTTCATTCCCGATACGGTGAGGATCTCATCGTAGAGCGGATGGGGTTTTATATGAGGAGAATATTTTTTCATCACTCCTTCCTCTGTCTGAACATAGATGGAGTGATCACAGGTAATAAGAGCCTTTATCTCTCCATTTTCCGTGAAAGACAGAGAATTGCTGTCTGCATTGATTCCGATCTGGTCCGGGTCATAAGCGGTTATCCTTCCGATTGGCGTCGATAACAGAACAGGCTCTGCCGGTTCTATTGATTTTAAACTCCCCGACTCAAATAAGGACAGCCCCACCTTTGTTTCCATAATTCCCGCAGGAGTCTGTATGGAAGCCTTTTCTCCCGGAAATAAGGTGATGCTTCTAATATCACCGCTTTTATAAAAACACAGACCATTGATCATTGCCTGAAATTCGGTAAAACCCAGATCAAAGGTCAGGGAAATGTTAAGCTCCCGCTCATCTTCCTCCGTCCAGAAACCGCTTATCTGCCCATCGAGGATAAATACCCGGTGAATCTCACCGGTGGGATAAAATTTAATCAGCTCAACCGGAAGCTCCCCAATGGGAGTAAGAACCTCCTGCTGCTCTTCCAGTGCCACACTGATCACCATTCCCTGCCTGTCAAACTCCACAGACGGTTTCTTTTTTCTTCTTCCGTTTTCCGTATAGGCCGGAATCAGCTCTCCTGCCTGGGTGACGATCATATTTTTTTCCGACAGGCTCACTCCTGAAAGCTCTCCGCTTGGATGACAGAGAAAGGAGTCCACTCCACCCAGGATTCCATAAGGAGTCTGAAGTGTCCGTGCGTCTAAAACCATATAATTTTGCATTGCTTTCACCTCCTGCTAACACTGTTTTCTGGTTACCGTTATATGTACTCCGCCCTCCCGCGGACGGACCTTTTTTTCATAGGCCGCATCTGTTTCCAGCCACGGGGGAATGTGGGCACATACAAGCTGCAATTCGAGAAATGGAATATTGGAAAGAAACGGCAAAAGTGCTTTTTTCGAAGAAATCTCCGGGCAATCTTTTTGAAGCTGCGCCAGGTCCAGAAAGTAGATTCCAGGCGTCTGCGTTTCCACAGGTCCGGCATTCTTAATCATCTCTTCTTTCCTTCTTCGCTTTTCATCACTTTCTTCCATATCCATTACCATTCCGTCAAATGTGTCCTGATCCGCTATTTCTGCGCAAAAGATGCAGCATCCCTTTTGGTTGAATACCGAAAAGGGGATTCCTGATAGTTCTCTGCACAGAACTGCTTTTGCATCCTCTGTGAGAGCCAGGACAGCTTCCGTTTCTTTTCTTAGTTCCTCAACTGTATTTCCTTTTATGGCGGAAAAGGGAGAGGTCCGCACCACCTGCCACTGTGCCCCCTCTTTTTTGAAAATTTCCACCAGATTACACTGCAAAAAAGGAACCAGTTCCTGATTTTTGCTGATCACCGCTATTTTTTCCACCTGCCTGCTCCTCCTTCACCCACATGGATCAGTTTTGCAAGAAACTCCTCCAGCTCAAGCCTTGCATCTTCTTCGTCAATATTTTTTTTCTCGGATAAAAGGGCGGTCAGTTCCCCCACTCCTGCCCCCCTCTCCAGGCTGTTCCATAAGAAGATACAGGTTTCATTTACCGATGGCAGACCGTCTAAGGAACCGTTCTGGCTGTCTCTTTCATCAAAAATGCAGAATTCTCCTCCAAGTTCCATTAATGCGAATCCAGGCTTCAGCTTTACTTTCCTGATGTTCATGTCAGCTCCTTAACCTTTCTATATCCACACCGCTTTTTATCAGCTCTAAGTCTTCTCTGTCATATCCGGTACTCACCATGACGGCTCCGGTTGTCAGCCACATGACAATCAGCCCGCAGATCTTCTGAATCATCAGGATAAGCAGATATGCGCTGATTTCCTCTTTTTTAAAGCTTTGCTTCATGGACTCTGTCAGGAACCTTTCTGCTTCTGATCCGGCTGGAAAGCTGTTTAAATCATCTTTTTTTAATACTCCATACTGCTTCACCGTCTGATAATAGGCCACTGCAGATTCGATTCTTCTTTTCTCTTCCTTCGCCTGGACTACGGTGTATCCGCCTGCATAGATCACAGGCGCACAGCCCATTAATCCTGCAATTCTTTCTCTCAGCTTCTGCTTATCATAATAATTGGTTTTCGGATCGCAGATGCGATCTTCTATTCCTTCAATCCGTCTGCAAATCCGGCTGTTATCCGTATTTCCCTCCATAATCGTATAGGAACCGGCAGCTGTCACCGCTTTTGCCCGCCCCAGCATGGCAGGAGAAACTTCTTCCATTCTGCATGGATAAATACCGTCAAAAACCACTGTATCCGTGTACACCGCAGCGTCCTCTAAAAGATCCTCTTTTCTCCTGCCCATTCCCGGCGCCTTCATGGCTCTTACATGAATGCGGTTCTGTTTCACATTTGTATTAAGTAGGGTCAGGGCTTCCCCCTCTATTCCGTCAGCCAGAATGAATAAATTCTGCTGTCCGGTCTTTTGAAGAAGCGGGTAGAGGCTTGAAAAGGAAGTGATGGGGGTTTTTACAATCAGAACAAGGGCATCCGATACCGTTCCTTCTGCCCCCACTGTCAAACCTCCATCAAGACGCATACCTCTGGTAATTTCCAGCCTTGTTTCCCCAGACATGGAATCTTTTACAACCACTTCCCCCACTTTTGATCCATCAACAACCATTTGGGCAGTCTCCCGGTCTTTGGTGATCGCTTCAACCAGATCTGTTTTTGCATCTGACAGGGGAATCGCTTTTTCACGAACAAATACTTCCAGGGTATTTGCAGCTGCTTTCAGCTCTCTGGCGAGAAGTACCGGACTGATTCCTGATGCTGATTTTCTTTCACAATAGGCCAAAAGCTCTGCAGTCAGACGTGCTGACTCCCCGGTTCCGCAGCCTGCATTCTGATTAATCTCACCGAAGGCTTCCGCCGCCAGACGGATTCCCTGGTTGAAAAATAAATCCGTTCCCTCAAGCTTTCCAGCCACCTCAGCGGCAGAAAAACTGTAAGTTCCGTTTACCAGCACCTGTCCTTCTAAGGAGAGAACGCGGCAGAGACTTAAAATTCCTTCCGCCAGTTTTTCTCTGCCATCTTCAAATTTAATCTTGCGAATCATTCTTCTTCCCTCCATTCATTATGGAATTTAAAAGATTTTCCCCTTTTTTGATGTCCGCACTGCTGACACTTAAATCAAATTTACGGGCTGCACTATGGACAAATTCATAGAGGTTGCAGTTGCCGGCACGCTCTCCGATTCCAAGCAGCGTTCCATCCACCATATCGGCCCCTGCCAGTGCCATGACCATGGAATTGGCCACTGCCATTCCAAAGTCATTATGTTCATGAACCTCAATCATGATTCCTGTCTGCTTTATATCCCGCACCAGCTCCCCTGCCCGTCTGGGAAACAACACCCCAACCGTATCTGCCAGACGAATGGTCTCCACTCCCTTCTGTTTCATCAGACGGATTAAAGAGACTAAAAATGCCACATCTGCCCTTGATGCATCTTCCAAACCTACCGTAATGGGTATGTTATAGTTTCTGGCAACTTCCATACATTCCTGAAGGGAATTTTCAATCCATTTTTTATTTTTTCCTAACTTATTATAAATTTGCGCATAGGACACAGGCGTCCCGATATGAATTAAGTCCGGTTTCTGCCTGGCTGATTCTTCTACATTCCCAGGGTTTAATTTAGACCATAGGGAGATGGCTGCCTGCTTTTTCTTTTTCATGATTTCGCTGATATAATGAACGCCCTCTGTACCCACGTCATAAATCCCCGCTTCAATTTCAGAAACACCGATGCTGTCAAGAAACAAAGCCAGACGCACCTTGTCAGAAGGAGAGAATACGACACCCGGACACTGTTCACCATCCCGAAGAGTGGTATCAACTATTTTGATTCGCCTTTTCATACTTATCACACTCACTCATAATTGTTAAAAACTCTTCATCAGTTACTTCTCCGCCCTTTTTAATGCTGAGCCGTTTTACCATTTCCAGAATATGCTCCACCGGATAACAGTCTTCCATATGGTACTGCTTCAGCTTATACCGAATGGACGTACCCCCGGAATGCTTTCCCAGGATCACCTTTCTTGATGCTCCCACAAGTTCCGGAGGAAAAGATTCGTAATTGGATGGTTTTTTCAAAACTCCATCCACATGCAGCCCGGATTCAATATAAAAGATCTTTCTTCCGATAACAGGTGTATGACCTGGTATCTGTGTATTTGTCATGGCTTCAAAGATGTTGCGTAAGTCGGCCAGCTTCTCAAAGCTGTTGTTGGGTTTATAGCGTTCCACCACTCTCATGGCCAGAATCACCTGCTCGGTGGCAGCCTTGTTGCCGATACCGGTAAAAGTGGTCATCACAATTCCGTTATGGTGATTTTGTAAGTAATCCGCCGCAATGGCAGAAGCACAATAGCAGGAGTTTTCCGGATACAGGATGGGAGAAGCCTGGATTAAAAGCTTCAGCCCCCGTTCATAAATATCGCGGCTTTCATAGATGAGTAAATCGTCCAGTCCCGTAAGCCTTAAATTAATGTCTGGTCTTGCACTTTCCAGCCCTTTTAACTCTGATACATCATTGACCTGAATATTGCGTATATACTTTCCAGTCCCATCGCAAAAAGAGGAAAGAAAGAAATGAATTCCGGGATATTTCCCGCTTTCCGATGGACTTGGAAGTTCCATATACCAGGTGATTCCCTGTGGTAAGTCGCCCTGCATCAGCTGGTAAACTTTTGGAGTTAACACAGCTCCCCATACGCAAAGACTTTCTAACGTCCGGGCAAACTCAAAAATAAGCTCCTTTTTTAACGGATATTCCTCCAGCATAGTCAGTGTGGCATCAATGATTTTAATCAACAGCAAACCCTCCTTTTTTCCGTGCTCCCTTCCGTGTCATAACAGGTACTAGATCATTAAATCACGAACCGGTTTCCCCCCTTCAAAATGTTCATCAAAGATGCGTTCCACATCGTCCACGGATACATTGCCGTACCAGACTCCTTCCGGATAAACCACCACAACAGGGCCCTTGTCACAGATTCCAAAGCATCCGGTATTGTTTATTACCACCTCTCCCGACAACTCCCTGTCTTCAATCTCCTGCATAAAAGCCTGGATTAAGTCAACCGCTCCTTTCTGAAAACACATCCCTTTTTGTGTTCCGTTGATTCTGCAGCTTGTGCAGATAAATACATGATATTTTGGCTGTACCATTTTTCTCCTCCTCTTACATGGCTTCCGCCGCTTTTTTTACCGCATCTTCAATCATGTCATAGGTATTCACCGGCTTGATCCCCAGCTTTGCCAGCTTTTTGGTTGGCTCCATGCCGATGCGCATGGCAATGACTCCGTTGCAGCCGTTTAAAGCTGCTATAATCCGTTCTATTTTATCCTCTTTTTCCCCGCATTCCTCTTCCCCCTGACAATACTGTTCCACATTTCGTTTTCCTGCAAACCGTACTTCCCCGTTCCGGTAGTCATATAAATAAAATTCCTTTGCATGACCGAAGTGGGTATCAACTACGACTCCGCTTTTGGAAGCGACTGCAAACCGGTAGCTTTTTGGAACAGGAACAAAAACCTGCTTTTCCTCCGCCAGGAATCCTTTTAATTGTATGGATTTATCATCCGTTAACGTTCCAACCGCATCTGCCCGGCAGTGCTGGCAGTGATACATCTGGGGCATGATCTCTTCACACTGCTTTCTGATCTCATTTAGCTGCTTGTTTGAAACAGGCTCCACATGCTCCAGTGCGCTTCCCTTTACCGGAATCATCTGCATAATATTGGTGATAAAGCAGCCCAGTGATTTCACCGTCTTTACCACCTCCGGTACATGACTGTCATTGATGCCCTTCACTGTTACGATATTGACTTTTACCAATATTTCATTGGCAATTAAAAGCCTGATTCCAGCAAGCTGGTTTGCCACCATGAGAGCGCCTGCCGCGTCGCCGGTGTATTCCCTGCCCATGAACCGGATATACTGATACATCTGTCCGCTGATATGAGGATCCACGGCGTTCATGGTTACTGTTACATGGGAAACCCCCAGTTCCTTTAGTTCCCTGGCATACTGGGGAAGCTTCAGTCCATTGGTAGAAAGGCAGAAGGTCACTTCCGGATTCTGCTTCCTGATGAGCTCAAAGACTTTTTTCACATTCTCCCAGTTTTCCAGTGCTTCTCCCGGTCCGGCTATTCCCACTACAGTTAAGTTCGGCATTTTTTCCTTAACTGACAGATACCGCTCAAACGCTTCCTCAGGCGATAAAATGGAAGAAGTGACTCCGGGACGGCTTTCATTTGGACAGTCGAATTTTCTCACACAGTAGCCGCATTGAACGTTGCAGGCAGGGGCTACCGGAAGATGAATTCTGGCAAACTGATGCGCCTGGCAGTTATAGCAGGGATGCTCCCTTGTCTTGCGTTTCATGATCTCTTCTGCAGACTCCGGCTCCTTTTTTTGATCAATGGCTGTTCCTTTGTAATAACTATCATATAAGGTCTCACGGAATGTGGTTTCAACGGTATCAATCAGCTGGTTTGCAATCTCATCCATATATTCCACAGAGCCCTCATAGCCCAGCGTCTTTAACCTCTGGCCGCCCACATGGTCATGAATGGGAAAGCCTCTGCGGACCAGGGGAAGATGTAAATCCTCTGCAATACGCCTGCCGTCAGAACTGCCTGCAAGGATATTGACCTTATAGGTAAGAACCATATCCTCAATATCCTTAAAATCTGCTTTATCTGCAATTTTATACTCATCCACCAGATAAAGACCGGCAAGTTTTTCAATCTCCGGTCTGATCAGTCCGTCAAGCTCCGGACTTGCCGATCCTGCTGCACAGACTACCGGCATAATTCCGCATTCACACATCATGCGCACTGTGGAATATACCAGATCCGGCTCCCCAAATACTGCGGCTCTCCCTGAAGAATGGTATTTGTGGGAATCAATCATGGCATCTAAGTAGCGCCCTCTCTCTTTTTTCAGCTCCTCTGGAATTTCATTTCCGGAAATACGGGACAGCGCATTTAAAAAAGTATCTGTATCTCTTAATCCCGTCGGCAGAGACAGCCGTTCATAAGGAACTCCATATGTTTCAGACAGATATTCTCCCACGGAATTCTTATGGTGAAATGCGGTTAATTCCATAGTAAATCTTGCTCCCCCCATCTGTTTTAGCCGGGCCAGGTCCGTTCCCTCATGAGGAAGACGGTTATAACGGGGATCGTGGGCACCATCTAAATTATCAGATAAGTCTGGCAGGAGAATGGCATCGATTCCAAAGAGAGAGAAAATCCTCTTTAGATATCTGGTATCTGCCGGACTGATGGGCGCTGTAATTACATTTACCAGATTATTCTTTTTAGTGTCCATTTTAATAGAAGAAACAATGGCAGAAAGAGCTGCGAAATACCCCTCATACTGGCTTCCGCCGTATCCGGGGGAATGGCAGGGAATCAGCGTAATGTCCCCGTACCCCGGATTTTCTTCCAGAAAGGACTGAAGTATTCCCGGAACGTCCTCTCCGATGGTCTCCGCCAGACAGGTAGTCATGACACCGATAATTTCCGGGTGGTAAAGCTCAATCAGATTTTTTAATCCCTTTTTCAGATTTTCACTGCCGCCATAAACCGTCCCCTGCTCTGTCAGGGATGAGGAAGCGATATCCACCGGTTCATTGTAGTGAGTCGCCATATGACGGCGGATGTAGGTTGCACACCCCTGAGAACCGTGAAGGATTGTCATACAGTTCTTCAGGCCGTAAAAAGCAGTTGCGCTGCCCATTGGCATACACATTTTGCAGGGATTGATATTTAGATTCACCAGAGGTTTTACTTCACTTTTCATCGTCACTCCGCCTTTCTGTCAGCTGATATAGCCCCATACCGGACTGTTTATGCTTTTATTGATTTCCATGGTGAAATTGACCACCCCTTCAAAACCAGCCAACGGGAACTTTCTTTCATGGTTGTGATCACAGAATGCAATCCCCAGCTTATAGGCAAGAGGTCTTTCCTTTACACCTCCCACCAGAATATCCGCTCCCTTTTCTTTCATAAAGGTTTCTAACTCTGCTGGATTGGCATCGTCCAGAATAATGGTGTCAGATTTTACCAGACTCTCAATCACTTCATAATCTTCCTTTTTCCCTGTCTGGGTTCCAACCACTACCGTTTCCATCCCCATAGCCTGAAACTGGCGGATGAGAGAGATCGCCTTAAATCCCCCTCCCACGTAGATAGCAGCTTTTTTTCCCTCCAGGTTTTTCCGGTACCGGCTTAAGAAGTTTTCCAGCTCCTCCCCCTTCTTTTTGCAAAATTCCACTGCCTTTTTTCTTGCCAGTTCATTTCCAAGTGCCTCAGCGGTCCTGATTAAGGAAGTGGTGGTATCCTCGATACCGAAGAAACTGACCTTTATAAAGGGAATGCCGAATTCTTCCTCCATCCGGTTTGCCAGATAGGTGCTGGAGCCTGCACACTGGACAATATTTAATGCAGCCTTCGGCGCTTCAATCATATCCTCATAGCAGGTGTCACCGGTAAAACCGGAGATCACATCAATCCCGATCTCCCTGAAATAATTTTTGATGATCCACATTTCTCCTGCCAGATTAAAATCCCCTAATATGTTAATGGCAGCCCTCTTCTCTTCACTTTTATGGGGCAGAAGCACGTTCATAATCGCATCACATGCCATCCGGTAGCCGGTGGATTTATTACCGGAGAAGCCGGGAGACTTTACAGGAACCACAGGAATGTGGTACTGCTCTGATTTCATCTTACACAGGGCCTCCACATCGTCTCCGATCACGCCGACAATGCAGGTTGCATAGATAAATATCAGCTTTACGTTATCTTCCTTCTCCATCAGCTCATCGACTGCTGCCTCAAGCTTTCTGATTCCGCCAAATATAATATCTGTTTCCTGCAAATCCGTAGAAAAGCTGTTTCTGTAAATATCCTCCCCGCTTGTTAAGGACCCCCTGATATCCCAGGTATAGCTGGAACATCCGATAGGACCGTGAACGATATGGTAAGCATCGGTAATGGGATTTAAAACAACTCTGGCTCCGCAGTATACACAGGCCCGCTGCGATACGGAACCGGATACACTGTTGCTGTCACATGAAATTTGGCCCCCCTGGCCACTGCACCCGTCTTTTACAACAATGGAACTTCTCCTGGCGTCCAATATATTCCTGCTGCTGTTCTCCGTTTCCATGATCATACTCCTTTCAAAGACCCGCCAATTTAAACAGAAATAGGGAGGGGTCGGTTCCCTCCCTGGTTCCATTTTCTTTCTGATTTACATCACTACATCAAAATCTTCGTCAGCCGCATCCCGGTCCTGCCGGTCCATCATGGCGTCTACGATCTTTTCCGTATACCGGATTGCACCTGCATATCCCACAGTCGCCTGTATAGGGTTTCCGTAGCGGTCCAGTACAGGAAATCCCATCCGCACCAGCGGAATATCTTCTGCTTTTGCGATCTGTTTCCCATAGCTGGAGCCTAAAAGAAGATCTACCGGCTCATTTTTAATCAGCTGATGGAGATAAAACAAATCCGTATCTGCCTTCACCACATATTCGCTTTCATCCACCCCATACTGATCCATCAGCTCTTTGATCTCTTTCTCCCAGTGAGCTTTCGGTGTACCGGTTATGATGTATTTGGGACTCATGCCCAGTTCCAGGCATAAGGCGGTAAAGCCGTACACAATGTCAGGATCTCCGTAGATGGCAGCTTTTTTCTTATATACATACTGATGGGAATCCAGCATTAAATCCACCAGTCTGCCCCGCTCATCCTCCAGCTCCTTTGGAACCTCTATCTTTGTAAATTTCTGAAGTTCCAGTATGTACTGATCTGTCAGCTTAACGCCTACAGGGACCGGAATATTGGAGAAAGGAACTTTATATTCCTTTTTTAAATGCTCCGATGGCTCCAGTGAACAGTAGATTCCCATGGAAATCAGCTTTTCACAATCTCCCAGCGCCGCAATATCTTTGGCTTTGGTTCCTGCATTATCATGGAAATACTCGTTTTTTCCATCCATGGGGTGATCTAATGTTCCGTCATGATCAGGAAAATAAATATATTCCGCACCCATCAGTCCTGCAATCCGTTTTAATTCCCTGTCATCTCCGGGATTGACCCAGCCGGGGAAAATGGCTACTTTTCCATTGGGCGTTCCGGTTTTCTTTGTCATATACTTCATGAATCCGATCATCATGTTGGAAAATCCCTGAATATGGGAACCTTCATAGGAAGGTGTACTGGCATAAAGGACTGTTTTACCCTCCGGCACTTCCATATCCAGTATATAGGAACCAACGTCATCACCAATTGTCTCAGAAAGACAGGTGGTATGAATGGCCATAATATCCGGTTTATAAATATCAAAGACGTTCTTCACTGCTGTGGTAATATTGCTGCGTCCTCCGAATACGGATGCACCCTCTGTAAAGGAGCTTGAAGAAGCAATGGCAGGCTCTTTAAAATGCCGGCTTAACACCGTTCTGTGATAGGAACAGCACCCCTGGGATCCATGGGAATGGGGCATGCACTTTTCGGCACCCAGAGCGCAGAACATTGCTCCTACCGGTTCACAGGTCTTACAGGGATTGATGGTCATGTGGCGGTTTTCCATAATTTCTTTTGGTGTTAATTCAAGCATCAGCCGGCACCTCCTAACGTTCCTTCTAACATCGGCATGGTTTTCCACGGTGGTTTTACCAGTGACCAGGCATTTGTATAAAGACTCATGGTTATATCTCTTCCAAAATTCACTGCTCCCCGAAAGCCTGCATACGGTCCGGAGTAATCATAGGAATGCATCTGACGGGACACTACTCCTCCATGCTGTATGGCATATTTATCTTTAATTCCGGAAAAGAAAATATCTGGTTTATACTCTTCAATCAGCTGGTCTGTTTCAAACATGTTGTAGTCATCCACCACCATGTAGCCTTCTTTCATATCTTTTATCATTCCGCTATAGGTATCCAGTTCCACGCCTTCCTTCCGCAGAACTTCCAACTCTTCCACAGAGTATCTGTCATCATACCCTACGGCTCTCTCCACCGTAATCTCCTCGATGTTTTTAGAGTCGGCATCTGCTTTGATCTGAGGAATAATCTCCCGCCCCTCATAATCATCCCGGTGGGCAAATTCATAGCCTGCAATGGTTGTTTCCATGCCAAAATCCCTTAATAGCATCTGATAATGATGAGAGCGGGAGCCTCCTACAAAGATTCCGGCTGTTTTTCCCTTTAATTTGGATTTGTAGTACTCCATATCCTCACTGATTTCCGCCAGCTCCTCTGCAATCACTTCTTCCGTTCGTCTGGTAAGCTCCGGATCATTGAAATATTTTGCCATCATTCGCAGAGATTTGGAAGTCGCTCCTACTCCGATAAAATTCACCTTCAGCCAGTCAACTCCATATTTTGTTTTCATCATTTCCGCTATGTAATTAATAGACCGGTGGCACATAACAAGATTCAAATCTGCCAGATGGGAATTTTTCAGGGTCTGATAAGATCCATCACCGGTAAACACGGAAACCACTTCATAACCAATCTTTTTAAGGATCCGTTCCTGTTCCCAGCCATCACCTCCGATGTTGTACTCACCTAAGATATTTACACTGTATTTTCCCTTAGGCGCCTCTTCCCCTTTTCCGATTACATAACGCATCAGTCCGTTGTTAGCAATGTGGTGACCGGAAGACTGGGAAACTCCCTTATATCCCTCACAGGAATAGCCAATAGCTGTAATGCCGTATTTTTCTTCCACTCTTCTTGCCACAGCCTGCACATCATCACCAATCAGACCGATGGGACAGGTAGAGCAGATAAAAATACACTTGGGATGGAACAGCTGCATAATCTCATCGATTCCAGCTTCCAGCTTCTTCTCGCCTCCAAATACAATATCCGAAGCTCTCATATCCGTGCAAAAAGAATAAGGTACAAAATTTTGCTCGCCTTCATAGGATGGTTTTGCTTTATTCCTTCTGGTTCCCCAGGAATAGAAGGCACAGCCAATGGGGCCGTGTGTAATAACGACGGAATCCTTCACTGGTCCAACCACAACGCCTTTACATCCTGCATAGCAGCAGCCTCTTGCAGTGATAATTCCCGGTATCGCCCTGGTATTAGCTGCAATCTCATCCGGATTTTCACCAAATTCCAGCTGAGTGATGTGACTTTTTCTATTTTTAAATACTCTGGATGAATATTTATCCAGTAATAAATCTCGTTCCTTTGACATCTCCCTCACCTCCTGTCAATATGCCTCTTTTGTGCGTTCACCGCTTCTGACGGTGTAAGCCTCATTGATCGGCAGCACAAATATTTTTCCGTCGCCGGGATTTCCTGTCTGGTTTGTTTTAATCAGTATATCCACCACATCCTTCACCTGCTGATCTTCTACAATCAGGGTGACCAGCCGTTTTGGAATCCAGCGGAAGGACTCTGTTAAATACTCTCCTTTGGGAGACATGGGAAGCTCTCCTGTTTCCAGAACCAGGGATAAAAGCTCCGGATCAATCCGTTTCTTTCCTCTTCCTAATACCGGCCTGCAGGTCAATGCAGGGAATCCGCCTTCTGCCAGAGCTTTCTTCGTGGGGTTTATTTTATTTACCCGGATAAATGCCATTACCTCTTTCATAGCAATCGTTCCTCCTAAAGTCCCTGCTTACCTGTACTGATCGTATAGGCATCCTCTACCGGAGATACAAAGATACGTCCATCTCCATAATTTCCCTCTCCAGTTCTGGCGGTTCTCATAATCACTCTCACCAGATCATCCTTATCTTCATCATTACAGAAAAATAACAGCATCTCTTTAGGAATCTCATCGTAATGGACATCTCCCACCGTGATTCCTTTTTGTTTACCCCGTCCATATACATCCATCTTGGTCACTGCCTGAAATCCCGCTTCTGAGGCTTCCTTCATAACATAATCCGCTTTTTCCGGCCTGATAATCGCTCTCACCAATAACATAATATTTTCTCCTCTCCCTGACCGCTTAGTCCATCACTCCGTACTGCATTAAAATTTCTTCCAGTTCGTCAATCTTCATGGGGTTCGGAATGACAAACATTTCATTGGAATCCACTTTTCTTGCCAGAGTACGGTATTCATCTGCCTGAGGTTCATCCGGGGAAAAATCGATAACGGTTCTTTTTCTGATCTCTGCTCTCTGCACCGCATTGTCACGAGGCACAAAATGAATCATCTGGGTGCCGATTTTCGCAGCCACAGCCTCTACAAGATCCTGCTCCTTATCTACTTTTCTGGAGTTGCAGATGAGACCTCCAAGCCGGACCCCGCCGGTTTTTGCATACTTGGTAATTCCTTTGGAAATGTTATTTGCTGCATAAAGCGCCATCATCTCGCCAGAGCATACAATATAAATTTCCTGTGCCTTTCCCTCGCGGATCGGCATTGCAAAACCTCCGCACACGACGTCGCCAAGTACATCATAAAATACATAATCCAGATCGTCGGTATAGGCTCCCAGCTGTTCCAGCAGGTTAATAGAAGTGATGATTCCGCGGCCTGCACAGCCCACACCTGGCTCCGGTCCGCCGGATTCCACTCCTTTGATTTTGCCGTAGCCTTCCTTTAAAACCGCATCCAGCTCAATGTCGTCGCCTTCATCACGAAGAGTATCAAGAACCGTCTTCTGCGCCAGACCGCCTAAAACCAGTCTGGTGGAATCCGCTTTGGGATCGCATCCCACAATCATAATGTGCTTTCCCATCTCTGCCAGACCTGCCGTTAAATTCTGAGTCGTTGTGGATTTACCGATACCGCCTTTTCCATAGATCGCAACCTGTCTCATAACCAATTCCTCCTTACATAAAAGAAGAGGCGGAAGGCAGATCTCTCACAGATCCTGCCATTCCACCTCTTTGTGAATAGAAAATGAAAAAGTAACCTTAAAGTTTTGTCGACGACTTAGGTTGCTATCACTATATATGTTTTCACCATTGAATTCAATACAACACAATGCACAAATATAAATCTTTAAATCTTTTATTTACAGTATTTTATACAAACTAATGCTTGTTATCTAAAAATTATTCCATCTAAAAAAATAACAGCCTGCCAGTCTGCCGCTGTAATAATGAAAAGGAGCCGAATTACCGGCCCCCTCCTCGATTCTGTCTTATGAATCAATTCCTACCATAACAGAAGTTGCCTTTATGATTGCATATGCATCTGACCCAACTTCCAGCTTTAAATCATTTACTGCTGCCATGGAAATCGTGGCAGATATAAAATTACCCCCTCCGATGTCAATGGTCACAATTGCATTCACTGCACCGGACTCAATTTCTACGACCTTCCCTTTTAACTGATTTCTGGCACTTATTTTCATATGACCATCCTCCCTCTCAATCGTATTATTTTTATTCATAATAATTATTCTCCTCCTATTTGTCAATCTATTTCATGAATACCTAATAAAATTAAGACAAAAGTAAAAGATCTTCCTTGGGGAATTTTAAATATAATGGGATTGTCTCCATTTCTTCCGCTTCGTATTCTTTCTTTTCCCTGATCCACCAGATTTTGGCTGATGACAGTCTGGAAGCGTTCTGAACTAAATATTGCCACTGAAAGGTTGTATGGGCACTTCCTGCAAAAGAAATTTTCATTGTATTTTCTTCCTCAGGATTGTCAACTGCCACCAGATTGTGACCTCTGATCCCGATATAGTGAATGGAATCACCAATCGGTTCGCCTGTTTTCAGTCTTATGTCCCACTCCTGTGCATAGAGTTCATATTCACTGATTCGTTCTATCGGTGAAATATTTTTGCAGCCAGTCAGTCTTGCAGCCTCCACTTTTAATGGTTTCCGAAATATATCCTTTGTAAGCCCTTTTACTACACTTTCTCCATTTGACAACAGTATCATATGGTCACAGAACCGGTAAATCTCGTCTCTGGAATGAGAAACAAACAGCACATCTCCGTTAAATTCTTTTAACAGTTCCAGCATTTCAAGCTGAAGGGTATCTTTTAAAAATCCATCCAATGCTGAAAATGGTTCATCGAGCAAAATCATTTCCGGTTTACATAAAAGCATCCGTGCCAGCGCCACACGCTGCTGCTGGCCTCCGGACAGCTGGGAAGGAAGACGTTTTTCCAGACCCTGAAGCTGAAAACGCTCTATCTGCTCAAAAACCGGAATCCGCTTTTCCTTCTCCTTACCTGTCAGGGAAATTTTTAAATTTTCCTCCACAGTCATGGTGGGAAACAGTGCATAGTTCTGAAACAGATATCCGACATGACGTTCTCTTGCCGGCAGATTGATGCCTTTTTCCGAATCAAAAAGCACCCTTCCATTGTGAACGATCCTGCCGCTGTCCGGCTTTTCAATGCCTGCCACACATTTTAAAGTCATGCTTTTTCCGCAGCCGGAAGCCCCTAATATTCCCATGCATCCGCCGTCTGTTTCCAATTCCACGTCCAGATGAAAGCCGTGGAATTTTTTTATAATCCTTGCCTCCAGCGCCATGTCAGGCCCACCCGCTTCCATTTTTTATATTTTTTCCGGATATTATGTTCATAGCAGCGACGATAAAGAAAGATAACAAAATAATAACCACTACCCAGAATCCTGCTGTGTCCCAGTTCCCCGCAGTCACTTCCGTAGCAATGGCAACTGACACGGTTCTTGTCTTACCCAGTATATTTCCTGCCAGCATGGTGGTCGCTCCGTACTCTCCTATGGCTCTCGCGAAGGAAAGCACCGTACCGGATGCCAGTCCCGGGGCTGCTATGGGGACCACGATTTTCCAGAAAATTCTGCTCTCCGACAGCCCCAGAGTCCTTCCTGCCTGTATCATGGTTACATCTACCTGTTCAAACGCGGCTCTGGCATTGCGGTACATAAGAGGAAAGGCTATGACAAATGCCGCCATAACGCATCCCGGCCATGTCTGTACCAGCTTGATATCAAAGTTTTCCAGAAGATATCTTCCAAATGGTCTGCGCAGGCTGAAGATCAGAAGGAGAAAAAAGCCTGCCACAGTTGGAGGCAGCACAAGGGGGAGTGTGAGAATCCCGTCCGCAATGGCTTTTGCCGTATTATTCAGCTTCATAATCTGCCTCGCTGCACCGATTCCCAAAAAGAAGGTCAGTACAGTAGCCACAATTCCTGTTTTCAAAGAGAGATAGAGAGGACTCCAGTCGATGGTTTTCAGTAATTCCCCCAATGCATTTCACCTCCTTCTTACTGTTGTTTTATTCTGTATATTTAGCAAATCCTGCATCTGTAAAGAGCTTCATTACACTCTCATCGCTGGTTAAATAATCCTTAAATTCTGCTGCTGCTTTTTTCTGGTCCTCACTGGCTTCCTTGTCCTTGATTAAACCTACCGGATAGACAGCCGGATCAATCTTTGCTTTATCCGCTTCTGCTATAATCTCCACTTTGTCCGGCATGGAAGCGGCGTCTGTGGCATAAACCACACCTACCTCATTGCTTCCTTCTGCAACTGCTGTTAAAACTGCGGTGACATTGGCGCCTTCATTAATTTCCATCTTCATAACCTGGTCCAGGATCCCCATATTAGTGAAAAGCGTTCTGGCATACTGTCCAACCGGCACATCCTCTCCTGCAAGTGCAAGACTGGAAGCTGACGTAATATTTTCGAATCCGGTAACTGTCGTCTTTCCGCCCTTTGGCTTAATAAGAACCACTTTATTCATGAGAAGGCTTGTGTCAGACCCTTCCTCTACGAAACCTCCGTCTTTTAACGCATTCATCTGCTTGGGTGCTGCAGAAAAGAAAATATCGCACTGGGCGCCTTCCTCAATCTGTTTCTGAAGCGTACCTGAACTGTCCGCATTGTAAATGATAGTTACTCCCGGGTGTGCGCTTTCATAATTTTCCTTGATTTTTTCCATGGTGTTTTTCAGACTTGCTGCAATAAATACATACACATCAACAGCCTTTGCTTCCTCTGCCTTAGTGGTTTGAACAGCAGTCGTGGTTTCCTCCGCCGTTTTTGATGACTCTGGCTCTGCCGCCGCAGACTGGGAAGCTGGAACCGTTTTCTGGCCTGCCTGACTGCAGCCTGAAAGCAGTCCTCCAATCAATGACACCGCCATCATAATCTTCAGTAATTTTTTTCCTTTTTTCATTTTTTTCCTCCTATTTTTAGACGGAGCAATCCACAAAGGCTGCTCCTGATTCTTTGGTACCCTGTTTTATTTTGTTTTGTTCTGTTTCGATCTGTTTTGTTATGATTAGTTTATTTTATATGATCCATAATTAAAAGTCAATATCCCTATATCTTCAGATTATTTCTTTATTTTCACATAAAATTAATTAATTTTTTCAACATACAAACCATTACGATTGATTGACAAAAAATAAACCATGTTATAACATAAGTAATAATGAGAACAGGGGAAAAGAGGATATGACATGGAAAAAATTTACAGACCCCAGGAAGTGGCGGATCAGCTTAAAATTAAGAAGGCAACCGTATACGAACTAATTAAGCGGGGAGAATTAAAATCTGCAAAAGTGGGCAAGCAGATACGGATCAGCCAGGATCAGCTGGATGAATATTTAACAAGAACAAATCAGACGGGACAACCCGCAGGTCTTACTGATGCGCTGCCTCCTGTCATGGACATTCCACGTTTTTCGGCCGACCAGGCCAGCAGGCAGATGGATTACCTTCTTCACACAAACGGACTTATTATAAACAGCCAGGAATCCAGAACTGTTGAACTGCTCCGCAGCCTGTTAAGCCAGAGAGAAAACAGCCTGCCCCTCCTTCATTCCTATATGAACGATTACAACAGCCTGTATTCCCTTTATTATGAAAAAACGCATATGGCACTCACCTGTTTTTGTTTTCGGCAGTTTGAGGAGCGGATCGGCCAGATCAGCCATTTTCTTCCCGGGAAAGAAGCTGCAGTCATCCATATCTGTACATTAAAAACTGGCTTTTTTGTTCAAAAGGGAAACCCGAAAAAAATAAACAGCTTAAAAGATTTATGCCGCTCCGATATCAGATTTTTAAACCGTGAAAAGGGAAACGGCTTACGGATTTATTTAGACCGGCTTCTGACAGAACAAAAAACAGACAGGTCCTTCATCCCGGGTTACGGTGATGAAAGCCTGTCCCATATGTCTTCTGCCAATACAGTTGCCTCCGGACTTGCTGATATCAGCATGGGAGATTTTTCCCATCTGTCTGCATATCCACAGCTGGATTTCATCCCGTTGACTAAGGCCTCCATGGATCTGGTTATTCTTAAGTCCGCTATGGAACAGCCTTATTTTACTTCCATCCTTGAGACAGTCAATTCCAGAGAGTTTCAGGACAGTCTCCTGCATTTTAACGGCTATGATACCCTTCATACAGGAGAAGTCCACTTTACCAGTCCTTAAATTTTTCCAGCCTCTCTTATACGGAAAATCACAAAAAACGTACCTCCGACGGCACACAGCAGCCCGCCACAGAGCATGGCAAAGGAAAGATCCGCTGCTGCCGCCTTCCCAAAGATCAGGTTGGTCCCTGTCCCGCAGGCCTCGCCGATTACCGCATAGATGCTAAGAACCGTGGCCCGGTCAGAAGAAGTGACCCGTCGGTTTTGCAGCTCTGCCTTTAATGGAGTAAACAGACAGGAGGCAAGTCTGAGAAGAATGATGCATAAAACGGAAATGACACCGCTATTCGTACTGGAAAGAATCAGACAGGAGATACTGCCGCAAAAAAACAGGACGATAGAAAAAGGAAGAATCCCCATTTTCCTGTTCAGCCGAAAAGACCACATGCCACCCGCCATGCCTGACAGGGTAACTACGATATAAACTAAGCCCATTGTCTTTGGCTCCATCCCGCATTTTACATACTGCAGCTGGTTTAAAAATACAGTAATTGTCTGGTTCGTTTCCTCAAGGAGTGTAATCCCCACCATACCAACAAGAAAATACCGGTCTTTTACCACGTCGAGAAAGGTATGAAAAAAATGCTTTCTGCTTTTTTTCTCTTTCTCCGGCTCCTTTACTTCTTTTAATCCAAAAACAAGAACAGCTGCAACACCATAAGCAGCCATGGTGAGAAATCCTGCCAGCCTGTAATTATCTCCAATGAAAATGGAATAGGAAAGGGAGGCAGCAAGAAGCCCTGCCATGCCGAAAGACTGATAAACACCAAATGTCTGCTGGCTTTCTCCTTCCCGGCTGGAAAGATAGAGTATGCTGGTATCACAGCCTGACATCCCGGCCATCACCACACTGAGCAGCACCCTCTCAAGCAAAAATCCTCCGAACCCATCCGCTCTCCAGAATACCGCCTTGGAAATAAAATAAACGGCACAGGTAATAATCATGGTCTTTCTGTACCCGATTCGGTCCGCAACCATTCCCCAGGGCACCTCCAGGGCAATGCAAAGAGCCAGGGAAATGCTCTCAATTACAGTAATCTCAAACACACTGACACCTGCTGCCTGTCTGTAAAGAGTCGCTACAGGTCCATAAAATACCAGTCCCTGTAAAAAGGAAATGGCATAAAGTAAATATATATTCTGTCTATATTTCATATTTTCTCCAATGATCTAAAATTAGTAGTATAATAGGCATCAAAAATAAGCTCTGTTTCAAACAGCGCTTTTTTAATCCGATATAAATATCAACTTTTTCTACGTGGGATCATATGATGAGAAAATAGATAATGGCATAAATCTGCCCTCCGGGTTCAGTGAAGAATTATTTCAGTCAGTATATCATGAAACCGGACTTCTGTAAAGATGAGACAAACTGTTAGTAACAATTGACAGTGTTATTAAAGAGGAGTAAGATAAATTTTGTTGATCTTACATAAATATAAGGAGGGGTTAGTATGGATTACAGATTTTTATTGAATCTCACAATTATTCTTTTAAGCACTAAGGTTTTAGGTCTTGTGACCAGAAAATTTCATATGCCTCAGGTGGTGGGTGCGCTGTTAGCCGGGGTCATTATGGGTCCTGCCGTGACAGGCACGCTGCATGAAACCGAATTTCTAGACAAACTGGCTGAAATCGGTGTGATTGTTCTCATGTTCTGTGCCGGTCTGGAGACGGATACAAAGGAATTAAAAAAGAGCGGTAAATCAGCGTTTATCATCGCTCTGATTGGTGTCATTGTGCCTCTGTTCGGGGGTTTTGCAGTAGCTTACTTTTTTAACCGCCCAGGAATGATCTCATCAGACGCTTCCTGTTCTCTGTTTCTTCAGAATATGTTTATCGGAGTCATTCTCACTGCGACTTCTGTAAGTATTACGGCAGAAACCTTAAAAGAAATCGGAAAAATAAAAACCCACTCGGGCAATGCCATACTGGGAGCTGCCATAATCGATGATGTGCTTGGTATTATCGCACTCACCGTCATCACCAGCACAACCGATCCAAACGTCAATCTGTTTGCTGTCTTATTAAAAATCGCTGCATTCTTTGTCTTTTCTGCCATTGGCGGTGTTCTGATCTATAAAGCATATTCCCGTTGGAGCAACAACGCGGAACGGGGCCTCCAGCGCCATGCCATAGCTGCCTTCTCTCTCTGTCTTCTTATGTCTTACATAGCGGAACACTTTTTCGGTGTAGCCGATATTACAGGGGCCTATATCGCCGGAGTCATTATATCCAACACACAGAAATCCCAGTTTTTAACTTCAAAATTTGACACTCTGTCCTATCTTCTGCTTTCACCGGTATTCTTTGCAAGCATTGGTCTTAAAGTGGAACTTCCTCCCATGACCCCTGCCATCGTTCTCTTTGCAGTTCTATTAACCCTCACTGCCATATTAACCAAAGTGATTGGCTGTGGTGTCGGTGCAAAACTCTGCGGTTATAAAAATTATCAAAGCATTCGGATTGGAGTTGGAATGATCTCCAGAGGTGAAGTCGCGCTTATTGTCGCTGGAAAAGGACAGCAGCTTGGACTCCTTAGCGGAGATTTTCTTGGACCAGTCGTTCTTGTTGTCATTATTACCACCATTATCACTCCCATTATATTAAAACCTGTCTTCCGTCTCGGACCCTCTGTCCCCTTTGCAGAAACCAGACTGGGAGAAAACTACGAGGAGGTTTCAAAGTACAGGTGAATTCTTACCGGTTTTGTTGACACTTAGGCTTTATGCTCTTATAATATATGTATTACACTTGTAAGAACAGGAGATTGAGTATGAGCCACCTTCCGCAAATTTCTGAAGCAGAATATGAAGTGATGAAGGTACTTTGGAGGTACGCTCCAATTAACACCAACGAGGTAACCGAAAAACTGACACAGACAACTGACTGGAATCCCAAGACGATTCACACCCTGTTAAAAAGGCTGGTGCAAAAGGGGGCTGTCACTTACACGAAAGAGAGCCGTGTATTCATTTATACTCCTCTTATTAAAGAGAACGACTATCTGAAGAAGGAAAACAGCCACTTTTTAAACCGGTTCTACAATGGCAGGATATCCGGCATGGTTACTAATTACATCAACAGCAATCATATATCTGACGAGGACTTAGCTGAACTGAAAAAGCTTCTTTTTAAAGATCATGAGGAGGAATCATAATGATGCTTTTTTCACTTATGACCCGTCTTATGTTAAACAGCGTTGTCATAATCACAATAGCCGGAGTCATCCTGCTGATGAAAAAGTTTCTTAAAAATCATCTTACCTGGAAAGCCCAATACAGAATCTGGTATTTACTGCTTTTTGTACTGATCTTTCCATTTCTTCCCTCTTTCATGATTTCTGCAGTTCATGGACTGGGGCTGTTTGGGAGGCTTGGAGACGGCATATCTCCAATAAAAACAGCTGCATCAGCCTCACCTTATGATGCTGACGTTTCCGGTATTATAGAAGACTTCTCAATATCCGTAAGCCGCAGGGCTGTCCTTCATTTTCCTTCCTTTCTGCCGTATATATGGGGACTTGGGATAGGTGTTATGTCAGTCCTGAATATTATTTCCGGATTTAAAATCAGACAAATCGCGAAGGCTTCTCTTCCTCTGCAAAACAGACAGATCAGACAGCTGTTTGACAACTGCCGGCGTGAGCTTGGAATAAAGAAGGATATTCCGGTATACAGCAGCGCATATTTAAATTCACCCATAGCTGCCGGCTTTATAAAACCGGTAATCATCATTCCCATTCATATGCTGTCAGAATTAACAGAGAAAGAAATGCGCTACATTTTTCTTCATGAGCTGTCGCATATTAAACGCGGAGATCTTTTCATTATCCGGCTGATGGCCCTCGCTCAAACTCTGTACTGGTATCACCCGGCAGTATGGTTCGGGCTAAAAGAGATGAGAAAGGATCAGGAAATTGCCTGTGATTTATCGGTGCTTTCCATGTTAGAAGAGAACAGCTATCTGGATTATGGCAGAACACTGATTCGTTTCGCTGAAAATATGTCCAGACGCCTCTCTACCGCTGCCCAGATCGCAGGCTCTGAAAAAGAAATCCGCAGGAGAATCCTCTGCATTGCTGCCTACCGGAAAGAATCCGGATGGGTTCGGTGGAAAAGCCGTTTTATTCTGGCCATTGCCGCTTCACTGCTGCTTGCCATTTTGCCCGTCACGTCTGCAGCTGCATCCGGCGGATCTTCTTATTCTTTTCATCCGGAACACGTAAATCAGCTGGATTTAGATTCTTATTTCCACGGATATGAAGGAAGCTTTGTCCTGTATGGAGTCAATTCCAATCAATACTATATTTACAATCAGGAAGGGGCAGCAACACGGATTTCCCCTGATTCCACCTATAAGATTTACAGTGCGCTGTGCGCTCTGGAACATGGAATCATTACCCCCGGTTCCTCATACATAAAGTGGGATAAAACCCCCTACCCCTTTCAAGACTGGAATAAGGACCAGACCCTTAATACCGCTATGAATCACTCTGTTAACTGGTATTTTAAATCTCTTGATGAAAAAAACGGCATATCTGCCTTAAAAGACTGCATGATGCGCCTGGAATACGGAAATCAGGATTTATCCGGAGGACTTGGAAGCTATTGGCTGGAATCTTCTCTTAAAATCTCCCCGGCAGAGCAGGTGGAACTCTTAACCCGCCTTTCCCAGGGAACGCTTCCTTTTAAACCGGATCATATAAAAGCAGTGGAAGATTCCATTTACCTTTCCGCCAGCCAGGGGGTCTCTTTATATGGGAAAACCGGAACCGGAACCATAGACGGTCAAAACATCAACGGCTGGTTTATCGGTTTTGCAAAATCCAGCAGTGAGACCTATGTGTTCTCTGCCAACATTCATAACGGCAGTTCCGCCAACGGACGTACAGCCGCAGCGATTACACTGGATATCTTAAATGACCGGAATATCTACATACAGTAAAACAGAGCTTAAGAATGGAGAAGTTTCTCCTGCCTTAAGCTCTGTCTTTTTATCTACTGTACTGGAAGATAGGAATCAAGTATCAGTTTATCCTTTCGCACTACATACCCGCTTCCGCCCCGGTTTTTCACATCCTCCACCATGCTGATAAGAAGCAGTGGCGATTTTGTATCCGGATCTGCGGTAAATACGGAAAACCAGCCAAGCTCCGTTCCCGTGGTATCCCCTTTGGAGGCCTTGATCTCCGCAGTTCCGGTCTTTCCTGCAAGCTTAATGTCAGATCTCATTATTGTATGACCGGTACCGTGTTCCGAGCTGACAACCTGAATCAAATCCTCACGGACCAGACTGGCATTCTCAGCAGAGCAGGCTCCCTGAAGCCATACGTTCGGTGCAGCATTCTGTTCCGCCTTAAGAACAGGCTGAATGACATTCCCTTCATTGGTAAACATCGTATAAAGGGCAGCCAGATGTACCGGATTCACAAGCATCTGTCCCTGGCCATAGCCGCTGTCAGCCAGCTGCACTTCTGACTCAATCCGGTCTGAATTGGAATACTGGGACTGGGCAACGGAAATCTCAAACGGTAAGGGCTGGTTAAATCCCAGCTTATCAAGTCCTGCCATAAAATCATCGTAGCCAATCTTTAAGGCCGCCTTTGCAAAATAAATATTATTGGAATATATAAAAGCATTTTCCAGATTGAGCGGACTGCTGTCATGAAGAGTGGTTACGTAATAATTCCCCCAGCTTTCATCCTTTCTCCAGCTTAATCCTGTGCTTCCATAATCTTCATTGGGATCAATGGCACCGCTTCCCAGTCCGACTACAGCAGTAATTGGCTTAAAGGAGGACCCTGGAGCAAACTTCTGACGGAACCGGTTATATAGAGGTTTTCTTTCATCGTTATTTAAAGAATCCCATTTATCTGCCGGCATACCCAGTATAAAATCATTGTCATCGTAGGAGGGAGTGCTCACAAGGGCCAGGATTTCTCCTGTGTGGGGATTCATGGCGACGCTGCAGCTTTTATCTTCCTGGAAAGCATCATAAATAGTGCTCTGAAGCGCGCTGTCAATGGTAAGTGTAATATCCGCTCCGTCCGTTCTCGGTTTTACCGCAAGCTTTTTCTTACTATTTCCTGACGCATCTGCAATGAATATGGTACGGCCGTTTGTTCCCTTTAATTCCTTTTCATACAGCCCTTCCATACCGCTTTTTCCAATGACGCTGTCTGTTAAGTAATCTTCTCCCTTATGCTTTTCCAGATCCTCTGACGTCACATTCTGGACGTATCCGATCAGATGGGCTCCTTTTTCCCCCAGCGGGTAAGAGCGCACGGAGGTGTCTGTAATCAGCACTCCGGGAATGGTCAGAAGCTGGTCCTGAAGCTCTTTGTTCTTTTTGTCTTCTTCACTGGCATGTTCCGACTGAAGTTTAAAGTCATCCGCCTTCTTTAAGGTTTTCAGCGGAACAAAGGAATCTTCCTTTACCCAGCCTGCAGACAGTTTTTTTTGTATGTTCTCCGGAGATATGGAAAGCAGTTCTCCCAGCTTTTCCACATCCTTGCCCGAATCCTGGCTCATTTTCCCCGGAACCAGACCAACAGAGGAGGCAGTTCCCTTTCCAGCCAGCAAAAAACCGTTCCGGTCATAAATATTTCCTCTTTCAGCTTTATCCGTTACTACTTTAACTTTATCGGTTTTAGTAAGCTCCGGAAATATCATGCTGTCATTCCATTCCAGTTTATAGCCGGCTTTTTTCTCTTTTTTAAAAACCGCCTGATTGGAAAAACTGATTTCACCTGCCAGACTGTTTAAACTCATCTGATAAGTGACTGCCGCTTCCTCATCTTTTAAGTCTACGCCTGTTATCTCAGCCTTGATATCCTCTGCTTCAATTCCTTCGTAAATGTTCTTATTTCTGGCAGTAAAATCCTCCAGACTGATATTTAGCTGGCTCTGCTGGTCAAGCATACCGTACATAGTCCCGTAATCTGCATTTTGTAAGCTGGAAACATACTCTGTAAGAAGTGCATCCGGCTTCTTTTTTGACTGATCCTTCTTATTCTCATACCGGAGAAATAAGATTCCTCCGGCCAGACCGGTCACCAGTATCAATAAGGTGCAGACAGTGCTGAATACAAATCGTTTCATTCTCCGACTCATTCCATTCCTCCTTTAATCCGTACGAAGGTTATTGGATACACCGGAAGCCGTACCGGTCAGAATATTTGCGGTATCTTCCAGATGGAAATAATAATTAAAAATATTTTTTCCCACACCTACCACATTACCGGAGCTGTATCCGTTTGCAATTCTCACAGTTATGGCAATCTGAGGATTGACAAGGGGCGCATATCCAATAAACAGGCCATGGTTGGGTTTTGTTTTTGACTCCTCTGCCGTACCGGTTTTTCCTGCCGCATCTATCTTTATATCTTTTAAGGTCGCATTGGATTTTACCAGCTCGTTCATACCTTTTGCCACATCATTCCATACAAATTCCGGTAAGTTAACCGTACTGCTTAAGGTAGGGGCAAAGGATTTCACCACCGTACCGTCTCCATCTGTAATCTTGCCGATCATGGACAGCTGATAGCTTTGTCCGTGATTTGCCAGAGTAGCCGTATAGCGGGCGATCTGGGAAGTAGTATAGTTATGGGTTCCCTGCCCAATGGAGGATGGAATCGCATACTGATCGGTCACATGAGGTTTCGCCTCCCCGATCTCAATTCCGGTATTTTTATCCAGATCCAGAAGCTGAGCATATTTAATTAAGCTGCCCAGTCCCTTATCTTCTGAAAAGCTTCCGTCTGCACCTGTTCCCAGCCTGTAAGTGATCTCCGACAGATATACATTACAGGAATTCTTCAGTGCATCCGCACTGGAAGAGATCACCCCGTGACCGGCACGCTTCCAGCACCGCAGAGGCGGCTCTACCTTATCAAATGCGCCGGTACATAAAACGCTGGTATCCGTCTGAATGACTCCTTCCGTTAATCCGGCAATTACTGTAACCGGTTTAAAGGTGGAACCGGGAGCCGTCAGCTGGCTGGTGGCCCGGTTGAAAAGAGGAAGGGATAAATCCTGTTCCAGCTGCTGGTAATAGGAGGTGTCCATCTGGTTCGCCAGCCGGTTATTATCATAGCCCGGATAGCTGACGCAGGCAATCACCTCTCCGTTCTGGGGATTTACCACAACTGCTGAACCGGAACATGGATTTAAAGCCAGCTGGGCCGGTGTAATCTCCAGATTTGTGATTTTCTTACGGATAAACTGCCAGGCACTTAACTGGCCATTCATCAGAAGGGGATAATCCGGATCATCCTTGGAAAGAACTCCCTGCTCATAAAGCAGCTGTTCCGTCTCCTTTCCGCTTAAGGATCCCTCCCCGATCATCGCCTGATAAATTTTCTGTTCAAACTCCCGGTTTTCCGTTATATCCTTCAGCATCTTTTCTTCTGCAAGACGCTCTGCATCCTGGATCTCCGTATACTTTTCATTGTTTTCCAGACGGCTTAGATCCATATGGCCTGCAGCGATGGATTCAGTCAGATACTGCCTCAGGCTCTTTTCCTTCCAGTCCCAGGTTCCGCTACCGTTCAATAGAAACTGGTCTTTCCGAGCCTGACTGACCAGGAAATCCAGATATCCCTGCACTTCCGGGCCAAGTGCCTGATAAGCAGCGCCGGTCGTATCGAAGGCAGCGGAAAGCTGACTGATCACTGCTTCCTTTTTCCGCTTAAAATCTCCGTATACCTTTTTTTCCAGATCCGATGCATTCTCTTCTTTTAACCGTTCCGTATCGATAACATGATTTTGAATCAGTGCATAGTAAACTTCGTCAGAGGAGATGCGGATCTGGGATGCATCGGCAGCTTTAGGCATCTCAGCCCTTCTGGTTTCCACCATATTAGCCAGAAGGATTCCCGCAATCTGCTGTTTTAACATCTGATATACCGCATCCTGCAATCCCTTGTCCACTGTCAGATAAACATCCTTGCCGGTGCCCGGACTGCTGGTGATAACCGGTTCTGTCTTGGGATTTCCAACCACGTCTGTATAGAATTCCTGGGTTCCGTCCTGTCCCCGCAGCCATTCCTCCATGGATTTTTCAATCCCGCTTTTGCCGATCACCGACTGATTGGAGTAAATACTATTGTTGTCACCAAGTGCCTCAAGCTCATCAGCTGATATTCCGCCTGTATATCCAAGTATGGAAGACATACTTTCTCCGCCATAGTACACCCGGATGCTGCTGTTCTCCACATCGGCTCCCTGGAGACTGTGCTTTTGCTCCATCACACCTACCATGGCTTTGTCTGATACATCAGAGGCCACAAGATAGGGTAAGTATTTCCGATAGGAATTTAAAGACAGACCGTAACGGATGTTGGCGACCTGTAAGATCTCCTTTGAGCTCATCGTCTCAGGCAGTCCGTACTTCTTTTGCTCCTCTTCCGGATAGGACGAGTCAATCATGAATTTGTTCTTTCCGCAAAGATCCTCCATGAGTTCTGCGGCTGTCTTCTGTGACTGCTCTTCTGTTAAATCCGTAACCTGGCTCTTTCCATAAAAATCTGCCTTAAACCTGCTCAGCTTCCAGCCGTCCACCGTATACTCATAGTTTCCTTCCTCATTCACCGTGATGGGAAGACTGACATTTAACTTATCCTCATCTCCTACAAGGCCAATGAGCTGATAGGCAATTCCGTTTAATGTTTTCTGCTTCTCCTTCTGATTCTTATAATTCCCGGAATCTTCCAGAGTGATGTTATAGGAAAGACGGTTGGATGCCAGAAGCGTTCCATTCCTGTCATAGATGTTCCCTCTGTTGCCGGGAAGCCTCTGTGTCTTCATAATGGAGGTGATAAATTCCTCCTGACTGGCTGCTCCCTCCATGATCTGTAAATGATATAACCGTACGATCAGTGCCGATAATAAAAATCCAAAAAACATTCCCAATATCAATAATCTGGGAATCTGAAAGGAAATGTCTGGAAAGCTCTTATTCTTAAATAAATGACTGCGGCGCATAATTCTCCTTATTCTTACGCTTGTAATATTTATAATATGAAAGGAACAGGGACCCCTTTTAAAACCTCCCTGCAGACTGCTAAATTACTACGTATGTAAGATTTGATTATACACCGGATTGTTTAAGATGTAAACCGTTTTTTCATCTTAATGCCATCTGAAGCCGCTCCATCTCATAGAATTCCCCTTTTAACTCCATCAGTGTTTCATAACTTCCCTCTTCCCTGATTTTTCCCTGGTCTAAAACCACGATCCGGTCTGCTCCTCTTACCGTTGAAAGCCTGTGGGCAACAATAAATGTAGTTCTGCCTTTAATCAGCCGGTCGAGAGCATCCTGAATCTCCTTTTCCGAAATCGTATCAAGTGCCGAGGTTGCTTCATCCAGTATAATCACCCGGGGATCTCTGATAATTGCTCTCGCTATGGAAATTCTCTGTCTCTGACCGCCGCTTAAATTGGCACCGTGTTCTCCAATCATGGTATCCAGCCCTTTGGGAAGTCTGGCAATGACTGATTTTAAGTTTGCGGCTTCTACCGCATGATTCACCGCTTCATCCGGTACATTTAAAAGTCCATACGTAATATTTTCCCTTACAGTACCAGTAAAGAGAACCGGAGACTGGGGCACTACCGAGATAAATCTCCGGTAGCTTCTTAAATTGATGTCACTCATATCCGTTCCGTCGATGAAAAGCCTTCCGCTGCCGGGTGTGATAAAGCCAATCAGCAGATTCAATATGGTAGTCTTTCCCGAGCCGGATTCTCCAACCAGCGCAATGGTCTCCCCTTCCTTTACTATCAGATCAATTCCCGAAAGAACCTGCTCACTGGAACCTTTATAGGAAAACTCAACCTGCTGAAAGGTGAAACTGCCCTTTAATTCCTTCAGCTCTAACTTTCCCTCATTATGCTCCACATCATCGGAAATTAAAACCTCGCCGATGGAAGTAACCGATTCAAGTCCCTTGGTCAGAATGGGGAGCAGATTAATAAGCCCCGTAAACTGGCTGACCACCGTGGTAAAACTTGCCTGATAAAAGGTTACATCGCCGATCTTTATGGCTCCCTTCCAGGCCATATATCCGGAAAATCCCAGACACAGAGCCTGAAACACCTGAAATACACACCAGCTGACTGCCCCAAAATGTGCCTGTACCATGTCCAGCCGGTATCCCTTGTCTGCGGTTTCTTCCAGCTGTTCCTTGATTTTTTCAACTTCCTGCTGTTCCAGCGCATGGGCTCTGGTGACAGGAACCAGCTCCACCATCTCCATTACCCGGGCGCTGGTCTCCTCCATCTCACGGCGGAATGCCCTGTTTTCGCTGTGGATTCGTTTGCGGAATGCAACGACTGTCACCGCAGTCACCGGAGCTACCAGCAGAAAAAACATAAGCACAGTCCTGTTTTTTACGGCTGTAATACCCAGAGTGATAACCAGATTCATCATAATGTTCATCAGATTAACAAACAGCTGGGAAGATAAGGTCTCCACTGCTTCCACGTCACGTATGATCTTGGACTGGAGCCTGCCTGACTGAATCTCCGTGTGATAGGGAATGGACAGTTCCTGAAGCTTCCTGACCAGAGCGCCCCTTAACCCGGCCTCCGTTTTACGTATTACCTGGTTTTTGTATTTATTATGAAGCCAGTTTGCCGGAAGATGAACAGCCAAAAGCCCCAGCCAGACTGCCACGTTTAAAAGGATTGCATGCTTTCCCTTTTCTCCTCCTGCTATGGCTCCGTTGATCACATTGGCAGTCAGCAGCGCAGCAAAGAGACTGGGGGCGTGTTTAATTACAAAAAAGAAGGTGGAAAGCAGAAACTTATGGTACTGTCCTCTATAAAATCCCAGCAGCACCATAACTGAACGATTTCCGTACCTCTTATAGCAGTCCACAAACCGGTGTTCCATTTTCTCATATTGATCCATTGTCTTCTCCCTAGGAAACATCAAGTCCCTGATTCTCGGCAGGAACATAGCCATTGTCTAACAGATCTGCATAAGGTTTCCCCAGTTTTCTCAGTTCTTCACAAAGGAAACCCGCCATGATAACTGCACCCTCCGGCTTTAAATGAGTATTGTCCTTAGGCCACATGAAATACGCTTTCGAGGCTAAGTCGCCTGCTGCTTCCAGATAAGCTTCCGTAACAGCTGTTAAATCGATTACCGGAACGCAGGCCTTTTCTCCGGTCTGCTTTACTGCCTCCGGATAAGCTCCATGGCTGCCAGGAAGAAATTTTCCCTGATCATTAAAAAGCCTTCTGGCAATCGGGGTAATGAGTACAGGATAAGCCCCTTTTCCTCTTGCAGCCCCAATGAATCTCATCAGATTTTCTTTAAATGTGGTATCCGGATCTGTATGGCGGGCCGGATCATCCTTCTCATCGTTGTGACCAAACTGTATAAAGAGAAAATCTCCCTCTTTCATCTCCTTTTCCATGAGAGCCAGACGCCCCTCATCCAGAAAAGATTTTGTGCTTCTCCCATTCTGGGCAAAGCTTTTCATCTCCACACCGTCTGCCAGATAAAGAAGCATCGCCTGTGATAACCCCGTCTGGGGGTATGTGGAGGCTTTATTAAATTTTACCGTGCTGTCTCCAGCATAAAAGATTGCTGCCATTTACGTACACTCCATAAGCTGCTCCTGTAAAGCGTTTTCCTTTTGTAAGGCCTTCCGAACAGATGGAAGTCACATCGGTCCACCGCCACAGGATTTTATTATTTAGTAGAAAGGTTCTGTTAAGACCGTCTGTCTCAACCCGTAACAGGACATGCCCATCAAAGGAGTACTCTTTACCTTCCGTCCTTACATAGGCGTTGTCCACATATTCCGATACAAATACCTGATTTTTTGACACACCAAATTTTATGTAGGTGTTTTCATCATAATAAAGAGTCATACCCCCATCAGAGGTATATTCTTCCTTCTCTTCTTCTGGTATCCACATCTCAAACTCTGCGTGGAAACAGAAATCCGGCTGAAATTTAACAAGCAGGCTGCTGCACTCTCTCCTGCATAAATCCAGTCCGTCTCCTCTGATCCACAGGGTTCCGTCTTTTGCAGTCCATACCCGGCTGCTGTCCCTGGTCCTTGGAGAAAGCCAGCCGTCCCCCGCTTTGCAGACAGCCATTTTCCCTGGTTCATGGGGAAACGGAAGGGGCGCCATATAGGAAGGACCTTTTCGTCCGTTTACCACAGGCCACCCATCTGCCGTCCAGGTAATTTCATCGAGACAGGTTTCTCTCCCAAGCATTCCCCAGGTCCCGTCAATAAACCGTGAGCATAAATATACCATAAACCATCTGCCGTCAGGCGTCTCAACCGGTTTTCCATGACCACAGCACTGGATAGCACCCATTTCATCCCATTGGTGCATAACAGGATTGTACGGACAGTTCTCATAAGGGCCATATAAGTTTTCAGATCTGGCAACCGTAATCATATGGCCTTTTCCAGTTCCGCCTTCTGCCAGAAAACAATAATAATACCCATCCTTTTTTATCAGATGGGGTCCCTCCGGCGCATGACCGGAATGCCCGTACCAGATCAGCTCCGGCAATGACAGCAGCTCTTTTCCATCCTCTGAAATCTCCATTATTCTGGCACCCCGGTTAATGAGCATATACCGTTTTCCATCATCGTCAGTAAAGATGGAAGGATCAATTCCCAGTACATTGTGAATAACCGGTGTTTCATAGGGACCTGCAGGATTCTGGGAGCTGGTAACCATCTGGGTCTGAATAAAGGGCGCATCATCATTATTGCGCAGGGTTGCACAGATATAAAATCTCCCGTTATGATAGCTGATATCCGGCGCCCAGAATCCCCGTCCGCCTTCCAGCTTTCCAAGATGCTCCTCTGCCCATTTCTCATCTGTGATCCCGTAACCGATGGTTTCCCAGTGGATTAAATCCTTTGAATGGGAAATGGGAATGCACGGAAAGAAAAGGAAGCTGGAATTCACCATATAATAATCCTCCCCCACACGTACAATACTGGGATCCGGGTGCATTCCTCTTAAAACCGGGTTGCGGTAGCATTCCTCACGGGAAAAACCGCATACACCTTTCAAATATTCTTCCAGCGGGGTTCCCTCCGCCAGGTCATAAGGTGAACACATGGACTGATTCGCCCATGTCGGGTCCATCCTGCAGCGCTCCACCATATACTTCACCAGCTTCTGATTTTTTCCTTCCACCGCATAGTGGAGAAGGCTGTTCCCTTCCTCATCACAATCCTCTGTATTGAAGCTGTGATCTATCAAACGGACAACCATGTCATAATCTCCCCGCTTCGCCGCCTCAAAGGCCTGCTTAGCTGCCGCTTCTGTCTTCAATGTGTATAAATTCATATTCCCCGTACCCTTCTGATCTTATGTTGTTTCTATTTGCACTCCAAAGACAGAGCTTTGCTCCTGTCCAGGTGGCCCGGCACAGAGGCTGTGGTTTTCCCATAAAGGTATACCGGATTCCATCTGCAGACCAGGAAAAGCGATACGTCTTGTCGGAGAAAAGCTCCAGGCGCAGATAAACCGTATCGTCCTCATATGGACAGGAGCTCTCAGGAATTTCCTGTGCCTCTCCAAGCAGCTCCTTATTGGTTACTTTTCCTGTATAGAGCATAAGGCAGTTTCTCTCACCGGTCCTTTGGATACCAAAATAAGCATAGGAATGTCCGATCATGCCAATGGAGGCCATATCTCCCTCCTGTTCCCAGTTAAGGCGTACCTTGGTGACGGCAGTAAATGACTTGTGCTGTGGAATCTGGGTCATGGCATTGGGCGCATACCACAGAAGATTTTCCCTGAAGGGATTTGTCAGACTAAACAGCCGGATTCCTTTATGCCCATCTAAGGAGTAAAAGGAGTCCCTGGGATTTGCCTGCCACTGCCACTGAAAACTAAGTCTTCCGCTTTCAAAATTATCCGACTGGGCAATTTTATACTGCGGCTGTCCCTCTGCAGGAACCTTCCACTCCTTAACCGGTTCCCCGATTCCATCCCCGTTCTGATCCGTTCCGATGAAGGGCCAGCCGTTGTGAAAGCACATGGGCTGCAGATGAACAATCCGCCCAAGCTCTGTCACATCCTGGAAATGGATAAACCAGTGCCTGCCGTCCGGCGCGATGACCCAGCCGCCCTGATGAGGCCCGTTTACGGATGTATTTCCCTGGTGCATCACAATCCGGTACTCATAAGGTCCCTTTATAGACCTTGCTCTTAAAACAGACTGCCAGCCGGCAGTCACGCCTCCTGATGGCATGAGTATGTAATAGTATCCCTGATCATAATACATTTTGGGGCCTTCCGTCGTAGGAGCGATCTGCTCGCCATCAAAGATGGTAACCGGCTCTCCTATGATTTCTCTGCACTGGGGATCGATTTCCACCAGATCCAGCCGGTGTTTGATCCCGCAGCGGCTGTTGGCGTAGGCAAATACCATATACGCCTTTCCGTCCATATCCCAGAAAGGACAGGGATCAATCCAGCCTTTCACCTCATGAAGGCAGTGAAGTTTAAATTCTCCATAGGGATCTTCTGATGTGGCTACAAAAATCCCCTCATCCGGAAGAGGAACAAATACATAAAAGGTACCCTCATGAAAACGGATGGAGGGCGCCCAGGTGCCGGAGCCGTGTGACGGCTGCTCATATTTTTCAAAAGGCAGGGAACTTACACAGTGATTGATTATTTCCCAGTGAACCAGATCCTTCGAATGCAGAAGGGGTACACCTGGAAGATAGGTAAAGGAAGAAGCTACCATATAATAATCTTCTCCCACCCGGATTACATCGGGATCTGAATAATCGGCATATAAAACCGGATTCTGATACTTTGACATTGACATCGCCATTACCTCCCATAATAATTACGCTAAAAAAGGAGCAGAAATTCTGCCCCTCTTTCTGCCTGACCGTTACTCTTTTACAGCGCCGATATTAACGCCCTGGATAAAATACTTCTGGCAGAATGGATATATGATCATGAAGGGAAGAATTGCTACAATAACAGCTGCGTTTTTTACTGTGTTCTCAGTTGCGCCGCCGATCGCCTGGGGCAAATCACTTCCCATTATAACAGATCTTAACTTCATTTGGAAATTATATAGATTTTCATTCGTAATATAAAGTTTATAATTGGTATAGTCATTCCAGTAAGATACCGCATACATCAGACCGATTGCGGTAAGTGCTGCCTTTGATAACGGAAGGACAATTTTTAGAAATATTCCCATGGGGGGGCAGCCGTCAATTTCTGCCGATTCAAATAAGCTGGCCGGAATTCCCTCAAAGAAATTTCTCATAAGCACCATATTATAAACATTAATAGCAGGAAGAAGGATTACCACAAATAAGGTATTGGTCAGATGAAATGACTTCATAATCAGATAAGTGGGAATCATACCGCCATTAAAGATCATGGTAAACAGCATAATATTTGCAAGCAGCGTTCTTCCTGGCATTTTCCACTGAATCAGCACATAAGCGCCCAGTGTTGCTACAGTAAGTCCCGTAATCGTCCCCACTATAGTCGTAAAAATAGATACCAGAAACGGTTTATACAAAGTCGGATTGGTAAATACAGAAATATAACCTGCAAAACCAAACTTTTCCGGAAACAGTTTCATACCATAAGCTGTCTTTAAATCAAACGAGTCAATTAAAACCTTGTAGATCGGGATAATCATGATAAGACTTATGAGTACGAATATGATCACCAGCATATAGTCAAATGCGGTTGCTTTCTTTTTCATGTTTTCTCCTCCCTACACAATTCCTCTTCCGCGAACTTTATAGCTGGCCTTGTTGCAGATAAGAACAAGGAAACAGCCTACCATCGAGGAAACAAGACCTACTGCTGTTGTATAGCCGTAATCAGGCAGAGCGCCGGAATTAAATGTCTGTGTGTAAATATAAGTCTGAAGTACATCTGCCTGCTGGCGTACCGCATCGTTTTGCAATACGAATACAGATTCAAACAAGTTCATAACCTTTGCCAGATTTAAGATCAGTACTGTAATAATGGTATTATTAAGAGCCGGTATGGTTATGTAACGCAGCTTGTTAAACCGGCCCGCTCCATCCATGGAAGCTGCCTCATAAAGCTCCGGATTAATTCCGGAAAGTGTTGCCATGAAGATAATTGTCCCCCAGCCTGTATCCTTCCAGACGTTAATGACATAATACATCGGCCGCCACCAGCTCTGGTTTCCAAGATAATAAATTCCCTCATTTAAAATTCCAAGTTTAATCAGCACAGCATTTAAAAGACCTGCACTGGTAGGAGAAAGAATCAGAGTAAATACAGATGCCGTAACAACCCATGACATAAAATGGGGCAGATACACAATTGTCTGTGTGATCTTTTTAAAAGTTACAGACCGCAGCTCATTGAGCATAAGAGAAAGCACAACGGCCATAATGGTATTTAACAGAAGCTTCACAATACTTAATGTGATGGTACTTCCAAATGCGTTCCAGAAGCCCGGCATATTCATCATCTTTTCAAAATGTGCCAGACCGATAAATACTGGCTCCTTAATTCCTTTATAGGAATAAAAGGCATATCTGATCCCCAGCATGGGAAGGTAATGAAACACCAGCGCAAAAATCAGAACTGGAAGAAACATCAGATAAAATCCCTTGTAATATCGGAGTGAAACAAGCAGCGGCCGTTTATTTTCGCCTGCAGCATTCGCTGCAGGCCCTTTCATCTTTTTATTCATAGGAAAACCTTTCTAAATCTATTTTGCTGATTCTTTCTTATTAAGTGAATCCACAATCATCTGTGACCATTTCGCTCCGCCATCGCTTTCGAAACGCTTAAATGCCTCTTCAACAGAAGTACCCTGTACCACAACATCTGCAATAATTGATTTTTTCAGTGTCATTAAATCTCCGTTATACGTAGCCATTTCTTCTGTAGAAGGGGTAATGGTCGCCTGACGGCAGTTTTCATTAAATACAGTCTGAGAGTTTTTAGCCTCTTCTTTAACCGCATCCTTTCCCGGATCACCCTCCCAGGTTGCGATGGCAAGCATCGGATCAAGATGCTGCTTGGTGTACTGTGTGCCAGGGTTTTCAAGGCTCTCTCTTAAATGGAACTCACCCTCTTTATAGGTCTTATCAAGAACTGTTTCCGCTTTCTTTGACCAGTGAACATCTTCTACACCATAGGACCAGAGCATTTGCAGATCACCGCCATCAAGCATGGATTCGATGAAATATTTGAATACGCCCTCAGGATTTTCACAGGAAGAAGTAATTGCCCATACCGGAGAAGTTCTTTCTACATAAGTACCAACTTCCTTGATCGGCTTTAATGCAATCAGCTCGCTGTCATGACCGTTTGATTCCAGATTGTTCTTTAAGTTGGTTCCCCAGGTACCTGCCCAGTAAGTAAACACACCGAACTTATCCTCATAAAACTTATTCCGGCAGTCTTTTGTACCATTGGTTAATGTTTCCTTATCAATATAACCTGCCGCATAGGCATCTCTCATACGCTGCAGTGCGGCCTTAAAATTATCCTTTGTAAATCCGTCGTACCAGACACCATCTTCTCCCTTTGCAAAGGATGGGTATGCGTCCTGATAAAACTCAGGCAGATAATTGGTCCACGGTTCTTCTGTTCCAATGAAACCGGCTGCCGATAAACCATAGGTATCCCCATTTACTCCATTGCCGTCAGGATCTCCTTCTGTAAACGCTTTTAGCATGTTTAAATACTCATCATAAGTTGTAGGTGCCTGTAATCCTACATTATCCAGCCATTTTTTCTTTACATACGTAACACAGCCGTTTCCTCTGGTAACCGGAAATCCATAAAGTTTACCATCAATTTTCATGTTATCAACAACTGCATCTCCTGTAAAACGGCCGGAGGATTTCAGTTCGGAATTATTCCATGCTTCTGTCATATCCCAGAGAGCACCTTCCTCCGCATATCCGGTATAGAAGCTTCCCTGAAGAAGTATTGCATCCGGCCAGTTCTCAGGACCGGAGGCGAATGTCTGACCCAGAACATCAAAGTACGCATCATGATCAGGCTGTATAATTTCTAAATCAATACCTGTCAGCTCTTCCCATCTTTTTTCAAATGCATCTCTGTTATTTGGTTTGGTTGTAACTGTTCCATTTACCATGATGGTAATCTTCTCAGGCTTTTTGATATCGCTCTCCGCCTTACTTTCTCCCGCAGAAGAACCGCTTTCCGTATTTGCCCCGGCACTTGTTGCCTCAGCTCCTGATTTTCCGGTTGAAGAACAGCCGCTTAAAGCCACAGAAGCAGCCATGGTAACCGCCATACCAGCTGCAAGCATTTTTTTAACTCTCATTTAGAACCTCCCAATATAATTGTTTTGTTATTTGGTGGTGCGCACCTTTTTTGCACTGCCATCATAGCACTCCAGACACACAATATCAACGCACATAATTTACTATCGTTGTTCATTTTTCTCTAAACAGCTTGTTTTCCATGTGGTTTATTATGCACATTTTATATTGCATATTTTAGTCCGTACGTGGTTTGACATAATTATATATGAAGTGACAGAGATCGTTTTTGAGTACATATTTTACGTTCTATGTACAGATCTTAATGTAAAGGGGTGAACCTCATTGATTTTAACACCATTTCATACTATAATTTTTAATATGAAAAAAGGAACGGTGCATATGAAAAATCGCAGACTTACATTAGAACACAATAAAAATATGTCCTACAAAAATCAGCTGATGCTGTCCTATACTTTAATCCTGGCGATCATTCTCGTGATTGGAGTTATCCTTTACTCACTTTCTTACCGTCAGGTAAAGACCGGTATCTATCAGCAGAACCGGCTCAGTCTGTCTGCTTCTGTCACGCAGCTTGACAATACGCTGGAACTGACGAATGCATCAGTGAAGCAGATAACGGCCAACAGCCTTTTTAATAACCTGATTAACAAAAAAAACAGTGAAGATTCTTCCTTTTATTATCTTGGTTATAAGACCCAGCAAAGTTTCAAGTCATCCATTACACCAGTGGAACTTCTGCTGCCAATCAACAACTCTTTTATTTATATTGAGAAATCCAGCTATGCCATCTCTCCCATCGTTTTTTCGGATTTCGATTTTTTCATCTGGCATAATACGAAGTATCCCATCGATCCGGCTCAGCTATCAAAAATACTGGTGGATCCGGCTTACTGGAACAAATTTATTCCATTTGATCAGCTCGGTGCCTCGTCAAAGAACTTTCTGTATATATACCCTCTGACGTCGCTCTCCCAGGTCGCCAATCACAGCAGCTCCGTGATCTGCTATCAGTTTGACCACGATAAAATTATGAATTATTTTTCCAATATCAACTTTTATAACGATGGATATCTGGTTGCCTATGACAAAAACGGCAATCAGGTGTTTCTTCTTTCCGGAGGCGGTCCTGTTATTGAGTATGACACACTGAAAAATATGGCCTTTGACCATAATATTGCACATTTTACCCAGGTAAAAGACAGGGAGGAAATGCTAATCACCACAGTGACTTCTTCTTATAATAACTGGAATTACTACCTGATACAGCCAGAAGAGAAGGCCTACTACTCCATTACCCCCTATCAGCGCTTCTTTACAACCGTTACTTTGGCAGCCATAATTCTTGGAGGAATTCTGGCAGTGATCTTTTCATCCTTTGGCAACCGCAAGGTTATAAAGCTGTCCAACGAACTGAACCTGAAGGAATCACTGGCCAGCTCTCTGAATCTTCTTGTGGAAAAGCAGAAGCCGGTTGTTGCGGAATCCTACATGAGACGAATCATGGAAGGAAGCATCACCAATAACATAGAGATGCAGTATATCATAGATGAGCTTGGTCTGGAACGGCCCGATACCAAATTTCACGTTTTATATACAGAAGTATCTCCGTCAGAGGAATCTGACATCTGCGCCAAGGATTTAGAGCTTTGCTTTGAAAATTACGATATGCTGGTAAGAGAAGCGCTACATCGCTATTATCCTGATACCGGGTATATTTACAAGCCTTCAGACCGGGCATTTGCCGTACTGATCGCCTCTGATAAATCCATGCAGGTTGAGCAGGTGTTAAACAGAGACAGAGACGTCTTCCTCGCCATGCACAGGGAACTTCTTGAAAAGTACGGAATCTGGATCAGGGGCGGATTAGGAGGCAGAAACGGCCTGATATCCTATACATGGAAATCCTATCAACAGGCAAAAGATGCAAAATCGATTACCACTACGGAAAAATATATTTTAAGCTGCAACGATTTTGCCAAATCAAATGATGTATATTATTTTCCCGAAAGCTTATCCATTCAGTTATGCGGCTTTATCTCTACCGGTAATAAAGATCAGGTAAGGGAGCTATTTAAGCTGATCCGGAATGAGAATTCTAACATACGCAGTCTTTCCTTCACCCAGCAGAAATGGCTTTTATCCGATATCCGGGCCACTGTCTTTAAGAAGAGGCATGCTATTTCGGAAGAGGGACTGGATGAAGAAAAACTCAGACTTTTAGATATGATTGACAAGCAGTTTGAAGGAGAGATGAGCCTTGACAGCTTAAAGACCATTTCCTTTGAGCTTTGTGATATCTGCGGCACAGATACAGAAAGTAACGAACTGATTATTAAAATACAGGATTACATCATCAATAATTACCATGATTCCGACCTTTGCCTGACTAAAATATCCGATGAATTTGGAATCTCAGAAAACTATTTCAGCTATCTCTTTAAAAAAGAGGTGTCCGAAAACTTCTCTACCTATTTAGAGCGGCTCAGAATGGCAAAAGCCAGGGAGATTATACTGGAGACTGATACCAGCCTTTCCACGCTGTACCAGTATCTTGGTTATAACAATGCTGCTTCCTTCCGTAGAGCATTCAAAAAGAACTATGGTGTATCTCCAAAAGAAATGAGGGATAAGATAAATGCTTAACAACAATCACGTACCATCTAAGGACCGCATGGAATGGCTCTGGCTCCGGCTGAAAGAAAGCGGTCTGCCCATTCACAGTTTTCTTGCTGAACAGGGCGGAAATCTTCTTACAGAGAACTATCAGGCCCCCTATACACAATCGGACTTACACCGCATGTTCTCCATCACCAAAAGCTTCTGCGCCCTGGCTGTGGGATACCTTCTGGAGGACGGACTGATTGCCCTTACAGATCCCATAACTGGATATTTTCCTGAATATTTAAGCGGGGAAGAAACAAGTCCCTGGCTTCTTAACATGACCATAAAGCACATGCTGACCATGCAGACCTGTCACTCTGCAACCACTTATAAGATTGACAGGAAGAAAAACTGGGTGGAGAGCTTTTTTAAAGTTCCTCCCACCCACAAGAGCGGAGAAATCTTTCTTTACGATACTTCCTCCGCTCATACACTGGCAGCACTTGTAAAAAAACTGACAGGCAAAGGAGTTCTTGATTATTTAAGGGGAAAATGTCTGAATGAACTGGATTTTTCCAAAGAGGCATATATCATAAAAGATCCGTTTGGAAGCGAAATGGGAGGCTCCGGTTTGATGGCCCTACCCGGAGATTTATTAAAGACTGGCAGATTCTGTATGGATACAATCCGGCATGGGAGCGGGATTTTTGCAGATTATTTAAGAGATGCAGTTTCCTTTCAGGTTCCCACCGTGCATTTTGGACAGACACTGGATGAAAAGCAGGGATACGGCTATCAGATCTGGCAGATCCGAAACGGCTTTGCAATGTACGGGATGGGCGGTCAGTATGTGCTTTTTTATCCGGAGCTGGATACGGTTTTAGTCATTACGGCAGATACCCAGAACATCAGAGGGGGACAGCAGAAAATACTGGATATCATTCATGATGAACTAAAGGAGTTTTTAAACCCTGTCCCCAATCCTCCTGCCTGTTTCTGTCCTTCCTTTCACGATGCTTCTTACCGGCTGCTGCCTGGAAGCCAGGGATTTACAAGACTCTCCCTTTCCTTTGATGCCAAAGAGGGCAGTCTTACCCTGTGGGGACCGGGTAAGACATACAAAATCCCATTCTCCTTTACAGAGCCTTATGTGAGCATCTTAAATGGCTATGAACAGAGGATTGCAGTAAAAGCTCTGTGGCCAGACTTAAGAACCCTTTACCTCCCGGTTTCCGTGGTGGGCGAATACGTCGGTTCCATACACATCCTTTTAAGTCTGTCGGAGAACTGCATAACCGTATGGATGAAAAAAGTGGAAGAATCTCTGTTCCATGAATTCACCGGATTTTTAACCGGCATAAAGGAGTAGGAATCTATTTCATTATATCTTCTCCCCTGGCCGCTCTTGCTACAATACCGGACGAGGCCAGTAGAGCGATCAGGTTTGGAAATACCATCAGTGCATTAAAGAGATCCGATAAATTCCATACTAGCTGAACCTTTAGAAATGATCCAAGAACCAGGAACAGCACAACAATCAAAGCATAGACTTTCGTTGCTTTTGCACCAAAAAGCGCTTTCACATTTACCTCTCCGAAAAAGTACCATCCGATGATTGTTGAAAATGCGAAAAACAGAAGACATATTGCTACAAACGTATTCCCGAAGAAACCAAATGCCTCACTGAATGCAGCCTGGGCAAGAGCAGTTCCCTGAGGCGCACCTTCCACTCCCGGAGCCAGTCTGCCGGAGGTAAGAATTACCAAAGCAGTGAGATTAAGAACCACAAAGGTATCGATAAATACAGCCATGATTGCCATGACACCCTGATCCTGGGGTCTCTCTACCTTAGCAATTGCATGGGCATGAGGAGTAGAACCCATACCTGCCTCATTGGAAAAAAGCCCTCTTGCAACACCATAACGCATGGCTTTCTGAACACCGATTCCTGCAGCACCGCCAAGAAGTGCCTGGGGACGGAATGCTCCAATCACAATGGACCTAAGAGCAGGCAGAAGAGCGCTGTGATTGATAACCAGCACAATCAGACATCCTATAATATAAAATCCGGCCATAACCGGTACAAGTTTTTCTGTCAGAGAAGCAATTCGCTTGACACCCCCCATAAAAGTAAATGCCGCAACCGCTGCAATCAGAATCCCCACAATCAGAGGATTCAGGCCAAAAGCTGTTTGAAAGGCCTGACCTATGGAATTTGCCTGAACCATATTGCCGGTAAATCCCAGGGCAAAGATAATTGCCAGGGAGAAAAATACCGCCATAACCTTACCGGCAGTTCCTTTAAAACGGGCTTTGATATAATAAATCGGACCTCCGGTTACTTCTCCCTGGGAATTGACTGTTTTATATTTTTGAGCCAGGACCGCCTCTCCATAGTTGGTTGCCATTCCAAAAAATGCACTCACCCACATCCAGAATATTGCTCCTGGTCCTCCGGAATAAAGTGCTGTTGCACAGCCTGCAATATTGCCCGTGCCTACCTGAGCGGCAATTGCCGTAGTTAAAGCCTGAAAGGAAGACATTCCATCTTTGCCTGCATTCTCGCCGTTCAGCTTAAAACTGCCGAACAGTCTCTTAAATCCTTCCCCGAATTTTCTGACCTGTACAAACCGTGTGCGCACAGTAAATAAAATACCTGTTCCCACCAGCAGATACAGTAAAATGCTGTTCCAGACAATGCTGCTGACTTTATCAACCAGCTGTGTAAATTGTTCCATGTGATAGATCCTCTCTTTTTTTTACTAAAAAAGCCAAACCATACAGGATGATTTGGCTCTGAAAGCAAACAAATAAGGGCGTCACTGCCGCTTTACGTTTGAACTTAAACTCTGTCCTTTTGCCTGAGAGATTAACGCGGTCTCCCGCGCCTTGCACCTTCGGCACTCATTCATGAGATTCTCCAGAGCCACATCCATTCATAGTCCTTATCCGGCAATCCGGATGCCTGAGAGTGTTACTCCTTCGGCAGACAATCGTCATTTTCCTACGAACTTCACTTGTTGGTATGGTACTTTTTTACTTTACCACATTAACACAGCCTCTTAAGAATGTCAAGCCGATACTTTACTTTCTTTTCTCCATGCACTTCATTTTCTTTTCTTTCTGTGCCAGAAAACAACTCCTACTTTTGAATTTTTCTTATGGAGACATTGTATAATAAGAACCTGAAATACAGCTTAAATAATTATTTTCATTCTGTGAAAGCCTTGTGATCAATCTTTGTACTGGTGATTGCGTATATAATTTGTTACAATGTATTAAATAATACTTATAAAGGAAGGAGCTGTCATTTTGATTATTCAAACCCATAAATTTAATGAAAATGAATCCGCCGGATTTTTTACTGCATATCTGATCGAGGATTCCAAAGAGCTTTTGCCTGGCAAAAAACGTCCTGTGATGGTAATTGCGCCTGGCGGAGGGTATCTCTTTACCTCGGACCGGGAAGCAGAACCGATTGCTTTTAAGTTTTTATCCATGGGATATCACGCAGTTGTACTAAGATATACAACAGGTGATCCGGAAGGAAAACGAACCGGCGTAGCCAGTACCGCTCTAAAAGAACTGGCTCAGACTGTCCGGTACTTAAGAAAGAATTGCGAACGCCTGTTTATTGATCCTGATAAAATTGGGATCTGCGGTTTTTCTGCAGGCGCACATCTGGCCGCAAGCCTTGGCGTACACTGGCATGAAAAAGAACTGGGGGAATCTCTTTTACCCACTCCATGCAGTCCTGATGAGATCCGTCCCAATGCGCTGATCCTTGCCTATGGTCTGCTGGATTATCAGGTGATGAAGGAGAAATCGGCCGAAGAAGCCGGAGATGAGTCAAAAAAAGAGATGTTTGCTTTTATGGACCAGGCAAATACGGCTCTGACCGGAGAGACAGAGCTTACGGAGGATGTCATTCACACCTTCAGCCCCAGCCGCTTTGTCTCTTCAAAGACTCCGCCTGCCTTTCTGTGGCATACATCAAAAGATGGGCTGGTATATTCCGAGAATTCTCTGGTCTTTGCCCTGGAAATGGCCAGACACCATGTCCCCTATGAACTCCATATCTTTCAGGAAGGCGAACATGGGCTGGCTTTGGCAAATCATGTAACAGCCAACGCTCCAAACCAGATCCTTCCCGAGGATGAAGTTTGGTTTAACCTGGCCGAAGCCTGGCTGAAAAAATTGATTCCTCTTTCATAAGATTTAGATCATGTCTAAAGCCTCACAAAGTGCTAATATCACTAAAGCCTGACCATAGGCCATGGGGGAAATAAGGATATTTTTATAATGTTCCCTGTCTTCCCCCATTCCTGTCCCTCCGGAAACAGAAAAAACCGTTCCATCCGCCCCTATATTTTGAAGAATGCCTGCCACTGCAGACCTGGCACACTCTAAATATTTACTGTCGAGAATTCCCATACGTATTCCTTTTATAATTCCAGCAGCAATGGCTGCTGAACCAGAAACTTCCTCATAGCTGTCCGGATCATCTAAAACAGTATTCCATAAACCGCTTTTGCTTTGCAGCGCGGTCAATGCCTCAACCTGGTTCCTATAGGTTTCTGTAATAATTCTCTTTATTCCCTCTTCCATTGTTCCATGGAACATTTCAATATATTCCAGACTTCCCACTGTAAACCAGCTGTTGCCTCTGCACCAAAACACTTTGCCAAAATTATGGCTGCCATTAAAATTCCAGCCATGATAAAACAAACCGGACTTTTTGTCACACAGATATTTAATATGAATCAGCATCTGATAATTTGATTCACTTACCCAGTCACTCCGTCCATATTTTAAGCCCATTCGGTTTAAAAAGAGGACAGTCATGAAAATGGTATCGATCCATATCTGGTTATCATTGAGGCGGACACCCTGACGGTCTCCGTTTGCGCTGGTTACATGCTGAAAGCCTCCTTCTCTGGTCCTTGGGAGGCTTTCCATCAGCCACTTGGCCCAGTTAAGTGTAAGCGCTTCAAATTCCGGATTATTCCAAGATTCGTTTAGTTCAATAAGTGCCAGCAATGGAGCCGTTGTATTGATATTTTTTGAAGGCAATCCGTTTTTTAAATTCAGCTGATACCAATTCAGAAGAAACTGCCTGCGTTCCTCATCTTCCTTGGATTTCAACATCTTAGTAATTCCATAAAGTCCTACACCCTGAGGCCAATCCCATTCCTGAATGCCAAAATCTCTTTTAAAATATCCCGTGGTCTCACTTTCTTCTACCGTCTTTTCCTTATCCTCTTCCAAATGAAGAAGCTTTTCTACCACCAGATTTAATTTCATTTTGATTTCCTGTTTCGTCAGATTATCCATTCGTTTCTCCTGATCTGTTTCTGATTATATGAATGAAGCTTCTTCTACCATATATCAATGGCATGCTGATTGATCTTAAGAACTGCTTCAATAAAATAAAAATCACCGTATATGATCGGATACTCATGCACTGCTTCTTTATAAGAAGCGGAGCAGCAATCCAGGAAATAATCCACCTCTGTTTCCCATCTGCATCGTTGTTGGGAAAGAACCTCTAAAAGTCTGACAGCCGCCTCTTCATACCGTTCCTGATCACTGGCCTGAACCAGACCAGACAATTCCAAAAGTCCTGAGGCAGCAACTGCAGCGGCAGAAGAATCTTCCCATGTACAGGAGTCTGGCTGATTAAAATCAATGGGAATCAACCCGTTCTCTGGTATGTGATCCAGAAAATAATCCGCAATCCTGCATGCTGCTGTCAGATATTCCTGTTTTTTTGTATGCCTGTAACTGAGTGCAAATCCGTAAATTCCCCAGCCCTGACCTCTGGTCCAGGATGATCCATCTTCATATCCCTGACCTTTATGACTTCTGATCCGCCTGCCGGTGACCGGATCGAATTCTACAATATGAGCCACTGACCCGTCAGGCCTGATAAAACTATTCACGACTGTATCTGCATGATTTACTGCAATCTGCAGGAATCGTGGATCTCCTGTACAGTCAGAAGCCCAATAGAGCAGGGGAAGATTCATCATACAGTCAATGATCGCATATCCTCTGTGATCCTGACCAGCCCGGTCATTCCACGCCCGGATAAATTTTCCTTCGGGATTATATCTTCCTGCCAGATTGGAAGCTGCAAGAAGCCCCCGGTTCAATGAAGCTTCTGATCCTGTAAGCTTATAATCAAACACTGCCGTAGGAAGCCATTTGAACCCGTTGTCATGATCCATAAAATCATAAACCAGAAAACTGGCATCCAGTTTTTCTTCTATCTCCAATGCATTTTTTAATGCCTGGCTGTTTTTTCTCCTGTCATATAAAAACCACATCATTCCGGCAAAAAAACCATTGGTCCACCAACCGATCTTTTGACCAGAGCAATCATCAAAACTCCCATCTGCTGCTGAATAAGGGATTTTATGTACGCTCCTCTCTGCAACCTGCTCCAGCTTATCAAGTATCTTCGTTTCCACCTCATTTGCCCAGTGCTGAATTTCCGATCTCATGTTTTTTCCTCCATCTCTCCTATACAATCTTTATAAACTTCCCATTCCATTCCACAGTGATGTTCTCTTCCTGCCAATTCACTTCTGGCATCTGACTCCATCTAAGCTCCCGGTCTTCTGACATATCGCCAAATACACAGCTGACCAGTATATGACTTCCCTTTTTCAGATGATGCTTCACCAGAGGCATAACCGTAAGAGGATATAAAAGATTCGTATTAGGAAAGCACTGAAGTACCTCTCCATCGCCTCCGGTCAGACTTACAACTCCTGAAATTCCCCAGGGCAATACAGCAGCTGCTCTGCCTTCCCCCTGATACAGCTGGCTCTTATCATACCGTTTTCCGGATTCATCCTCTGCAGGGAGACAGAATCCTCCTTCTGATACATCAATCTCCTGTTCGCAGGTAATCCGATGAATTCTTACATGCCATGGGGAACAAGGTACAATTATACTTTCCGCTGTTACTCCGTTTATGGGATTATATTTTACACGAAGAGAGTCTTCCTCTGCTTCATAGCATAAACAGCCATTCATCATTGTATAGCGATTCTCTCCACTATGGGAAAAAGCAATCGTATTATCAAAAGCACCATCGTTTAACTCATGACCTCTTGAAATGCTAAATCCAAATCGGTTGGAATAAACAAACTTTTCATACTTTTCACACACATGACCATGATTCCCCGGACAGTGCTGACCTGCCACATAAGCCATGACTGTTTCATCCTGGTCATGAGTCACAATCATATGTGGAATAGAAAGTTTTTTCTGTTTTTCATAAGGAAACGATATCGGTTCCGCTCTCCAGAATTCATGATCTTCCGGCAATGCCAGCACGAGGAAGGCTTTCAAAGCCCAGAATGGTGATCCGCCCCCATTGTAATGTTCACTCATAATCAGATTGGGGTATTGATACCCCACTGTCATTACTCCTCCATGATCTGTAATGGACGACTCAAACCAGTTTTTTAAATTCCCGCAAATCAGATTTCTTATTACTCCATAATCCAGAGAACCCCCGCCCAGAAATGCATAGGCACTAAAAAAGCTGACATGGGCAAAGCGGTAAGTCAGACTTCTTCCAAAAGGAACGCTGGTACCATCATTGGCAAACATATATATATAATCCCGGAAAAATATTTCCCGGCGTTCCTTTAAAATACGGGACCATTCGGGATCCAGTTCTTCCATAAAAGAAGCATAAATCTGGCCATAGAAATGAAAGGCAAAGGCAATGTAGTAATCCATCTTGTCCTTTCCTCCATCCACATACCAGCCATTTCCCACATAGGAATTTTCTATCAGCTCCTTGTCCTCACTTACCCGCTCCTCTGAATATGGAAGATTTAAAAGGCGGAAAATCATATTGGTGAGGACTCGGAAAAACCTCCAGTTATTTTTCGGCATTTCACAACAGTTCATCTGATTTAACCAATGGTAGATATTTTTTTTCACAGAATCCGGAAATTCGTTCCACATTTCCTGATTTAAGGCAAACATTACGACAATCGCAGCTGCCTCCACGATTCTCTGGTCGAAATCGGTGATCTCTCCCCAATATTCTATGTGTTCTGGATTTGTTCCTGCAGAAATTCCCTGCAGAACTATCTCTTTCCATTCTGCTGCCTCATTACAGATCTGATCATTCTGATAAGAAGCAGCACAGGAAAAAAGGGGACCGAGTCCCCAAAGAATTCTTGCAAATCCCTCCATTCCAGCTACTCTGCTGCCGTAATGCACTCCGGTTTGACAAATATTTAAGAATCCCCGTCCAGGGCTTAAATATTTTTTTAAGGGACGAATGAGGACTAAAAGGCTTAATGCCGTTTCTTCCCTTGTATTAAAACCCGCAAACCTCTCCATCATCCTTTCACACCTCCTGAAGTAATTCCTTCCACGAAATATTTCTGAGCAAAAAAGTAAAGAAGTATGGGTGGTATCATTGATACGAATGACATGGCAAGCACCTGATTCCACGGAGTTGATGACCCCTGACCATCTATTGACATCTTTAAAGCCAGCGACAGGGTAAAATTCTTAACACTGCTGATATAGACCAGATTATTAAAATAATCATTCCATCTCCAAAGTGTCTGGAAAATGACTACGGAAAAAACAGCCGGTTTCATTAATGGAAAAAGGACTTTTATAAACACCATCAGAGGGCTGCAGCCATCTATATATGCTGATTCGTCCAGTTCTTTTGGAATTCCTCTTAAAAACTGAATCTGCATAAAAATAAAAAACGGATAGCAGGCCAAAAGTGCAGGCGCCCAAAACGGCATATAGGTATCCACCCAGCCAAACTTATTAAAAGCCACATATCTTGGTATGACAACAACGGAATCCGGCAGCATAAGGGTGGAAATCATCAGAAGAAAGAATAGCTTTTTCCCAGGGAACCGGAATCTGGCAAATCCATATGCAACCACTCCGGTTGATAAAACGGTCAGAACTACCGTAGGAACTACCAGTTTCAGTGTATTCCAGTAGAAAGTGGAATACGTGAACTGACCACTCCCTCTAAAGCCTCTCAGATACGGTGACATGGAAAACTGCCGTGGAAAAAGAGTGAGTTTTCCAAACAGTTCCTGATTATCCTTAAAAGAGGCAAAAAACAGCCAGATTAGCGGATAAATCATAAATATACCGATGGAAATCAGGATGATATAAGCAATCGTATTATTTTTGTTTTTTATTTTCATCAGTCTGTACCTCCGTCATTATAAAATACCCAGGCATCTGAAGACTTAAATACTACCAGTGTAACAGCAAGTATTGTTAAAAATAGAATCCATGAGGATGCAGATGCATATCCCATCTTCAGATTTTTAAATGCGTCTTCGTATATCTTTACTCCCATCAGGTAAGTACCGTGATTGGGACCGCCATTGGTAATAATAAAGGCTGAGGTAAACTCCTGAAGAGCATGAATAATCTGCATCATAAGATTAAAGAAAACAATTGGAGTAATCATGGGCAGGGTAATGGAAAAAAACTGTCTCCATTTTGTCGCACCATCTACGGACGCCGCTTCATACAGTTCTGTAGGAACGTTTTTTAATCCTGCAAGAAACAGTACCATTGAAGATCCGAACTGCCATACCACCAGAAGACTGATAGAAACCAAAGCAATATCAGGACTTCCCAGCCAGTCTACAGCCGGTATACCAATAACAGAAAGAGCCTTATTTACCATGCCTTCCTTCATAAACATAAATTTCCACAGAATTGATATTGCCACACTTCCTCCCATAATTGATGGCAGGTAATAAACAGTTCTGAAAATGTTAATTCCCTTCAATTTCATATTCAGTATCATGGCAATGGCCAGTGCCATAATCAGCTTCATGGGTACAGACATGAGTGAGTACTTAATGGTAATTAAAAAAGCTTTCCAGAAATATTTATCTTTGGTGAATAAATCCCTGTAATTTTTAAACCCGATCCATTTTCCGTCTTTTAAAATAGAAAAATCTGTAAATGAATAATATAAGGACATTATCAGCGGGTATGCCTGAAGCAGTGCAAATCCAATAATCCAGGGAGCAATAAAGATGAGACCCCACTTCCAGTTTTTCGGATATTTTCTTACAGTGCAGGGGGCATTTGTGTGATTCGAATATGAGTTTTTCATGAATTTCCTCCAACAAAAAAGGGATACCGGCCAGTCAATACACTGACAGAATCCAGTATCCCCTGATTCAATTGCCTAAGCGTCTGTTATTTCTCGGCTTTCAATGTAGAAAGCACTTCCTGATACTGATCAACAATGGATTTTGCACCTTCCTCAGGTGTAATATCTCCGTAAATTACCTCCTGGATGATATCCTTACGAATGGTTTCCAGTTCGGTATTAGCGCTTATAGTGTTGATATTATATGAATCAGGCTGGCACAAAGCCACCGCTTTTTTCTGTGTCTGATTGAGCAGTCCTTTTTCTTCCAGAGTTTTTTCAGCAATCTCAGTCGGACAGTAGCCTCTTGTCGTTTGTAAAATCTCAATTGCTTCCGGGTCATTCTGCATAAAGTCTAAGAATCTGGCCGCTTCTTCCTTTGCCTTGGAATTATCATTAATGCAGAACCCCATATTGCTTGAAAAATCCACACCACTGGAAACTGCCTGTTCCTGTACTGGTATCTTCATGACATCAATTTTGCTCGTTGTGGAGGATTCGTATTTGGGTGCGGAACCGGTGTTGTCTAATAGCATACCGATTTTACCATTTACCCATTTGTTATTCTGATCCATCTGTCCCACAAAAACAGCTGCTTCACCAAATGGCTCCAGTGTATTTGTTTCATATAGTTCCAATACATTTTTTAATGAAGCTGCCATCTGCTCTTCGGTAAAATTCAGTTCATAGGTATCCTGGTTTACCAGACTCTCTCCTGTTTGCTGAGCAATGTACTCCAGTACAATCAGACGATTTAAAACATCAATATCAGCTGTCATGAGATATGAATCCGGATCCTCTGTATGAACTTTGCTACCAAGCGTCTTTAATTCATCCCACGTCAGTTCCTTTGTGGTATCAATACCAAATCTGGAAGCAAAATCTGTATTGACATAAAGAACCTGACCGCCTACCGTGCAGGGAAACATTACCGGCTCTCCATTGTACATTCCTGATTTTTCAATCGTATCCTTTTTTAATGTTTTAAGATCAACGGGAAGTGCAGACAAGTCTGCGAGATAATGCTTTGCATCCTGTACATCTGCAATCCAGTCTCTGGAAAACTGAAAAATATCCGGAGCAGTCCCACTTGATAAGGTAGTCATCATCTTTTCATAGTATCCGTCATATCCCTGGTACTCACCTTCAATTGTTACATTTGGATGCTTCTTTTTATAGAGTTCGATAGCTTTTAAAGTTGCCTCGTGCCTGGAATCCCCTCCCCACCATGCAAATCTTAATGTGACCGGCACACTGCTTTCTCCTGACTGTGATTCTGTCTGTGAAGCACTGCTGTCAGCCACAGTGGTAGTTGTACCGTTTCCTGACGATGAGCTGCAGGCACTTAAGGATACAGTAAGAGCTGCTGCCGCGGCCAGTGAAAGAACCCCTCTCCATTGTTTTCTCATAAAAATCCTCCTCTTAATCTTTAAGATGTATTTCTAAATAATCATACCATAAACCGGCATAATTAAAACTACGTCGCCTATTGCTGTGGATATCCTGATATTCTATCTTTATTTTACAAAACTATCATTATTTTATAGATTCTGCTCCCTTCTTGCAAAGAATTTTCTTCTTTGTTATACTAAGATTTCAAGAACTGTAATGAAAGTCAGACAAACAGGGGGATTTTATGTATCAGTTACTGGTTGTAGATGATGAAGTGAGCTCCCGTAATATTCTGGCTACCTGTTTTCCATGGGGTGAGCTGGGATTTGAACTATGCGGACAGGCCGGCAACGGGAAAGAGGCATTGGAAGCTATCCTGTCTGGAATAGTGCATGTTGTATTTACAGATATCAGCATGCCTGTTATGGATGGAATTGATCTGGCAAAAGCCATATCTGATATGAAAGGACACAAGCCATTGGTGGTTTTCTTAAGTGCCCATGATGATTTTAAATATGCACAGGAGGCAATTAAATATGGCGTCCGCTATTACGCTTTAAAACCGTCAAGCTTTGGAGAATTAAAAGAAATTTTTGGAAGAATCAGGGAAGAGCTGGATGAAAAATATCAGGTTAATACCTCCTTCACAGGTGATCACAGCGATAAAACCATGAAAAAAGTATTGGAGTACTGTACAAAAAATTACAGAGACGGGTCACTGGCAGATTTATCCCAGTCTATGTATTTAAATCCATCCTATCTCAGTCAGCTGATCAAACAGAAAACGAATAAAACGTTTTCTGACCACATACTTGAAATTAGAATGAAGCAGGCTGCGGTCTTCCTTAAGGATCCGTCCATAAAAATTTATCACGTCAGCAGTATGGTAGGGTATGTTAACTCCAATAATTTTACCCGGGCTTTCCGGGCGTATTTTGGAATCACTCCTACGGAATACAGAAACAGAATGGGGAACCAGCAATGATATATAAAATATTATGGAAAAAAAAACGTTCCATTCGTTATAAATTTTTCTCCAAAAGCCTGCTTACAAACAGTCTGCTCCTTTTAATACCTATCATGATGATCGGTCCTTATAGTGTGGTACAGTCCACCAGAGACAACACAACTGCCATCGAAAAAAGTACCTATCAGACACTACGGCAACTGGAAAAAACCATGGATTTACTATATTCACACATTGACAATGCCAATATATTTTTTTCTTCTAACCCAAGAGTCACTATTCAGTTAAAAAAAGCTTTTAACGAGCATTCCCTATCTCTGGATTCTATAAAAAACATTGAAAACCTGTCCCTATATTTCCAAAATCTGATTTATACGGATCAGTATATTGAAAATATCTATGTCTACTATGAAAATGATAACAACCGGATCTATCTTCCTCAGAAAGGTGCGATTCAGACCGTCACTTCCCCCGATGAGAAAGGGTTTATACAGACCTATGAGCATTCAGGAAATAAAGACATATGGATGGAGGTTCATAAAAAGCAGACCTCTTATTCCTCAAACTCTGTTGATTCTCTGATGATCTACCAGCGGCTTTACACCCGCTCAGGCCTAAAACCAGCCGGACTTATCGCTTTTGAGTATAATTTAACGAAACTGGATCAGTATTTTAAAACTATGCTGCAATACGAGAAACAGAGCGTCTATATCGTTGACTCCAGCCGGAATGTTATTTATACCAACAGCCAGTCTTCTACCCCAGGACAGGAGCTCAATACCCTTTTTCCGGAACTCACCCAGGAAAAGGAAAACCACCTGTTTGATTTAAAGAACGGGAACGTATACAATAAAGCCGCTTATTTAAAATCTCCCCGGACCAATGGCCTCACCTATTTTACGTTTACTCCCTCCAGTGAAATCTACAAAACAACCAGAAATCTGTCCGGTACTTATCTTCTTCTGACATTTTCTGCCATTATATTGTCCTTTGCTTTGGCTTTTTACAAAACCAACCGCGAGTATTTATATATCAACCGCATAATTGATATATTCAGCAATCCAGATGAAGCCCAGAAGTATTTTGACCAGATGAATGGAAACGCTGCTAATCCATTTGAATATATTATGCTCAACATCATCCGCCTGTTTCTTGACCAGAAATACCTGAAAATTCAGGCTTCAGAACGGGATTACCGAATGCAGACTTTAAAAATGCAGGCACTTCAGCACCAGATCAACCCTCATTTCCTCCATAATACCTTAAACATTATCTACTGGGAGGCGGTGCGGCTGACTTCATCGGAAAATTCCTGCAGTTCCATGGTATCAAACCTTTCCTCTGTCATGCGCTATTCCTTAAGCGATCCCCAGGAAACTGTTACCATAAGGGAAGAAATCGGCTATCTAAAGACCTATCTGGATATTATGAAAAGCCGTTATACCGATCGTTTTAACATTCATTACCGCATTGATGAATCCTGTACCATCTACTCCATAAAAAAGATGATTCTTCAGCCTCTTGTGGAAAATTCCATCTATCATGGAATTAAGGAAAAAGAAGGCAAAGGAACCATCTGGACAGGAATTCGTAAACTGAAAAATTCCATTTTAATCTATATTCTGGATGATGGAGTTGGTATTACTCCGGAAAAACTGCAGGATATCCACAATCGGCTTGGAAACGCTTCCGGAGATTGTGCAGACCACATTGGTCTTACCAATACGAATCTCCGGCTGACACTGGCTTATGGAGACAAAGCAGGTTTGCAGTTAAAAAGCGTCTATGGAAAATATACTCTGGTATACTTCCTGCTTCCCCTGAATTAAAAGCAGTTCCTTAACCTTAGCAGGTGGCACCGCCCACCAGATGCAGCTTTGCATCCAGGATTTCCTGCTTCCTGCTTAAAATGTCATCGGAAAGAAGCTGGGCTTCTACATTCTCAAAGCCAATCCTCTCAATGGTATCTGCAAACCGTTCCCCAGTCTGCCCCTGTTCCCGAAACAGAAGAATGGTCTTCTCAACCACAGACAGCACTTCCTCCTCGCTCTTAAAAATCCTGCCAAGAGCTTTGCCGTGGTTTATCTTTTTCCCCCATCTTCCTCCGATGTACACAATAAATCCAGGTGTCCCCTCTTCAATCACATCAAAGGGGCATTTTCCTATGCATCGTCCGCAGTTGTTGCAGATCTCCTGGTCGATTTCAATCAGGCCGTCGGAAAGCTTTGCCGCTTTCATGGGACATGCCGTTTCAACCTGGCATTTCTTGCAGCCATTACACATATCTTCGTCTACACTGGGAATCATCTGACCGACGATGCCCAGATCATTTAAATTGGGCTTTACGCAATTATTGGGACAGCCTCCTGTGGCAATCTTAAATTTGTGAGGCAGCTTTACCGTGTGATAACCCTTGTAGAACCGCTCATGAATCTTTTCCGATAAATCAAAGGTATCATACAGCCCATACTGGCAGGTGGTTCCCTTACAGGATACAACCGGGCGCACCAGTGATCCGGTTCCTCCTGTCTCCAGTCCCGCTTCTGCCAGACAGCTGCGAAATGCCTCGATGTCATTAAAATGAATTCCTCTTACCTCTACTGTTAAACGTGATGTAAATTCTACGTCTCCGTTGCCGAACTTTCTTGCTGCCTTAGCAATGGCAGCTGTCTGATCTGCTGTTATTTTACCATTTACCGTAATTACACGACCGTTAAATAAATCCGTTCCCTTATTATTTAAAAAACCCAGCGCTTTAACCCTCTTAATCTCATCCGGTTTTAATGTGCATGACATAATTCTACCGCTCCTGTATTCTTTTTATTTATGAACCTTCCACTTCTGTAAAAGTAATTCCGCCTTCCAGCACCCTCGTATGTTTGTAGCCGTAGTAATCAAGCCGGTTTTGAAGCAGATAGGCACGCTTTCCCCTGTTGCAGACCAGAAGAATATGATCCTCCTTATCAAGGTCTTCTATAAGTCCGTCTACCTCTGTTAATTCCACATGCATCGCTCCTGGAACAGAAGGAACCTGCCCGGCATCCACCAGCTTATAACCTTCTGCCATTCCCTTTGCGTATTCCGCAGGAGTCATGGATTTTAAATCGCCCTTTAACTTATTAAGTAAAATATTTAAGGTATGTACAAATGGATGGATTGCTGTAGAAAATGGAGGCGCATATGCAAGATCCATATCAGCAAGATCATTTAAATCCGCTTTGCACATGATCGCAGTCACTGCCATATCCACAATTTTATCAACTGCCCCGCTGCCAACTGCCTGAACACCCAGAAGGCGGAGCGTTTTCTTATCAGCGATCATCTTAATAATAAAATAGGAAGCACCCGGCATATAATGCGCCTTGTCATCCACCACCGTGATCACACTGGCTGCATCAAACCCTTCCTCTATGGCCTGAGCCTCTGTCAGTCCGGTTCTGCCGGCATTCAGTCCTGGAAGCTTACACACTGCCGTACCCAGAACGCCGCGGTAGGTGTGCTCTTCTCCTGTAATATTCTGCGCTATGAGCCTTCCGCTGATATTGGCCGTTGATCCCATGGGTGACCATGCCGGTTTTCCTGTGATGGCATTTCTCACCATGGCACAGTCTCCTGCCCCATAAATATCCTTATCATTGGTTCTTCCCTGAGAATCGGTGATAATGGTTCCCTTAAACATCTCGATTCCGGTACCCTCCAGGAATTCTGTATTGGGTCTGATTCCTGCACAGAAAACAACCATATCTGCTTTATAGGCACGTTTATCCGTTACTACCTTCTCAACTTTTCCATCGCCCTCTAAAGCGGTTACCTTCACCCCTGTCACAACAGGAATTCCTGCATCAGCAATTTTACGTTCCAGATAATCAGAAACCTCCGGATCAAAACCGGGAAGAATCTGAGGCGCCATATCCACTACAAATGGCCTGATCCCTTCCGCTGCCAGATTCTCTGCCAGTTCCAGACCGATATAGCCTGCACCAACCACAACAGCCTTCTTTATTCCTCCATTTACCGCAAGATCCTTAATCCGAATGGCATCCTCAGGCGTTCTCATGGTAAATACATTCTGAAGTTCGCTTCCCTCAACAGGCGGAATAACCGGACTTGCTCCGGTTGCAATTACAAGCTTGTCATAGTGATAAACCGTTTCTTCTCCAGTCTCCAGATTAACCGCTGTCACCGTTTTTCCTTCACGGTCCACTTTTGTTGCCTCTGTGCGAACGAATACCTTTGCCCCTGTGAGTTTCTCAAACTTCTGAGGGGTATTGACGATCAGCTGCTCCTTCCCGGGAATCACATTTCCTACAAAATACGGAAGTCCGCAGCCTGCATAAGAAATGTTTTCTCCTTTATTCAAAATGATCACTTCATTTTCTCTGTCTTCCCGCATAAGCTTTGCAGCTGCCTTTGTTCCTGCAGCAACACCGCCAAGTACAATCACCTTCATCGTTTTTCTCCTTATAATTTATTTCTGAAAAAATTGATTATTTATTATCAATATCATAGCACTTGTTTTTTGTACCGTAAAATAGTATTATCTAAAGCATGATATTGGTTTTTTCTATACCAGATGAAAGGGGGGAATAAAATGGCAACATTAAAACAGCTGAGAACTTATATAGCGGTGGCGGAGACATTAAAAATGAGCGAAGCGGCCAAACGTCTCTACTTATCTCAGCCTACGGTAAGTCAGATTATTGCAGATCTGGAGAAGGAATACGAAACGACATTTTTTAAGAGATATCCCAGGCGGCTGGAGCTGACACCCATGGGAAAGCTTTTCTGGGACAGAGCTCTGAATGTATTAAACAGCTATGAGACTTTAAACCAGTCCATGAAAAATACTGCTGTCATCCGTCCTCTGCGGGTCGGTGTCACCTTAACCATAGGAGATACCATGATCAGTGACATTATACAGAAACTGAAAAAAAGCCATCCGGACATCTCCTGTTCTGTTTTTATAGAAAATACAAAGATACTGGAACACCGCCTGATTCACAATGAGCTTGATATCGCACTTGTAGAAGGTGTGATATTAAATGATAAGATTCATACAGAACCGATTATGGAAGACGAACTGCAGCTGATTTACAGCAAAGATCATCCTTTTTCAGGAAAGGACGTGATCAGGGCCGAGGATTTATATAACTGCGAATTTATTTTGCGGGAAATTGGCAGCGGAACACGCTCCATTTTCGAAAACCTCATGCAGACCCGCCACATTCCCTACTGTGTAAAATGGGAATCCTACAGCGGATCTGCCATTCTTGACGGCGTAGCGCGCAACCTCGGAATCGGAGTTATCTCCACCCGCTATGTAAAGAGCACTTCCCTGTCTGAAGTTATCCATGCCCGTCCAATTAAGGATATGCCCATGAACCGGTACTTTTATCTTTGCTATAATGTGTGTCACTCCTTTAACTCCCAGATGGCTGATTTCAAGGAGGCTGCTAAGTCCATGAAATAGAGAGCCAGCGGGAGTTTCCTGCTTTCTATGACGTAGGAAGCAGGATTTCCATGCCGTCATAGGCAAATTCAATCCCATCATACTGTTTTTGCAGCCTTAAGTAGTCATCGTAGGATTTTCCCCAGTCTTCTTCTAAATGGGTAATTATCACTCTTCCTATCTGATATTTGTCCTTCAATTCAACAATCTCTTTCATAACAAATAATTCTTTACGCAGATCATTTGTTTCTTCAAGCACAAACCCATCCTTTAACTGATCTCCCACAATGGTATTGCCAATAATCAGAACTTCGGCTTTATAAAAAAGGAGATGATCCGGAAATGGTTTCACGTCGCAGGGTGCATATATCACTTTCTGATGATGATTTCCTATTACAAAAACCGTTACTGTACCGCTTTCATCAACCGGTACAAGCTCAATATGTATCCCGTTTTTGTCCATATGGTTCATATTCCCGACTTTTGCAAGTCCCATGTCTTCATAATATTCCAGCATGGAACCATACTTGCTGCACTGGCGTCTCAGCTCCTTTATAATCTCAGGCATTGCCCCTACTGTCAGAGGATGGCCGCAGGTTATCCCCACAGACCGGGCCAGCCAGTCCATCTTCAACTGTTCAATCACCCGGATTCCCATGGTATGATCCGGATCTGCGTGACTGAATAATATGGTATCAATTTCTTTTACATCTGCATGGTTTAATGCTGCATTGATATCTTCCGGCGTATCAATTAATAAGTTTAAATCTTCTAGATACAGACTGCAGCCACATCTTGCATAGGGAACACCTTTTATTCTGGCTTCTCTGCATATTCTGCATTGGCATAATGGTCTCGGAATGCTGACACATCCCCCTGAACCGATTATTTTAATTTTCATATTTCTCCTCTCAGTTATTGAAAATTTTTCTCATCTCGTGTGATGTTGTTACAGACATCATGCTTCACTTTTTTTATAATAGGAACGTAAACAACCCACTCATGGAAAGAAGGAAAAACAATGAATACACAAACCCTTGTTGTTATAAAAGAAAACTGCCCCCAGAATCACCCTTGCCCCTCCGTCCGTATCTGTCCGGTTGGTGCCTTAAAGCAAAACGGGTTCCAGGCTCCCACCGTGGATATGGAAGCCTGCATCCGCTGCGGTAAATGCACCAGATTTTGTCCAATGAATGCGCTGCGATTAGCCTGATTTTCATATTTAGAAATCATTTGGACTTAGGAGCAGATTCTCTTGAAAGAAACTTTCCCCCGCATTACAAGATGCGAGTTTCATTTATGAAGTCTGCTCTTAAGTCCTTCTGATATCAACCTGTTTTGTACATATTTGTATTTACGATGTTAGTTATTTTACCCCTTACTTTATTAACTCTTTATATCTTTCCCTTTTCTATCAAACGCTTTACTTCCATATCAAAGTCAGAAATTATCTTTTGATTTTTATTGAACTCATCATATTCTTTTTCTGCTCTTTCCTTTGCTGTTTTGCTTGATACTTTTCCCAAGTCTGGTAATATATCATACCTTCGAAAAGCCAAAAATTCATTAATACTTGACGCAAATTCTTCCATTGTAAATGTATTTTCACGTTCAATAAGATCTTCAATATAGTCAAAGTATCCTGAAACTGCACGTTCCAGACTTCGGATTTGTTTCTCATCCAAATAATTTTTCGCAACGGATACATCCGACTTGAGCACACGGCCATCAGGTGCATTTTTCCATGTAGTTAGCCCCATATTGTCTTTGCTATGATCTGCTTTTGTATAAACAATTTCTGCTGCAGTTTGTCCAGTAATAGCATAATGGAACTTATTTTGCACCATTGCATAGAAATGATGTGTGATCTCAGCGTTTTTATCATAGTCTATACTGCATTCAGCAAAAATATCAGTAACCTGCTGCCAAATGCGACGTTCACTCGCTCGGATGGAACGAACTCTATCAAGCAACTCTTTGAAATAATCTTTTCCAAAGGCAGTTTTCCCTTGTTTTAATCGTTCATCATCCATCGCAAACCCTTTGGTCATATATTCCTTCAATACACCAGATGCCCATATTCGGAAATTGGTGGCTCTTTTAGAATTCACTCTATATCCTACGGATATAATTGCATCTAAATTATAAAAATTCGCTTCTCCTGTCTGTGTTTTTCCTGGAATTGCGCCATGTGAAGTGGTTATTTCCATTTTGGAAACAACCACTTTTTCATCCAATTCGCCTTCTTCAAATATCTTTTTTAAATGTTTACTAATTGCTGGTGGCTGTACTCCAAACAAATCTGCCATAGCCTTTTGAGTCAGCCAGATAGTCTCATCTTTAATAACTGCATTGATTGAAATATCCTCCTGCTCCGCACGATAAAGTAAAAATGGAAATTCTTTCATTACACATCCACCTCGATTTCTGCTATTAAATCTTTTTCTACTATAATATCATTTGATTACTTACGTCTAAATGCTCCGGCAATTCCCCACACAGCTCCAAACAAAACCGCTGCACAGGGCCAGATAATCCAGGTCCTGCCCCAGTCCTGAGTAAAAAAGCTGATCCCCAGATAAACAGCAGTCACAATACACCAGTAAATGGCCGGAACACGTTCTGTTTTTTTCTTTTCCAGTTTTTTCGCTTCCGTGTAATCTCCCTCCTGAAGAAGAATCTGAAAACAGGATTTCTTCTCCCCCGCCAGAATCAGCAGGTAAACAGCTGCTGCCACAATAACAAACAATACTTCCAGGCAAATGGTCTGTATGAATTCAGAAGCATCTAAGGAAGATGCAATCAGCAGCGGACATACGGAAATAATACACAGAAACACACCTGTGACCGTATAGATCCGGTTGATCCCTTCATACTCTGCCATTTTTTTACGAACAATTGCTTCTACTCCATATTCCAGCCGGAATACTTCTTTTTCAAGACCTCCAAATCGTTCCATTTTCATCCCATTTAATATGAAAAACACGGTAGAAAGTCCAACAATCAGAAGCAGAACAATGACACCAGCACCCCCTGCCATTCCTTCACTGATCACATTTTCTTTATATTCTGCCAATGCGCCAAGATAAATAAGAACAACCGGCGACAGGATACAGGCTGAAACAGCCCCAGCTACCTGCTTCGATGCTTTGATCTTATTCTCCATAAATTCGCCTGCAACTTCCATGGTGATTCGTTTCATCCCGTTTTCACAATCAGGAACCTCTGACGAAACCGCCGGTAAGTCTTCCAGCTCCTCCTTCAGCAGATAATCCGTTGATACACCAAATAACTGGCTGAGCTTTAAGATCCGCTCCAGATCCGGAATGGAAGCCCCTGATTCCCATTTGGATACTGACTGTCTGGACACATCCATCTGGAATGCAAGTTCCTCCTGGGACCATCCGTTTTTCTTTCTGAGTTCCATAATTTTTTCTGCTAAAATCACAATTATCCATCCTCTCATCATTCATTTTGATCACCCCGCCCACCCTTTGCTTCATGGTTTTATTATTGCCTCACCAAGAGCTGACGATGTCTGATGACTGTCTCTATTATAAGATTTTCATCGGTTGTCAACTACCAAGTGCACTGTATGATCTGACAACCAGCGGTTGCAATTGGCAAAAAGCGGAGGTTAAATAGATAATTAAGACTCAGATAATCAGAAAACGGGAACATAATATGGCTCCTGCCGTACTCATTAAAGTCCCAAGCAGATAATATTCTGCGAAATCCTGATCTTTGGATATCCGGTCATATCTGGCTATGGATTTGGCCGTTAAAACAAACCCCGCTGCGGAATACTGTCCTCTGGATATCAAAATCAACATGATTATTCGTTCCAGTGTACCAATCAGCCTTCCTGCATTGCGGTTTCGTTTCATCTCCCCCGGCCTGTCCATGGGTTTATAGATCAAAAGCATTTTCTGAATTATTAAATTCATGGGTTTATGTACAAGGAGTAAAGCAAGAATCCAGGCTGCAGTGACCTCAAAAGAAATACCGGCGGTATCAAAAAAATCAGTGACTATCTGCCACTTCCATGACTGAAAATGCAGAGAAGCCGGGATATAAGAAATCACCAGAAGACTGGTAATATGCAAAATCTGATCCACGCAAAAAATATTCCGTTCCTTTTCCGGTGTTTTTTTCTTTTGACTGGTCAATGACTTCAGATAAAAAAACTTCCCTGCATCAATGACAAAATGACAAAAAGCCGCAGTCATACTTAAATATATCGCATTTGCCGGTGAAATCAGCAAACTGATTAACACCATGGTACCCAGATAGCTGAAACTATGAATCAAGACCCAAAGGAACCTGTTCTCCTTCTTTTTTACAGTCTCCTCTGTCTGTGTATAAAAATCCCCCAAAACGTGCCCTAAAAGGAGCACAATCATATATTGTTTCAAATTCTAATCACCCAATTTCCCCAAATGCCTTTTCTACAGTATCAAAAGCTTCTTTATAAGCATAGTAATTTCCGGTCACCAAAACCCTGTTAACAGTTGGCTGTTTAATATTCAGTCTTTCAGCTGTATCCGTCTGGTTATCCCGATGCTCCAGCATATCCTGAATAATCTCTCTACGTCGCATTGTCCAGGTTGATTTTAAGGCTGTCATCAGGCCAAATATTACGTTTATGAGTGCCTGTGATTCCTGATTTTCGCCCTCCACCTCCAGCCGGATATCGGAAGCACTGGTCTGCTTCTTCTTTTCATTCTCCTTTAAGTATTCAATGGCAGCTCTCGCCCTGTAGTACCCAGGTCCATCCGCGCCGATGGCCATATACGGATTGATTTCTGTAGTAATCTTCCCCACACCGATTCCGAACCGGATCTTAACCGGATACATTCTGCCTTCTATTTTTGATATAATCTGCATTATTCTGGTTCCATTTGATAATAAGCCCTGAAATTCGTCACCCAGAGTGATCATAAATCCGGACGCAATATCCTCTGAATATTGCTCATTAATTTCATTCAGGACCACTGCCAGTTTTTCCTGAACTTCTTTTCTTCTTTCAATTGCTTTGGATCCCTTTATATCACCGATAATTGCGATATAAGGCTGATAATTTATTAAAAAATGCATTCTGATACCTCCAATGGCTATAATCATATTATATAGCTTATTATAGCTATAATCAACAATTATTTACCAGAGAAGCTATATAATTATGATCTTCATTTAAATTTCCTTTAACATCTGCGCGGGATTTTCAGCCGCCTTTACTTTTCCCAGCGCCTTTTGAATCACTCCCTGTTCATCAATTAAATACGTGGTACGCACCACACCCATGGTCTTTTTTCCATACATATTCTTTTCCTGCCACACATCATAGGCCTGAATCGCAGTCAGTTCTGTATCAGACAGAAGGGTAAAAGGCAGTCCATTCTTTTCTTCAAATTTCTTATGAGAAGCCACACTGTCCCTGCTGATGCCGATAACCACTGCATCCTTTTCAATGAACTGGGGATAAAGCTGTGCAAAGGCGCAGGCCTGGCTGGTGCAGCCCGGCGTCTGGTCCTTGGGGTAAAAATAAAGAATCACTTTCTTTCCCCTGTATTCTTCTAACGTATGGATCACTCCATTCTGGTCCGGCAATTCAAATGACGGTGCTTTTGTTCCTGTTTCTAACATCTTTATTCCCCTTTCCGTCTGTCTGTTCTTATTATTTCAAACAGCGAGACAATCCATTTTATGTATTTATATTATCATGAATATAGAATTTTGTAGATAGAAAGGGCAAATCAATTTCTATTTATTCCGCGGTCCGGCAGGGAATTTAATCTCCGAAATAATCAGCCCTGCCAGGGTAAGTAAAATACCCAGTGCTGCAATGCCTGTAATCGTCTCGTGAAGTATAAGCACAGAAGTGATAACCGTAATCACCGGTACCATATATATATAAACACTGGTTTTAACAGCCCCCAGTATCTTCAGCGCATAATTCCAGGTTACGAAACAGATAGCGGATGCTCCAAGTCCAAGAAATAAGATGTTAAATAAATTAACCGGCTTTATGATCTGGCTGATGTCCGGTTCAAACTGAACGAAAAATAATACAGGTATCATAAATAACAGCCCGTAAAAGAAAATTCTTCGTGTTACTAAAATGGTGTGATAATGATACCCGCTGATTTTCTTTGTGAGAACGGAATAGATGGCCCATACCACTGCAGCCAGAACTGCCAGTATGTCTCCCAATGGATTTAATTTCAGATTACTGCTCCCGTTAAAGCTGATAAGAAATATCCCCGCCACTGCCACTGCAAACCCGACGAAAAACTGGACTCTCATTTTTTCTCCGTCCAAAAGCAAATGGGCGAAAATTGCAGTGAAGAACGGTGCAATGGAAATAATGACTCCCACATTTGAAGCAAACGTATAGGTTAATGCTATATTTTCCAGCAGAAAGTAAAGAGTGATGCCGCATAATCCTGCTCCTGCAAAATAGAGCTCCTGTTTCCTTTCCTTCACGTTCAGCCGGTGGGGATATAACACAAGCAGTGCAAGAAAGCCGATTACAAATCTTATAAACAATATTTCAATCGGAGTAAATGCCTTTAAAAGTATTTTAGTCGATATGAATGTGGTCCCCCAGATAAAAATTGTAAACAATGAAAACAAATGTCCCTGAATCTCTTTTCTTCTTTCCATGAAAACCCTTTCTGTATATCAGCCAGCTTTAAGTATCTTTAAATATTTTACTGTACTGTTTCGGTGTCAGCCCTATGTATCGCTTAAAAAAGTTGGAAAAATGGCTTTGATCGCTGAACCCCGTCTGCATTGCCGCTTCAACAGGCATTGCTCCCTGCTCCAGCAGCTTCTTTGCTCTGTCAATTCGTATCGTCTCCAGATAGCTGTAAGGCGAAATTCCCTTTTGCCTGGTAAATGACCGAAGCAGATAGTACTTACTCAATCCTGTCATTTTGCAGAGATCATTAAGGGAAATATTCTCCATATAATGAGCTTCCAGGAATTCACAAATCGTCCTTGCCTCCGTGCTTTGTTCTGTATGTTCTTTCGGTATATGCTGTTTTGTGTGTTCTTCAACCAGCTGCCCCAGAAGGAAGAAGTATAATTCCTCTTTTTTAAAATCCGTTTCTTCCTCCATAATCATCTGATGCAGTTCCTTTAGTATACCAACCAGTTCGCTATGAAAAATCACCTGAGGAGTAAAATAAGGCAGATATTCTTTTCCCGTTATTTCAAGCATTACCCTTTTCATCATTTCAGGCTGGATATTAATACAGCGATAATCAAAAGGGTTTCCGTCGATTTGCTCGCAGGCGTGATTATCCCGAGGATTAAACAGCAGTAAATCCCCTGGTTCTACGGTGTAATCCCTGTTTTTACAGTGTAAATACCGCTGGCCATTTTCAATAAATCCTATTACATAATAATCATGAAAATGGTTGGGAAACTTTTGCATGACACCTTGAAAATGATATGCCTCAACATTTAATTCCCCATCATATTTCACAGTCCGTATTTCCTTCTTCATAAACTGAGTCCTCCTTTCTCCCCTGTCTGAAGCATAGTATAACATAAATAATGGTAACTTTCTTGTATGATATTGCCTCTGACAGTGCTAAAACACACCTGTTACCACTGATAACCCACCTCTTGCCTGAAACATATTTACAACGCTGTTGTTTTCAGATAGAATTAGCGCATATTATAAATCAGGCGCAGGCAGCTGATTATAAAGAACAGGAGGATTGATATCATTTTATTATGAAAATACAAATAGAAATCGATACGACTTTGCAGGAAAGTGAATTACGGATCCGCTGTCCGGAAATCAATGAAGAGATTACCCTGATTCAGAAAATGATTTCGGAACTGGATAACAGCCAGAAACAGATGGTTTTCTATCAGAATGATACGGAATTTTATTTTCATGTAAACAGAGTCCTGTTTTTTGAAACTGCCGACAAGGGCATTTTTGCCCATACTGCCGATGACGAATTCCTGGTAGAATATAAGCTTTATGAGCTGGAAGAGCTTCTCCCACCTTATTTTATGAGAATCTCCAAATCTACCATATTAAACACCACAAAGGTTTACAGCATTACACGCAGCCCCACCGCCTCCAGCAGGGTGGAATTTCAAAACTCCTATAAAAAGGTCTATGTATCAAGAAATTACTATAAGATTTTAAAATGGAAGCTGGATCACCAGCACATGGAACGATAAAAAGAGAGGTAAAATCAATATGCAAAAAAACAGATTATTTTGGGGAATTATGTTTCTCCTGGCAGCCGCATTTGTAATAATCGGAAAGCTGGGCTATCTGGGCAGCTTCAGCCCGTTTTCCTTAGTCTTTACTGTATTTATGCTGGCCATCATTGCTAAAAGTATCCCACGTTTAAATTTTGGGGGAATCTTATTTCCTATTGCATTTCTCTGCATCACCTATGACAAGGTTCTGAATATAGAGAACCTGACTCCCTGGACAGTTCTTGCCGTAGCACTCCTTGGAAGCATCGGCTTATCTCTGCTGTTTCACAGGAAAAACCATTGCTGGTATTCTCATCATCATAACTGCAGAGGCATTGATCACGATCCAGTTGAAATTATTGATGTGGAAGACAACAACCATATAAAACAAAGCACCACTTTTGGATCCAGCACAAAATATATTAACACGGATAATTTTAAACAGGCTGATTTAGAGTGCAGCTTTGGCTCCATACAGGTTTATTTTAATAAAGCACATGTGGAAACAGAGGCCATTGTCCGCATTGAAGGCAATTTCTGCGGTATCGAACTCTACGTTCCAAAGGAATGGCGGGTAGAAAACCAGATTGAAACAGTAGTTGGTGGAGTGAGCGAGAAAGGAAGAGGGAGTATCAGCAGCGATACTGCTCCTGTTTTAAAACTGGTTGGCGAGCTTAATTTCGCAGGAGTAGAAATTATTTATATCTGATGTCAAAAACGGGCTTCAGTCAATTATGACTGGAGCCCATATAATTATTATCATTATCCTTTCAGCAATCCATGAACTTCGCATAAATCATTCTTCTGCAATTCAACCAAATCAAAGCTTACAGAAAGACCATCATAATTTAACATCTTACCATAAAGAACATCATCCAACCCCAGCAATATTTTAATACATTCCACTGCCTGTAAGGAACCGATCACACCAACTACCGCTCCCAGTACCGGACCTGGCCGTTTCAGCTTTGTATTGCCATAGCCAATGCATTCCAAACATGGAAAATCTCTTTTTACTGACATAACAAAACCATAAAAACCATATACGCCCCCTTCAACCAAAGGAATATCCTGTTTTATGCATTCCCTGTTCACAATTAATCTTGTTTCTACATTATCAACACAATCAATCACTACATCTGCACCACTTATTATCTTCCCAATATTCTCTCCGTCTATCCTTTCAGAGACAGGATTGATTGTGATTTGAGAGTTTAAACTGTTTAAGACATCTCCTGCCAGCTCTGCTTTATTCATTCCCATATCATTTTCATGGTAGAGGAATTGCCTGTTTAAGTTGGATTCTGATACGGTATCATAATCAATCAACGTTATTGATCCGACTCCGGCACATGCCAGATAAGTCAGAACCGGTGAAGCAAGACCTCCTGCACCAATCACTGTGACTTTTGAATTTTTTAATGCATTCTGTCCCTCTTCACCAATTTCTTTCATTAAAATCTGACGTTCATATCTCATAATCAGCCTCCTCCTACCGGTGGAAACAGGGCCAGAACATCCTCATCCGTTACAGATGCATCTAACTTGGAGTGCCTTCCGTTAATTAAGCAGATTGCCACCTCTTCATGAGGTATGTGAAAATAATCTATTACCTGAGCAGCTGTCTGAAACTGACCGGCCTCCAGGAAGGTAATCTTTTGCCTGCCTTCACGGAACGTAGCAAATAATCTTACTTCTATCATCATAACCTCCATTGTTGATTTGCAGTGTTTTATACTGTCGTATTCTTTAATATATAAATACAGGAAGGATTTTATAAATGAAGCATCGCTTGCACTTAAAATCCTTCCTGCATATAATAGTGACACGACTAATTTTATTGTTTTTTTGTTACCGGTATGGAAACTATAAGCCCAGACGTGCTAATGTTTCCTCAGTCGGAAATGCATTTTCCCAACCGCGTACTTTATAATATTCCGGTAAAGTAATTTTAATCTGGCTTACCTGACCTTTGGATGGGCCATCCGGAATCGGCTCCTCTGTCAGACGTTTTGGAAGTCTGTCATCTTCCGGCTTCATACCCGCAGCTTTGTTAAACAACCGTTCAATATTATAGATCCGCTCTCCTACTTCTAAAAGTTCCTCAGCAGTATAGCTGGTTCCAGTACCGGCATTTAACATGGCGGCATATTCAAGTGCTCCCAAAGCAAATGAGGTGAACAGGCAAAGTCCCATAGAATCAATGACAGCAGTCAGGTCCTGGAATATCTTCGTCCACAATGCCTTTCCTTCGATTTCGGTGCGGTCTAACTGCTGGGGTAAGCCAAGGATCTCCGGTGAGATTAAATAACCTCTTACATGGCAGCCGCCCCGGTTACTTGTTGCATAGGTGATACCAATTCCCTGGATGGCACGTGCATCGTATGCGGGCATCTCCTGTTTCTTAACACTCATGGAAATTTCAGGATGTCCATAGTATTCACATAAGCGGTAAGAACCCTGGGCCATAAGCCTGGCTAACGGAATATCTGACTCACCCATCCGCTTGGTCCACTCTATGATTGCCTCTGTATTGCCCCACTTTAACGGCACGCCTTCACATTCTTCTTCCTTAATCAAACCCTTTTCATACAATTCCATGGCTGCCGCGATGGTACAGGGAGTAGAGATCGCATCTAATCCATATTCATTGCACCAGTAGTTGGCTGTATTAATTGCATTTAAATCATTAATTCCACAGTTTCCGCCATATGCCCATAATGGTTCGTATTCCGGTCCGCCTGCAACCTTACCTTCAACATTGATAACACGGCCGCAGCCGATGGGACATCTATGACAGAAACTCTGTTTTACAAGATACTGGTCTTTTAAGCTTTCGCCGGAGGTATCGTCCGCTTCCTCATAATAGGACTCCTGCCAGTTTCTGGTTGGAAATGCTCCTGTATTATTAATAATGTTAACAAGTACTGCTGTTCCGTATGTGGGTAAACCGCCTCCGGTTACACCATTCTCTTTTATCGCTTTTAAGCATCCTTTTGTCACTTCCTGCAAAGCTTCCGGATCATATGATTCAATGGCTGACCTGGTTGCTGTAGCAGTAATGGCTTTTAAATTCTTTGACCCCATAACTGCGCCGACACCGCTTCTGCCTGCTGCACGGTCTTTATCATTCATAATTGCGGCTAATAAGGATAATTTCTCGCCTGCCGGTCCGATATTTAAAACGGAACACTTCTCATGTACTTTTTTTAATTTCTCATCAATTTCTTCACTCATCATGCCAACATATTCATCTGCCGGCAGAATCTCTATCTTATCATCCACAACATTGATATAAACTGGTGTCTTTGCCTTTCCTTCCACTATAATGGCATCCCACCCTGCATATTTGAGCTTTGCGCCCCATACACCACCGGAGTTAGAACTTGCAATCATACCGGTTAACGGTGACTTCGTTACAACCATATAACGGCCGGAAGTCGGTGTCTTTGTTCCGGTCATGGCACCTGTTATATAGATTAATTTGTTGTCTTCCGACAAAGGATCAACTGTTGCAATACCTTCATCGTATAGCATCTTGGTTCCGAGACCGCGGCCTCCGATAAACTTTCTGGCCAGATCCATATTAAGTTCTTCTACCCTGATCTCTCCAGTTGATAAATTAATTCGGGCTATCTTTCCATTGTACGCTGTCTGCATAATAACACCCTTTCCTTTCATTGTTTAAAAGTAAACAGTAACGAAATAGAAAAGGAGTCCTTTCCAAACGCGGGAGGCACTAATTCTTAGGTTAGTACCCATAGGTTTTATCTACTCAAGATAAAACTCGGATCCTTAAATTTATTGTACATTATTCGACAAAAAATTGCAATTAGTTTTTTGTTTATTGCTTTTTAAACAAATTTATCCATTTATAACCAGTATTTTTGTAACATATTTCTTTTTTCAGGTTTTTTAATCTGTCTGCCTGATTTGATCACCAGTTTGTATTTTTCCTGACTTTTTGACTTTTCCGAAGCATGTACCCGAAGTTAATACACATGGGCGATCCGTCTGCCTCAGTGTGCATTCAGGAAAGCAGCGTTTGGTATATGGCCCTATTTCTATGGCTGCATGATCTGTAATTAAAATATCACCTTCATTCAGCCGGGTATAATCGATCCCCCGGGTCACAATATTTTCCTGAAATTTCCGGAAACACAAACCTTCTTTTTCCTGTTCTCTGATCCACTGCTTTGATTTTGATGAAATAAGAGCTATCTGTTTCTCTCCTCCTAAAGCATGGCAATCCCCAACAATCCCTTTACCCGCTTCAAGCTCTACGAATGTTACGCATTCAAATGGCTGACCCTTTTTCCTTTGTATCTGAAGTGATTCTACATATCCTGACTGCAATTTTGTACCCCGTTATTCTTCATCTAAATAGCATATGTTTCCCGCCTCTTCATACTGGTAACCTCCGGCATTTGCCAGACGTATATGAAGCTCTTTACTTTTTAATACCTCAATAAATGCTTTGATTTCAGGAAGTTTCAGATATTTTACAGGAACAGCGAAATCATATTCCTCCTGTCCGACTTCTATGAAATCCAGCTGCATTGCCTTTGCTGCCGCGAATATCCCCATGGCTGCATCTGCACTGCCCCCGGCAACAAGAGCCGCCACAGCCATATGGGTGGCTGCCTCTCTGTCGTAGCCAGTAATCTCAGAGGCGTCCATACCAGCCTGCTTCAGCTTATAATCAAACAATACTCTTGTCCCTGCACCTCTTTGCCGGTTCACAAACCGACATTGTTTTAAGTCTGCTATTCCTTTCATGTTCAAAGGATTTCCTTTTTGTACAATGAGTCCCTGAATGCGTTTCACCCCTTTGATCAGCGCCATGGGTTCTTCAAACATTCGTTTTATATAAGGTATATTATAGATACCAGAGTCTTCATCCAGAAGATGGACAGGTACGATATGAGCTTCTCCTCTTTTTAGTGCCATTAATCCCCCCATACTTCCAATATGAGTACTGGACAGATATACACCCGGATAATGTAATGCCATCAGATCAGCAGCCAGATCAAGAAGCAGGTCATGACTGCCAATGCAGACAACCGTATGTCTTATTTCCTGCAGGCTTCTGTACAATTCAATTCTGACCGGTTCTCCGGCTTCGATTCCTTCACAATTCTGTTCAATCACACAAAAACCGTCGGCACGCACAAGGCTCATGGCTGCGCCTGCTCCTCTGGCAAGGGGAGATGCTACCAGCTTATCACCTACCTGTCCCACCTTCACCCTTACGTATTCTTTATGCTTTAAAGAAGATATCATTCTCTTTGACAGCACCGCCTCTGCCACATTATTTTCACAGTAGGTTTCTCCTGTTAACAATGCCAGGACCGGCTTTACAAAATTTTCAAAATCAATATAAGCAGAGACTGGATAACCAGGAAGACCGATCACCGGTTTTCCATTTACGACAGACAGTATCACCGGTTTTCCGGGCTTAATAGCGACCCCATGCACCAACACTTCACCCAGTTCTCTTAAAATATGCACGGTATAATCTTCTGTCCCCGCACTGGAACCCGCATTGATTATTACCATATCGTAGTTGTCCACTGCTTCTGAAACAGCCGTCTTTATTTTATTGTAGTCATCCGGGGTAGGCGGAAAACGGTCTGCTAATCCTCCATACGAGGTCACCATTGCCTCAAACATTCTGGAATTTGATTCGATAATTTCTCCTGCTTCCGGCGTTTTGGTTGGTTCTATAATTTCCGTTCCGGTAGGAAAGATTGCGGCTTTGGGCTGCTTTACTACCATGATTTTAATAATTCCGCCGGAAAATAATACGCCGATATCAATCGGCCGTATTTTGTGCATGCTGGGAAGCAGCATCTCTCCGGATACGATATCTTCGCCAATTGGTCTGATATGCTGCCAGGCTGTTGCTGCCTCCAGAATTTTAACAGTTCTTTCGTCTATTTCAATTACGTCCTCTGCCATGATTACTGCGTCATAAGGATCATTAACAGGATCTCCGGTATCAACCACAATAAAATCCTTATTTTTTTCTAAAATAAGAGGCGTCCTATCCGAGGCGCCCTTTGTTTTTTCTGTTATTACTGCTATTCCATCCATGGCTGCAGCATTAAACAGAGGTGACGAGCATCTTGCATAAACAGCCTCTTTTGTTATCCGGCCCAGACTTTTTTCTACCGGAATTTCCTCATATTGCATTTTTACTATTTCTTTCAGCGCTTTTTTATAAATGTCCAGCGCTTCATTCACAGGTGTATTATTTAAATATAGATTTCTGTTTGCCATAGATTTTATGCCTTTCTATGTTATTTTATATATAAAACACTTCAACAATTTCGTCTTTTTTCAGCCCTTCTTTATTCTCATCAATTAAAATATAGCCATCAGCTCTTGTCATGGTTGTAATAAGGCCCGACTTTCCGAAAACAGGTTCTGCATGGAATTCATTTTCCTGCCTTATCAGTTTAACAAGCTGGCATGTCATTTTTCCAGGCGCTCCTGCCAGATTTGATGTGATGCGGGCAAATAAAGAGCTGTCTTCAGGCTGATCTGTCAAATGCTTCCAAACCCATATGACCAGCAGCTCAAAAACCAGCATGGCTGCTACCGGATGACCAGGCAGTCCTGTCAAAAGTGTACTGCTGTTTTCATCATATCCTACAATAGATGGTTTTCCCGGTTTTAATGCTAATCCATGAATGAATGACCCCTCACTTGCTACTTCGTCAATAATATCATTGGTTGCATCCTTTTTCCCCTGGGAACTGCCGCCTGATATGATAACCACATCACTCACCTGCATTGCCTGTATCACGGCTTCTTTTAACTTCTGTTCATCATCCTTTTGGACCACTGTATTCAGTACTGTAAGACCGTGTTTTTGTGCCTGAGCACAAAGTGAATAGGAATTAATATCTCTTATTTCTCCCGGAGACGGTGTGATATGAGGGGGAACCAGTTCATCCCCTGTGGATATAATCGTTATTTCCCATGGTTTAAAAACCACGACCTCTGTAATACCCAGGCTTGCCATAGCTCCAATTTCCTGCGGGCGGATTCTGGTTCCTTTCTTTATAACTATTTCACCCTGGTTTATGTCTTCACCAGCTAAAACCATATTCTTCCCATAGGAAACCGGACTGTAAACAGCAATATGACTGCTGTCAAAGGCTTCACAGTATTCAACCATTACCACTGCATCTGCTCCTGGCGGAATCATTCCGCCGGTGGGCACATAAGCGCATTCCCCGGCATGTATCTCTTTCAGTGCTGAAGAACCCATGTTAATTTCATCCACACATTCCAGAAAAACCGGCAGATTCTCCGATGATCCGGCGGTATCACTGGATATAACAGCATATCCGTCTACGGCAGATCGGTGAAAGGCCGGTACTGGTTCCTTCGAAATAATATCCCTGGCTAATATATATCCCCGGGCTTCAAGTAATTTTCTGCATTCTGTCTTAAGCAGCTTATTCTGGATGACATTTGCTGTCTTATCCCTTGCTGAAGCTATGGTATCTACCTTTAATAATTTCATTCTTATCTTTGCCTTTCCTGATTCAGTTTCCAATCATATATTTTGACAAATATTGTCTGATAACAGGATTATCAGAATTCAGTAAAATCTCATCCGGAGTTCCTGATGCGAGAATACTTCCTGCGTCCATAAAGTGGATGCATTGACAAAGCTTATAAATATGCGTCAGCTGATGGCTTACAATGATCCATGTAGCCGGCTTCTTTAACTGAATTTCAGAAATTATCTGCTCAAACAGTACAACACTGTCCGGATCCATATTAGCCATGGTTTCATCAATAAAAATCACCCTTGGCTCAAAGATCAATGCTCTTGCTAATGAAAGCTTCTGGCGTTCTCCGCTGGAGAGGCTGGGAGCATATTGCTTTTCTTTGCCGGAAAGCCCGCACCTGTCTATCCATTCCATGATTGTCTCTTTCTTAACAACCTGCTTTCTTATCTTTAATGGATAAGTGAGATTATTATATACCGTATCATGAAGCATATAGGGTCTTGGTACCGTAATTACAATATCCTGCTTCGTTAATGTGCCAAAATCCATTACCTCCGTATCGGGCTTTAACAGCCCTGTCATCAGTTTAATCAGTGTAGACTTGCCGCTTCCGTTATTTCCTATGATACCATGTATTTTTTTCTCTTCCAGACATAAATTATTCACATTTAACTGAAAGTCACCTATTTTTTTTTCCAGCTTAATTATTTTCAACATTCTCTTCGTACCTTCTGAGAAAATCTACAAAACATTGGATTATAAAAGAAATTGCAAGCAGAACAAAACCCAAAGTAATCGCTTCGCCAAAATCGCCTTTATTTCTCATTAATGATATTGCAGTTGTCATTGTCCTTGTCTTATACTTTATATTACCGCCTACTATCATCACAGCACCAACTTCACTGATGGAGCGTCCAAAACCGGTTATAAGGATAAAATAGATATCATTTTTCATTTCCTTTATCACAAGCACAAATGTCTGCCACCGGTCAGCACCCATGCTTATTGCGAAGTTTCTTATCTGAGGCGCCATATTTTTACAGGATGTGTAAACCATCCCGCTGATAATAGGGGCGATGATCACTGTCTGTGCAATGACCATCGCCGGAAATGTGAATAATAACTCCCATCTGCCCAGGGGTCCCCTTCTCATTAAAAGCAGATAAACAGCTAAACCCACGACCACGGGCGGAAATCCCATTAATGTCCGGTTTATTCTGATCATTACCTTTTTTCCGAAAAAATCAACCCGTTCTAAAAACATACCAAGCGGGACACCAAGTAAGGCAGAGATAAAAGTAGAGACAATCGCAAGTTTCATTGTCAGTAGGATAATATCCATGATTTCCTGATTTATTTCAATGCCCATACTTGTCCAAAACTGCATTCATGCAGACTCCTCTTTATTTATTTGCTGCCGCGTTTGGAGTAAATAAAGATTCTCCATACTCTTTTACACCAAAATCTCCGATGAGCTTCTGGGTATCATCTGAAAGTATCCAGTTAATGAAATCCTGTGCACCTTCCCCATTGATTTTAGAATTCTTTTCCGGATTTACCGCGATTACACCATAATAATTGAGAAGCTGTTTATCCTTTTCACATACAATATCCATGGTTGTCTTTGATTTAGTTGCTAACCAGGTCGCTCTGTCTGAAAGCGTATAGGCCTTTTTTTCTTCTGCCATCAGCAAAGTAGCTCCCATTCCCTGACCTGCACTGATATAATTTGGATTATCCCCAGGCGTTATATTCAGATTTTTCCAGATAGAGAGCTCCTTTGTGTGGGTACCGGATTCATCCCCCCTGGATACAAAGGCATCCTTATTATCAAATATGGTCCGAAAAGTCACCTGAACATCACCATTCTTTTCTATTTTCCCCTTCGGTCCAACAACTACAAAATCATTATACATAACATCAAAACGTTTTAAACCATGTCCGGCTTCGATAAAAGCTTCTTCCTTTGCCTTTGCATGCACAAGCAGAACATCCGCTTCTCCGCTCTCGCCCATCTTTAAGGCTTCTCCTGTACCAACTGCTATGGTATCCACTTCCCAGCCTGTTTTTTTAGTAAAATCCGGAAGTATTTCATCTAACAGACCCGAATCCTGTGTGCTGGTAGTTGTTGCCAGAATTATCTTTCCCTTCCCGGCTGTTTCTGATGCCTGGGTTTCAGTTGAAGTGTTTTTTGCGCTGCTCTCTGTGGTGGCCTCCGTTTTTGAGGTATCGCTCTGCTTCTGAGTATTGCTGCAGGCTGATAAGGCTGTGATTAACATAATACAGGAAAAAATTGCAATAATTTTATTTTTCATCCTTTATATCCCTTTCTTCGTTTATATATGAACTGCCGCCTTCTTATCTTGCGCAATTATTAGCAGTTCCAATCAGGATTTTCAGACCATGATCAAGTTCAGTAATCACATAGGTAAGGCATTCTTCCACAGCTTTCGGACTGCCTGGCAGATTCAGTATTAATGTGGATTTTCGGATACCGCAGGCAGCTCTTGACAACATGGACCGTTTTGTCATCTGCATGCTATAGGCGCGCATTGCCTCGGGGATTCCGGGAACCATTCGTTCAACGACTTTTTGGGTTGCCTCCGGCATGCAGTCTCTTTGAGAGAAACCGGTTCCACCTGTGGTTAATATAAGATCTGCGGTATGATTGTCACAGATATATTTCATCTCGTCGCATAACATCGTCATATCATCAGGAAGAACCGTCTGGTGAACAACTTCATAACCATATTCCTTCACAATTCTGCATATAACAGGTCCGCTTATATCCTCTCTTTCTCCTGCAAAGCCGGAATCGCTGGAGGTTATCACCGCCACCCGCAATTTACCAGTTTCCGTTTTCTCCACCGCAGCTTCCAATACGACCATATCATCCCCTTCCCGAATGATACCGCCTGATAATACACGGGCAAATACGCCTTCTCTTGGCATAATGCAATCTCCCATTTTGTGATAGATCTCACATCCGGTATGACATTCTTTTCCAATCTGGGTAAGCTCTAAAAGAACGTCATTGCATTGAAATCTGGTGCCTACCGGCAGGGAACGAAAATCAATACCATCGACGATAAGATTTTCACCAAATGCACCTTCTGCCACTTCTGCTCCCCGGTTCTTAAATGCTTCAATTTTATCATTGGACAAAAGGCTGACCTGTCTGTGCCATTTGCCTGCATGAGCATCTCCTTTTATTCCGTATTCCTTTATAAATTCTGCCGAATGTACATTTTTCTTTTGAGTTCCTTTTTTTTCACTGATGCAGACTGCGATTATTTTTCCCATAAGTATTCTTTTCTTATCCTCCTATTTTTGACATACCATCGAGTTCATACGTTCCCTGGGGATTGTCCCCTTTAAAATTGTGGCTGACTGGCTTTTCATAAATCGTCTGCTCAATCATCTGTTGCAGAAAAGAATCCTCTTTGCTGCCTCTTAAAACAGCTTTTAAGTCCGTTCCATGTTCATATTGCAGGCAGGTTTTTAAATAGCCATCGGAAGTAAGCCTTACCCGGTTGCATTCGTTGCAGAATTTGTGGGAAATCGCACTGATAAAACCAATTTTCCCTTCAAAACCGGATACCGAATAATAATGGGCCGGTCCGTTTCCAAGAACAGTATCAACTGGTTCTAATGGACCATAAGCTTCTTTCAGAATTGCAATGATGTCCTCTTCACTATAATAAGAGTAGTTTTTTCCAAGCCCGATCGGCATCATTTCTATAAAGCGGACACCCAGTCTGGAATTCTTTGCCAGACCGGCAATCTCTATTATATCTTCCTTGTCTGTATCAAGAACCGGAACACAATTTATCTTTACTTTCAGGTTCTGATAATTAAGCGCATCCTGTATTGCTGAAAGTACCTCATTTAGAGCATCTTTTCTTGTGATCTTCTCATATTTTGAAGGATTCAGCGTATCCAGACTGATATTAACCCCATCTAATCCGGCTGCCACAAGATCAGGAAGATATTTCCCCAGTAACAGACCATTGGTTGTTAAGGTAACGTTTTTCATTCCAACCTGTGTTTTCATCTGTCCAACGAGAGATGCAATATCTTTTCTTACCAGCGGCTCGCCCCCTGTTATCTTTACTTTATTAATACCTAACTTTAAAAAGCATCTGCAAAGTCTGAGGATTTCATCATAAGTCAGGATTTCCTCATGGGGTAAAGATGGAACGCCCTCCTCTGGCATACAATAAATACAGCGAAGATTACATCTGTCTGTTACTGAAATCCGAATATAATCAATCTTTCTATCCCATCTGTCAATCATCGCATGTCCTTTCCGTTGAAAATATCTCCGCTTTTTCCTCCGCTCTTTTTCTCAAGAAAAATATCTGTTATCTCCATATTCTTATCAATTGCTTTGCACATATCGTAAACGGTAAGCAGAGTTACCGTAACTCCGGTGAGAGCTTCCATCTCAACGCCGGTTTTTCCTTCCGACTTAACCAGGCAGATCGCTTTAATACTCCCTGTTTCCCTGCTTACTTCAAAGTCTATCTGACATTTGTTTATAGCAAGCGGATGACACATAGGGATAAGCGAAGAGGTGTTTTTTACCGCCATGATCCCTGCTACTCTGGCAACCCCAAGAACATCTCCCTTTTTCACGGTATGATTTAAAACGGCCTCCATAACCTCAGGATTTACAATGATCTTACCTTTTGCAACTGCTGTACGTACAGTGATATCCTTCTTTGATACATCAACCATAACCGCATTGCCATGTTCATCAAAGTGTGTCCATTCTCCCATAATATTACCACCTCATCTTCTGGAATTTTAAAATAGCTGTGAATTAGTAAATTTTCAAACGCTGAACGCCTGCGGATATCACTAAAGTGTATCATTTCATGCCCTAAAAACAATATGCAATTTATGAAATAAATATATATTATAAAGACTATTTTGTCAATAATTATCGTTTTACATGTCGCTTATTTGTTTTTTTTGTCACATTTTACTAATTTATTTTTTTTATGTTAATCTATCTTTTTACTATGCAAAAATCAATAGTGAATATACAGCCCCAGGCAATAAATACAAACCAATATTTTGAAACAAAAGGAATGATTCCAATAGTTATATTCCCAGACAGTCTTAAGGCAAGTACAATCATATATATTATTAGCAAAAAAGTATTTATCATTTTAAAAATTTTCATTTTTTTAGAAATCTGAATCTTAAATGATTTAATAAATATAGTTGTAAGACAAGCAGATATTAAAAAATAAAAAAGTGGAATTGCTATAAAGCCGTATAATGTATCAAATATCAGATTTATATAACGGTAATAAAGTACCCTCTCATAATACCTCATAAATAACAAACAGCATATAGCACCTAATGCCAATGACGTTTCACTGCTGGTTTTATATTTTTTCAACCTTCTTTCATCTCCTTACTCTGATATCTCCAGAAACAACTTCTTTTCAAATCCCCCCCGTTTTATAAACTTTTCTCTCCTCTTTACCTCCAGCTCTTCTTCTGTATATCCCCTGGCCTTACATATTGCATATAAAACCTCCAGAACATCGGCCATTTCCTCCAGACTTTTGTCTTCCTGATATTCTTCCACTTCCTCCAGAAGTTTTTCGTCCAGAGCAGCCAGGTATTCTTCCTCTGATAAAATATGATATTTTGCCTTACGTCCCTCTCTCTCAATCAGTTCCGGGATTTTGTCTCTTACCAGTTTATTATGTTTTTCCATCTGTTACTTCCTTTCTTGTTCAAATTCACTTTTATACTGCTTTTATTATACTACCAGAGGCAGACAAATTTCTACAGAAAACAACTTTTGTAGTAATTACTACAGGCATGCTAATCTGTTTCTTGTTTTTATAGTCTTTATCAAATAAGATGTGTGCATAGTTAAGCGCTGACTAAATATAAAGCAATGAGAGGACGAGTGAAATGGAGCAATCAACAAAAAAATCTCTTTTAGAAAATATGCAGACACCTACAAAAGGATTAACACCACTGGTCTATCCGGTAAAAGATCTGATCTATAAGAAGGAATACAATGTCAACTCCTGGTTTGCAATTGGGCATTTTCAAGCAGAAGGGCATAAAATAAATTACCTTTTTCATTTGATGACACTTGAAAATCCCGGAACGCAACCGCTTATAGCGTCTATTATCTCATTCACTGATGAGACTACCGGCTGGTATTACGGAGAGGACAAAGTATATCCGCTTTCATCCGTTACCATTTCAGACTCAGAATTTAATATTGAAGTTCCCAATGGATTCATGCGTGGTAATTTAGAAGAAATGCAGCTTTACGCCACAGCTCCCAACCTGGAACTGAATGTAAAACTAAAGCCTGTGGGCTTCCCGATTTACAATGGCGGTACAGGCTGCTTCCCATTAAATAACATGACGGTATATCAATACTCCATTCCGGCAATGGAAACGGACGGAACCGTGACTGTGGAAGACAAAACCTACCAGCTTAACGGCCTTACCTGGTTTGACCGTCAGTGGGAAAATATTGAAAATAGTAATAACAGCAATATCAAATGGAGCTGGATGGATTTAAATTTAAGCAACGGCGAAATCATCAGCCTGTGGTGTGGGGTTAACAATGAGGTTGAAACTTCATGGGCGACTGTTTTGCATCCGGACGGAACACAGACGGTTACCTATGCTGAGCCATTCTCCAAAGGAGAATCCGATTACTGGCTGAGTGAAAAATCCGGGCAGTGTTATCCGACACACTGGGTTATTGAACTTCCGGAATACGAGGCACGCCTGGAGGTAACGCCCTCCCCGAAGCAGCAGGAAATTGTATCTGTGATTCCGATGCTGCACAAATACGAGGGAGCAAGCGCTGTCACCGGCACTTACCACAAAGAAAACGTGACCGGATACGGATATGTTGAGCTGGTAGGAAACTGGTCTAAATAATCGGTCAGAAAAAGCAGCACCGCCAATTCCTGTAGAATTGGCAATGCTGCTTTTCCTCATTGGTTCCTTACTTAATACAGCTATGCTTTATCAGCTGTATAATTTCATCAACCTGGCTTTTTAATTCTTCTTCACTCATATCCCGGTTGCTGACCCACCAGTACAATAATTGGGATAAGCCCGCACAGTAGAATTTGGCTGTCACATGGATTGGAATGTTTAAAGAGTAAGCATCTTTTGCTGCTGCAATTGTTTTATACAGATAGTTCTCAAATGCTTCATCTGTTATGGAAAGTAAATGATCCTTTAAACCCGCTCTTGTTATATTAGCAAGTACGTTCCGGTACCTGCTGATATAATGAGTAATGTTGGCAGACATGGCATCGGTATTAAATTCCAGAATATCCTCCGGAATCAATCCCGAAACCATCTGCTCTGTACCATACCCCAGCAAATCATAAATATCATAAAAATGATTATAAAAAGTAGTCCTGTGAATCTTCGCCGTATCACAGATATTCTGTATGGAGATTTTTTCAATGGGTCTGTTCTCCAGTAATATAATAAGCGCATTCCATATCTGATCTCTTTTTAACTGTTGATTATGCTTTCTTTTCACTGAACAGTCTTCTCTTGGCACAATTTATCCCATCCATCATTTATTCATTAAAAGAATAGTATATTCCCTCTATTACTGGAAATTATATTTCAAAAGATTTGCGATGATTGCCTCATATTGGGTAACCAGTTCTTTCATGATCATTTCCACGCTCTCTCTTTTGTTCAGGCTTCCAGCAATCTGACCTACAACTACCGTTCCTTCTTCCATTACATCGCCGTTTACAGCTGCCTTGCGTAAACATCCGGAGCATAATTCCTGGATTTTTTCAGCAGCTTCCTTACCTTCATACTGCTTTTCAATTTTCAGTACTTTTTCTGTCAGATTATTGGCAAGTCCTCTGACTGCATCCCCCACAGAAGCACCCGTGATTGCAGTATCACCTTCCTTTGATTCAATAATCGCTTTTTTATAATTATCATGAACGTTGCATTCGTCTGCCAGTAAAAAACGGCTTCCGATTTCCACACCGTCTGCTCCAAGCATAAAAGAAGCAGCAATTCCTCTGGCATCACCTACTCCGCTTGAATTGACTACCGGAATATTTACTGCATCAACAACCTGAGGAATCAATGAAAAGGTTCCGGTAAATCCGTATATATGTCCGCCGCCGTCTGCCCCTTTTACAGAGATAATGTCAACTCCAGCCTTTTCAAAAACCACTGCATCTTCAACCGATGCCGTTTTGCCGATCAGAATAACTCCGGCATTTTTTAATTTTTTTGTATACTCTGGCAGAGTATGATAAAACTCACGCATTGTCTCTAATTCTACAACCGGTACCTTTTCTTCCAATATTACATCTAAAAGCTCATCTGCATAAGGAACTGCGGTAATCAGATTGCAGCCATAGGGCTTATCGGTCAATTCTTTTACTTTTTTAATTTCAGCTTTAAAAATTTCCACCGGGGAAAATCCAATTCCCATGATGCCTAAGCCACCAGCGTTTGAAACTGCAGCCGCAAGTCTGCTGTCGGAAGCCCATGCCATTGGACCCTGCAGAATTGGATATTGAATGCCTAAAATGTCACATACTTTATTCTTCATTTTTGTACCTCTTTTTCTTTTATTATTGCATTCTATCATTTTCGTGTATAATGATTATATCAGCACAATATAGAAAAGTATTCGTTTGAACTAACTCAAAATGTCTATCATTTTTAGATACTTCATACAAGTAAGGAGACCTAATTATGTTACTTACACTTGAAAAACTGATAAAACAGCTCTCCCCCTTCCAGCCTGTTTATCAAAATAACAAAATGATCTCTATCCCTGCAGAATCGATTACCTTCTTTACCAGAAGTACGGACTACAGTGCAGGGGAATCTCTTTATCTTGGATACGCCTCTCAATTTACTCCTGATATTAAGGCGGTTCAATCACCGATGCTAATAATCTGTATTGAAGACATCCCTCTTTCAGATGAATCTCTTACTATTGCAGGCATAGTCAGGCTTCCTAAGGATACGGATCCTTTTTTGGCATACAATGCCATCAATGCTTTATTTCAGGAAGAGATACACCTTAAAAATTTTACGGAAAAGCTGTATGAAGCCGTGATTCAAAATTATAGCATTCAAAAAATCTGTGATGTGGCAGCCGTTTTTTTTAATAATCCGCTTATTCTTATGAACGGAATACTGAAGCATATAGCAATTTCTTCAGACATCGAGCTTGAAGATTATGTATGGCTGGATCAGAAAAAGAACGGAGGTTATATTTCAGATACCTCTTTGGATTTGCTTACAAAGCAGATGGTATATGAAAAAAATATCAGTTACACAGAACCCATTTTATTACCGGAAGGAGATTTTAAATACCGGAGGATTATTGAACATATATTTATTAATAATCAGTTAGCCGGAACGATCGTCGTCTTTGAAATCCAGAAACCCTTCCAGGATGTGGACATGCAGCTGGTTAAAATGCTTTCCGATGTGATTACTTTAAAAATGAAATCAGAAACCTGTTCCATACAGTCAAAAAACGCTGCTTATGAGCATTTTTTTAATGATTTATTAAATGGTGTAATTTACGCAGACAGTTTATACGAAAGGCTTCAGACTCTTAATATAACCATTCTTGACAATATTTTTATCATCACGATTGATATTAATGAATACGATCAGACACACAGAACCATACAATATTTAAAAAATTCTCTGGTTAAAACGTTAAACGAGGGAACCTCTTTTATTTATGATAACTATATCGTTACAATTATCATGCTTGAAAGCGGTCATTCCATATCCGATACCCTGATTGGCAAGATTGAACAGTTCTGCCAGAAACGGAGACTCTTTGCCGGTATCAGTAAATGTTTTCATGATATATCAAAGCTGAAATTGTATTTTGAACAGGCAGTTACGTCACTGGACTTAAACCGCCGGCTGACGAAGACCAGCCACCTGGCATTTTATAACCAATTTATAACGGAGCATATGATAGATATTGCTTCTCATCATACGGATCTAAGACTGCTTTGCAACGAAGACCTTATAAATCTGCTTCATTACGATGAGCTGAATCGTACCTCTTATGCCAGCAGTCTGTATGAATTTTTGAATCATGAAAGAAATCTTGCCCGTACGTCTGAAGTCCTGCATGTTCACCGGAATACTTTAATCTACAGAATCAACCGGATTAAGGAGCTGTTAAACCATGATTTGGATGACGTCCAATACCGTTTCAGCTTACTGCTTTCGTTCAAAATTATATCCTTTTTGGAAAATGCACCGGAGAAATAATCTAAGTTATCCTGTATCTGTCGCTGCGGAGGTCAATCACCGGCTCAATTTCAAAATCCTCCAGCAAGGTAGGAAAAATACCATTCACCATAAACCCTTTTGTCATACTGAGCATTTCTTCAGCAGAAAATACATCGGTATCTGCCCATTGTATAAACATATCAACGAAAACAGATATCGTCATGTTAATTGCTAAATTAGTCTTGGAGTCATTGCTTTTTGAACGGAATACATTAGGGAATATACTTTTTAGTTTGTTTTTATATTTTAATGCAAAAAGAGGCTGCTTATTTTCAATAACAAGATCATGAAGGTAATCCCCATTGTCGTGGAATATTTTAAAAAGTGCCTTGGCGTAATTATCAAGATCCCGGGCTGTTTCAAAGTATTCCCTGCTGATCTGTTCCAGTGATTGAATCAGCATATCTTCTATTTCCTCTAAAACGGCATATACATCCTTATAATGCAGATAAAAAGTAGCCCGGTGCATCTGACAGTCATCGGTGATACTTTTTACTGTAATTTTTTCAATTGGCTTTCTTTTATATGCCCGCCAAAACGCTTCAACAATTTTTTTTCTTGTTTTTTCTCTTGCATTTTCATATATCTGCATCTCGTTCTCCTCTTTTCAAAATACGACATATTGTCTATAATTGTAAATTGCTTTTTCCTATCTGCTGTTTTATACTGATTTCAAGAAATACGACACAGTGTTTATATTTTTATATTAAAAGCATTTTATACAATGTCAATAAAAATATCAGAAAAGAGGTATTCTTATGAAAAAAAATTCAATGAACAACAGCGGCTTTCCCATGTCAGTTAACCCGTCAGAAGATCTTAAGCCCTTACCGCACGCACAGATTGATTCCTGGTATATCAAAACGGAATTTGAAGCGGATGGAAAGCAGCTGGGCTTTACCTGGCATCAGATGTTACAAGCCTATGGAAATGAAAAAAAGGTCAGTGCAGAAAGTCTTTTAATGAATGCATCCGATCATATCTGGCTGAATAACCGCATTCTTTCTTCTGTAAATGAAGAAAACGGCTTTGACTCTGATTGTATGCATTGCTACTCATCCTGGGGCGATCTAATCGGAGATGGGAACCACATGTCTCTTGATTTAATCATAGATGAAAATGAAATTCATATGACTTTCATACCCAATGGTGAAATTCTGTATAATGGCGGAACCGGTCTGATTGAAATCGGAAACACCGGCTCCTATCAATACTCCTTTCCGCAGATGAAAATGGAAGGCACGTTTATTCTCAGGGGCCATGAATATAAAATAAAGAATGCCCACGCATGGTTCGACAGACAATACGGTATTCCTGCAAGCCGTCCTTCTGACTTAACATTTGCTCCGGGTCAAAACAGCTGGCTGTGGATTGGTTTATCACCCCTGCAGAACAATCGGGGGGCCGTATCGCTTTGGGATATTTATTCCTCAGATAAAAGATTCGCCTTTGGAACATTTTTGCATCAGGATGGTGTTATGACAAATGCATCAATAGATATTTCATATGATGATATCTGGATAAGCAGGAAAACCGGACATTCATATCCTAATACCATAAACATCACTATCCCTTCAGAAGATTTTAATGCAACACTTACCAGTCTTGCCGAGGGACAGGAAGCTGAGTTCGTTCATGAAATCAAATTATTATCCGGCTGCCAGTGTCTCTATCACATAACCGGAACATACAGAGAAGAAAAAATAGACAGGATCGTTGATGTAGAAATGATTGGAGACGTGTGCGGCGAGATCTAAATGATAGAAAGCAGGCTGACTATGGATGAAATGGGTCAGCCTGCATTTATCTACATTCATTCATTAACGAAGCATTTTTTCTATCTGATCTGCTGCATCTTTTAAATAATCACAGGAAAATCGTTCAAACTCTCCCTTATCTACCAGGCTTGCAAGCGTTGGATCAATGGGTATTCTCCCCAGTATATCAACGCCGGTTTCTTTTGCAATATCCCCCAGCTTGCTCTGTCCAAATATTGGTATTTCTTTTCCGCAATCAGGGCACTTTACATAACTCATGTTTTCCACATATCCAAGAATAGGAATATTCATTAATTTAGCCATGTTATAAGCCTTTTTCACAATCATGGAAACCAGATCCTGGGGGGAGGAAACAATCACGATTCCATCCAGCGGAATGGACTGAAATACTGTTAAAGGAACATCACCGGTTCCTGGCGGCATATCAATCAAAAGATAGTCTAATTCTTCCCATACGACCTCAGTCCAGAACTGCTTTACTGTACCGGCGAGAATTGGACCTCTCCATACAACAGGAGAATCTTCTTTATCCAGCAGCAGATTCACTGACATTATTTTTATGTTATTTACCGTTAATTCCGGAAGTATTCCTAATTCATTTGCGGCAGCTTTTCTCGTTATTCCAAACATTCTTGGGATGGATGGGCCGGTAACATCTGCATCCAAAATACCCACACGGTATCCTTTTCTATTTAACAGGACTGCCAGCATGGCTGTTACAAATGATTTTCCCACACCGCCTTTTCCGCTCACTACACCAATTACATTTTTTATGGAACTGTACTGGTTTAATTGTTCCAGCATACTTTCTTTGCTGTGTTCACACCCTTCACAGGATTCCTTTGTACAACTGCTGTCTGAACAACCCTTTGAATTTTCGCTCATATTCTTTACTCCTTATTATTGTTTCAAAATTATATTACCTGGATCTTCGAAAAATCAATGCTTCCATCTTCATTTAGTAAATTCTCATTCGCATGAACATACTCAACTTTTCCAACAAACATTTCATGGGAACCGGTTACTATGGAATCAACCACGGTGCACTCAATGTTGACAGGGCAGTCTGCTAAGATAGGAGCATTCACAACTTTTCCATTTTCTATTCTGACATTCTTATCCTTTAGTTTGTCCGCATCCCGCTTACTTACGCTTCCCAGGTAATCAAATACTTCCTGATAATCTTTTTCTGCAATGTTTACCACAAAACACCCTGATTCCTTAATCATTTTATAAGAGTATCTGGTTGGGACAATGCCCACCATTATCATTGGCGGTGCATAGCTGCAATTCCCGCAATAAGCTACAGCCAAAGCGTTATCCTCTCCATTTAATCCCCGGCAGGAAACCAAAACCCTGGGTGCAGGCCAAAGTGAACCCTTTTTATTTGCTTCCTTCTTTATCATGATGAATTCTCCTTTTTATTTGTTTTTTGATCTTATGCCCATTAAAACATTTTAATCCCATTTTGAGCATATGTCAATATCTGTCAAAAAAAGTGTCTGACTGCAACAGCTATGAACTGTGCATTCAGACACTTTTACTTTAATAATCAATATCCCGATGGCGCCAGCAGTTCTTACGGCAAAACTTATTCCTGCAGCCAGCCTGGCAAATCACATTGACAGAACCACAATCCGGGCACACATACGCTCCGCTCTTAATCGCATCCAGGTTCTCAAAGCTTTCTTTCCACTCTTTCCCGCAATCCTTGCAGATAATCGGACAGATATTCCGTGTGAAATTACCGCCTTCGATCCGGATCATCTTCCCATGTATCAGACTGTCCGCTACCTTCTCCCTGGCAGAAAGTAAAATACGCTGAAAAGTAGGTCTTGAAACCTCCATTCTCTGTGCGCACTCCCCCTGCTCCAGCCCCTCTAAATCTTTCAGCCGGATTGCTTCCAGTTCCTCTAATTTTAAAATATTTTCAGGCAGCTGTTCTACCTCCGTTTCTGAGGGAACAAAATACGGAACGACTGGAACGTGCTCTATTTTTCTCCATTTTGTTGGTCTTGCCATCGAATCACCATTCTTTCACACCCGTTTTTACAGGCTTATTCTGTCTTAAGCAAAAGACATAATCATTGACATTTACATGAAACTTCCTTGCTATCGCCGGACACTTTGCTTTCAGGAGGAAAAACAGATTCCCCTGTTCTTCCGAAAGCGCTTCAAAATTCCCCTGTCCTTTACTAATAATAATATCGGATTTATTGTAAATGTCAACAAACTCATCACTGCAATCAGACAGAATTGCTCCAGGTGCGCCGCAGCCGGTGGAAACAACGCGGGCTATCGTATTAAGTCCCGATGCAATTGCTTCTTTTTCTGTTACATCGTTAATAATCGGTTCATTCCTCACGCCATAGGTAATTGTAACGTCAGGAAAACTCTCCAGCATAACCCTGTCAAATATTGTTTCACCAGTATTGTCTCCAATAATCAGTATATTTTCTGCCCTATGTAATTTTTCAGTAAATACATCCAGATCGCATACGGAGAACTCCTTTTCCAGTTCATTCCCTACACATGTCTCCAGCTCCAGATCACTGTAAACAGCCGAGTCCAGATTATTCCCGGTTGCTGCGATTTTCAAGGCCCAGTAAATACTGTTTTTTTACTTTGGAGAAAATTCTTTAAATATGGGTATAAATTCTCTGCAGCCTGCAAATCTCTTTGTTTTACCTGCAGATATGGATCCTGACTGCCCGTCTCATTCCTCACAAGCTTATGTATTTCCCTTGCAAGCTCTGGTGAATTTTTATAGTTTTCATAGTCTGACAGTAGTTTTATGGTTTCTTTCATGATTTTATTATGACTTTCAGCCCTGTCCGTCGCCATTCTGGCCGCTTCCAGAGACTGGCGCAGCAGGCATGGGATGCAATCAATTAATAATTCCATTATATTTCCCCCGTTTCTTTCATGACTTACTGTCATTATAACAGATATTCTCCCATTTTCCTGCATCCAGTTTACTTATTAATCATTACAGTGACCTTCATGGGCATGTTCTGTACAAATACTTCCACTAGACTGCAGATTGCCTTCCAGATACAGTTTTACTGCATGATCCATATTTCCCTGCGCACCAACCACCACTTCTATGCCGTTTTCGTTAAAAAGTGTCTGTGCGGTCTCCCCCATTCCACCGGCAATAATAACTTCTGCCTCATGCTCCTTTAAAAATACGGGAAGAAATCCCGGCTTGTGACCTGGATTTGGTAAAAATGTTTTACCCTTGATTTCCTTATGATCAACATCATACATTGTAAAACCCTGACAATGTCCAAAATGTCCGCTCACCATTGTGCCTTCACTTGCTACTGCTATCTTCATTTTGAATCCTCCATTTCATTTATATAATCATTTTATAGTTACCAGTTTTTATATCACATGCGTGATAAAATTCCACATGTCTTCTATTGCTTTTCTGGCCGTACTTTCCTCAAAATCCGTAATTGGCTTTAAAGCATTAACCGCTTTCATCACAAGGGGATCAAACGGTACTTCCCCCGCTACGAAAAGCTTTTTTTCTTCTGCAAAGCGTTTAATCTGAGCAGTCATATCCAGATTAATATCGTACTTATTTATGCAAATCAGGACCTGTGTTTCAAAATGTTCCGATAATTCCAGGATTCTTTTCAGATCATCAAGGCCGGATCTGGTCGGTTCCGTTACAATGAGGGCAACATCCGTATCTGTGATCGAAGCAATCACAGCACAGCCAATTCCAGGTGAACCATCAATAATCTGGAGACTATCCTTTTGTGTAATCTTCTTTGCATTGGTTCTAAGCTGTGTCACCAGTTTTCCGGAGCCATCACTTCCAATTTCCATTTCTGCCCTTGATATAATTCCTTTTCCTGTTTCAGTAAGAAAGGTGTCCGCTGTCTTTTCCTCTTCCAGGCAGATTGCATTCTGACTGCAAACCAGCGTACACGCACCGCAGCCCTCGCATTGAAATTGATTTACTGTTAAATCCCTGATTGCTCCAAACTTACAGATCTCCTCACAGCGCCCGCAAAAGGTACAAAGATCTTTGTTAATCCGGGCCTTCATGCTTCCATAGAAATTTTTTCTTTCCACATCGGTCCCCCGGTGAAAAAGAGAAAGATTGGGTGCATCCACATCACAGTCGATCTGCGTTACATGCTGTGCTAATTCAGACAGTGCTGCTGCCACAGTTGTTTTCCCGGTTCCGCCTTTACCGCTCAGTACTGATATTACCATGAGAAAACCTCCTTTATCTGAAAAGAGATCTCTTCCAGATTCTTTCTGTAACTCTCACTTTCACACAGCATATTCCCTTTGGAATACAGCATGGCAGCTTCCCTGCTGTAGGGAATGACTCCAAGAAGGGGGATTCCTTCCTTTTTGCAGTAATCTTTTATCCTATTTTCCATGCTGTCATCCTTATTTATAATGATTCCGTAAGGGATATGGAAAAGAGTTACAAGTTCAACCGCCATCTTAAGATCATGAAGACCAAATTCCGATGGTTCTGTCACTAATACCGCCGCATCTGCTTTTTTTAATGAATTCACAACATTACAGGAGGTTCCGGGAGGGCAGTCAATGAGATGGTCTTTATCTGAAAGTCCGTTTAACAGCTCACGGATTACCGGCACCGCCATTGGCTCCCCCACATTTAACACTCCCCGGCTGCAGAGAATGGATTCTGCCAGCCCATGCTCCACAATTCCAATGGGACGCTTTTGATACGTTAATGCCTTTGACCCGCAAACCAGGCTGCATGCCCCGCAGTTATGGCATAATTTATCAAAAACCACAATTTCTCTTCCTGCTTTTGCAAGTGCATGAAACTGGCATACTTTTGCACATGCTCCGCAAAGAGTACAGCTTTCCGGATCTATGACAGGGAATTGGGTAAATACGGTCTCCTGCGTTGTAATGGAGGGCTTCATAAAAAGAAATCCATTGGGCTCTTCTACATCACAGTCCACATAGCTGATCCCCAAAATCTTTGAAAGATTGGTGCTCACTGTTGTTTTCCCTGTTCCACCTTTACCGCTAAGTATTGCTATATTCATGCCATTCTCCTATAAACCCTTAATTCATTCCATGATGGGCTTTTCCGGCCAAAGCAATCTCTGACAGCTGATTTTTTTGAAACCGTTCTATTGCACCGGTTACAGGAATTTCTTCACAGCTATAAGCCTTGATCCCCGATTTTTCCAGAAGTTCAAATGCATTCGGTCCCAGGTTCCCTGTTATAACTGCAGTGATCCCCTCTTCCATCACCTGGCTTGCTGAAGCAATACCAGCACCCCCTCCAGCAGATACTCCCTTATTTGAAATTACATGAAATTCTTCTGTTTCGGTGTCATAAATTTGGAAATAATCGCATCTTCCAAACCTTCTGTCCAGCATGTCTTCCCGATTTTGACCAGTTGCTGAGACTGCTATCTTCATATCATTTACCTCTCTTTTCTCATTATGAGCATATGCTAATTAAATAATACTACATTGGCGAGTTATTGTCAAATGCTCATAATTATTTTTTGTTTTAATGCTTTCTGCAAAAAAAATTGAGGCACAAAATGTGTCTCAACCTTCTTCTCTCTTCCTTGCACTGGCAATATAAAAATATTCGTTAAAATCCATGATCTGTATATCAATAAAACCAGTTTTCTGAAGATTTCTCTTTAAAACATCCGAACCCAGCCGGTGATCAGCCGGCGGCCCGAAATCACTGTCCTTTTTGATCCATTCAACGATAATAATCCGTCCGTCCGGATACAGAATACGGTTTACTTCCTTTAAAAACTTCTGCCGCATCTTCACCTCATGCATGACTGTGCATAAAAAGGCTGCGTCAACGGATTCATCCTTCAAAGTCAGTTTGTATTCCTGCGTAACAATTGGACGCACATTTTTAATATTGCGTTCCAGCATTCCTGCTTCCACGTCATCAAGCATCTCTTTTTCAATATCCAGAGCATAAACAGTCCCCTCATCCCCAACTGCCTCAGATAACGGGAATGTAAAAAAACCGATTCCGCAGCCGATGTCAGCGACGATATCCGACTTATTAATGCCACAGACCTCCAGAATCTTTTTGGCAGGCAATACCTCTCTGCGTTTCGGACTGTCCAGTTTACTTTTATTTATTACTTTATATTTATGTGTCATAGATTTGCTCCCATCTTATTCCTGTTTTCCAGAAATATTTTTTCGAAATCACCTTTATTAACCGGTCTTCCAAAATGATATCCCTGGTACATATCACACTGCATTTCTTTTAATATCTTTAATTGATCTTCATTTTCTATTCCCTCTGCTATGACTTTCAGCTGAAATCCATGGGCCAGATGAATGATATTTTCCAAAAGCACCTTATCTTTTTCATTGTAACTGACAGAATCAATAAATGATTTATCAATCTTTATTATATCAATCGGCAAAGATTTTAAATAATTTAAGGATGAGTACCCGGTACCAAAGTCATCCATACTGACCCTGATCCCATACGACTTCAGCAGTGCAATGTTTTCAACCGCTTTATTAAAATCTTCTATAACCATTGACTCTGTAATCTCAAATTCTAGATACTTCGCCGGTACATGAAAAGAGTCAATTTTTTCCACCAGCTTTCGGATCAGTTTCCTGTTGGTAATATGCTGGGATGTAATATTAATTGAAATAATAAAATCACTTTCTCCCTTTTCTATCCAGGAAAGAATATCCGTACATACTTCTTCCACAATCAGATCCGTTATTGCCACAATGAGACCATTTTTTTCTGCAAATTCAATAAATTCTGACGGGGGGATCACCGTCTTGTCCTCTTTCACCCACCTTGCCAATGCCTCTGCACCGGTAAGCTGTCCGTCTTTCGAATATTTTGCCTGGTAGTAGACTTTAAATTCCTTTTGTTTAATCCCTTCTTTTATCTCCTTCTTCTTAATTGTTTCCTCGTAAAGATTCAGGCTCATATTCTCGTCATAAAACGTATAGCTGCTTTTTCCAAGCTTTTTCGACATATACATGGCATCATCGCTGCAATTATACAGGGTCTGAAAATCTGTTCCATCCTTTGGCATAAGTGCTATGCCAAGACTTGCACTCACGTAGTCAACCTTACTGCCATTCACGTAAAATGGTTCCGAAAATAAACCCATTATTTTCTTAGCCATTTGCTCCGTCTGAGCCTGATTTCTGACAGATTTAATAAAAAATAAAAATTCATCTCCCCCAATATGGCATACACAGTCCTGCGCTCCGACCACATTTTCAAACCTCTCACCCGCAAGCTTTAGTAATTCATCACCCGCAAGATGGCCTAATGTATCATTGACCGCTTTGAAATCATCCATATCCAGGCTGATTAAAGCTGCAAACTCCCTGTCTGAAGAAATTTCATTGATTAAATTATTCATCATATAATTTTTATTCGGCAGTCCTGTTGTACAGCTGTAAAAAGCATAATTATTAATTTTCTTAAATATCCTGGATACCAGCATCACAATAAGCCCGAACAGTAAAATCATACTGATATTTATGAATACTATTTTTACCATAAACAGCTGTATGTTTTCATTATCCGGACTGATATTTAATTTTCTCAGCAGATTCATAATAATAAATGATACGGAAATAAACTCTGCCATTGCCACAATGATCAAGATAAGCAGTACCATCTGAATTGGTAAGCGGTTTATTTTCAGGTTTAATTTTTTCTTAAGCAGCATCATAGGAACGCCCAATCTTATTTTTTATATTAATGTATACGGCCTGAATCATCCCTGGCCGCGCATAGAATAAAAGACAGAGATTCCAGCCTCTGCCTTTTATTATTTACTGGAGCATTGATAAAAGCGTCTGCTTTGACTGTACTCCAACTGTGCTTTTTACCACTTTTCCATCTTTCATCACAACTAAAGTCGGAATGCTCATTACCTTGAATGCCTGGGCAAGCTCCTGTTCCTCATCTACATTAATCTTACCGACTCTGGCTACATCAGCCGTCTCTTCAGCCACCTGCTCTACAATGGGTCCCACCATCTTGCATGGTCCGCACCAGGATGCCCAGAAGTCCAGTAGAATTGGTTTATCTGACTGCATTACCTCTTTTTCAAAATTATCCTTCGTTATTTTTAATACACTCATCGTATATTCTCCTTTCTGTTGAAACCAAACATGTTCTTGATGATGTTATTCTAACTCATAATTATTTTTATTTCTGTGATGATGTCACGGAGGTATTTTTAAACTTTTCTTGCATTCTGTAATGATTGATGGTACTATAATATCATAATACGATATCGTATATCAATATCGATATTCAAATATCGGAGGACCGAAAATGAAAGACAAAATAATGAGAAAATTTTTACTGGGATTTATTCAGATTCACATACTTCATCATGCAAAAAAAGAACCATTTTATGGTGTCTGGATGATAGAAGAACTTAAAAGTCATGGATACGATATGAGTCCCGGAACCCTTTATCCCCTTCTTCACAGTATGGAATCCAGCGGGCTTCTGGAAATGGAAGAAAAAACGGTTGAGGGGAAAATCAGAAAATATTATAAAATAACAAGTTTGGGCGCCGACGTATTGGAGGAGGCGCGAAAAAGAGCCCATGAACTCTTTAAAGAAATTAAGGATTAAGGAAAGGAGACAGGATTTTTATGTTCTCACTCAGGGAAGTAAAATATAAACAGATTCTTGACATTAAGGAACTGAATATCGAAAAATCCAAAGTTACGTGCATCATCGGAGAAAGCGGCAGCGGAAAATCCACACTCCTGCGTCTGCTGAATAAACTGATCAGCTGTGACAGCGGAACGATCATGTACAACGGACAGGATTTAAACTCCTGTGATTCTGTGGAATTAAGAAGAACTGTTGTCATGCTTTCTCAGCATCCCGCCATTTTTCCGGGAACGATAAGAGATAATCTGCTGATTGGCCTTAAATTTGCAGAAAAGCCTGCTGCGAATGATGATAAGCTTCTCCAGATTTTAAATATGGTCCATTTGAATAAGAGCCTGGATGAGGAAAGCGATCCGTTATCCGGCGGCGAAAAGCAAAGACTTGCGTTAGGCCGGGTGATCTTACTTGATCCGGAAGTCTTTTTACTGGATGAGCCCTCTTCTGCATTGGATGAAGAAACAGAGCGCTTCATCATTGAAAATCTGGTTGCATACACAAAGGAAACCAGCAAAACTTTAATTATGGTTACTCATTCAAAGAAAGTTGCACAGACTTATTCCGACGAAACCATAGAACTTTCACAGGGTAAAATCGTAAGAGCCAGGGAGGTGTAGTATATGAATCAGGTCATTGATCTGCAGATATGGCAAATGCTTGCCGCATATATCTTTGTTCTCATAGTAATGCTGATTGTTAAATTAAAAGGGATTCCAAGAGAAAAGGAACTGCTTATTTCTTCCGTAAGAATGACAATCCAGCTTATTCTAACCGGGTATCTGCTGATATACCTCTTTGATACCTCATCACCTCTGTATACAATCCTGGTATTAATTGGGATGGAGGTATTCGCTGTTCATAATATTATGAAGAGAACGAAACAAAAGCTCTCATCAAGGCTGACCCGCATCATTGCATTTTCAATGGCTTCAGGCACCATTTCCTGCCTGTTATATTTCCTGCTTATAGTTGTACGGATAACCCCCTGGTATAATCCCCGTTACTTCATACCAATTGCAGGAATGCTGATCGGCAATTCCATGACGGGCATCTCCTTAGGCGTAAGCCGGTTGACAGAGGGTATGGAATTGCAGAAAAATATAGTCGAAGGTGCGTTGATGCTGGGTGCAACTCCGAAAATGGCAGCAAAACAAATCGTTGATCATGCATTTGATTCAGCCATCCTGCCTACCATAAATTCAATGGTTGGTATGGGAATTGTATTTTTACCGGGCATGATGACAGGTCAGATTTTATCCGGTACCTCACCGGTCACTGCGATTGAATACCAGATTGCAATTATGCTGGGAATACTGGGCAGTGTGGCACTGTCCGTTATTTTATTTGTGCAGCTGGGGTATCAGACATTTTTTAATGAACAAGGGCAGTTAATGGACGGCTATAAATAAAATACAATAAGGCGGGTAAGAATAGGTGCCGGAAAACATGCCATTCTTACCCGTCTATTTAAAATATCGGCGGCTCTAGCCTCTCCAAATATTAAATAACTTATGTTATAATATTAGAAATGACGACATATATATCCAAATATTTATTTAAGAAATCTATCAACTATCAGTCAGGCAGTTGATCAGAAAGGTGATTTTAATGAAAAGTAAAGCTATGATAATGATTGTCTTAAGTTGTCTAATCCTGTCCGGCTGTGGGAAAAACAATACCAGCCAGGAAGCGGACATAAAGACTACTCAAACGAAAGAAACGACTGCAGACAAGAAACCGGAAGTTGAGAGTCAAACCAGCGTAACTGCAGTTTCTCAAACAGAGACTGAAAATTACGAAGGATATTCCGGACTTTGGACGGAAAGCAGCTTCAATCATGAAGAAATCATTTCCTATGGCGGATTGGAATTTTCCATTCAGGTTACAGAACAAAATAATTTAAACGGCTACTTATTTATGCAGCAGGGCACCAGCGAACGCATCGCAGAAATTGATAATATTAACGGGAAGATAAATAACGGAGAATTAAACTACAAATATAATGATGACGGCTGGGGCGGTTCCGGAATTCTTCATATCACATTCAGCAATGATGATGCCATTCAGATCGAGGTACAGGATTATAAAATGAAAGATACTAATTTATCCGGGTATGGATTTTCAGGTGTATACCAGCTGCAGCGGTCGAAACAAAATAAAGAGGAGGAAAAAGAAAGCAAACGTGCAGATAACCAGACATCTGAACAGGATTTGCTTCATGCGGTACATGAAAAATATTATTCTCAGTGGACGGAAGACGGAATGCAAAATGCAATCGCAGAAAGAAAACAATACCGCGATCAATGTTCTTTTTATCCAGAAGTAGAGGAATATCTGGAAAATGTTCGGGAAGTAAGGGATATTTCTTCTCTTGTGGAACCTTTATATTATACAGACCTGAAAATTTATCAAAAAGAGGACTTTGATGATGTTCCTCCATTAATCATTCATTTGGCTAAAAATGAGATTTATGCAAGACATGGCTATATATTTAAAAATGAGGATTTGAATAATTACTTTAACGGACAAATTTGGTATGAACCTGCAATAACTCCTGAGAATTTTAAAGACAGTCTGTTTAATAAAAACGAGCAGGAGAATTTAAAACTGCTATCCAGTCTTGACACTTACAAATAATAGACGATGAAACGATGAAGAATGGGATGCCGCAGGCATCCCATTCTTCATCCTCTTTTATGGAGTATTAATTCCAAAACCAGTTAAGCCGGAAGCTGTCATTGATCTAGTGAGCGACTTAACTGTGTCGTCCGAAGTATTTCCTTCAATTGTAGTAAATGTTTTTGCAGAAGAATCATAACCAGTTACAATTCCCACATGGGATGCTCCGTTTGACTTATTAATAAAAACATCCCCCCGCTTTGGAGTATAAGTTGATTTTTCCCCAAATCGGTTTTCTGCCTGATAAAATGAGAGATACTGGGATACTGCCACGCTTTTGGGTACAAGTCCTAACTGGCCCCCTACATTTAATAAACCGGCTTTATTGGCACACCAGGAGACAAAGCATGCACACCACGCATTTCCCTGGGCACTGGGAAACCATCTATTATATTTATTGTAATTTTCCTTCCCCCGGTCTGATTCGGGCAAGCCTTCAAAACGATCCTGTGTAGCTTCATATAATGCGTATTTTACCATATTTTCTACATATTCCCCCAGAGTACTTCCATTGGAGGAATTATATGCCCCGGCTTTCTCATAAACTAAATTACGACGTTTGGAATATAAGCCCAGGCCGTAACTGGTTCCATTTTTCACATAAATATCTTTGAGGGCGTAATTATGAAATTCTTCCAGAGTTAAAGTATTCCACTGTCCGTTAATCAGATCGCCGATTCTGCTGATTCCCTTTGGAGATTGATTATAACAATCACAGAAATAAATTAAAACCTTATCATCGCTGATTCCCAGACCTTTTCCATGTTCAATATAGCTGTTTACATCATTACGTTTCAGACTTTCCTGTGCCTCATGGGATTCTTCAGTGTCCAGAAGATTCTTTAATAACCCAAGTTCAGCTGATGAGATCGAAGCAGGAGTCAGTGTTTCAAACGGTTCCCCATTTCCATTAATAATATATTTACCAATGGCAGTTTCAGACATAATGGAATCAAAGCTCTTTGTATTTCTGTTTCTGATATCAACTAAAAGGTTATATGCTCTTGATGCACGCCATTGAAGGAGTCCAATAGAAAGCACATCGGTTGGATTTACGGAGTTATAATCTCCCTCTTCCGCACTGATCACCTCGACCGTGTATTCTAAAAGTGAGCCTGTAACAGGAATGGTGGGGAACTCAGGATTATCTGCGGAGCCATCATTTCTTTTGGCAGAATCGGAATACAGACTGCTTAAAGTTTTAGGACCTGCTATCCCATCAGGTGTCAGGCCATTAATTTTCTGAAACTTAATCACTGCAAGCGTTGTATTGCGGCCGAATTTTCCATCTGCTCCGGAAGATCCGCAGTTATAATTCAGGGAAATAAGCCTTTCCTGCAGTCTTTTCACCGCCTCTCCGGAACTGCCTTCTCTTAAAACGTCACTGTTTGTACCCGAGCCTTTTACCGCATTTAAAGAATTCAGCTTATTCCAGGTTTTTGTTCCGACCTTACCATCTGGTGTAAGACCATTGTTCTTCTGAAATTTGATAACAGCATTTTCCGTAGCATGTCCAAAACTTCCATCTGCTCCGCTAACACCGCAATCGTAATCCAGCTCCAAAAGGCGCTTTTGAAGCTTAATAACAGCCGTTCCCTTACTTCCCAGAACAAGAAGGGGAGTTTCTGTCTGATCATTGTGAGGCGCTGTATCAAGCTTGGCCCAGGTATTGGAGCCAACCTTTCCATCAACACTTAACCCATTGTTCTGCTGAAACTGTCTCACAGCCCGGTAAGTATCGTCTCCGAATATTCCGTCTGCACCGTTTTCTCCACATGAGTATCCCAGAAGAATTAACTTTTTTTGAAGCGCGATAACTGCATCACCTGTGCTGCCAAGCTGAAGCAGGGGTCTTTCCTGTGTTGGATCGGAAGCATATAATTTACTGAGAGTGCTGCTCCCAGCCATTCCATCTGCGGTCAGCCCATTTGCTGACTGAAATTTAATCAAACCATTGTAAGTGCCGTCTCCTGCTACCCCGTCAACAGTTCCGGTATAATACCCCTTTTTCTTTAGTGCCGTCTGAATGGGAGTTATGTCTGTTTTTATTTTCCCCCAGGTTCCATCGCCGACAATTCCATCCGGTGTCAGCCCTCGTGCAGATTGATACTTTTTTACGGCAGTAACTGTGTTATCATCAAAAACACCATCCAGCCGTTTTGGATTAAAGCATAAAATTCTTAATCCCTGTTGTAAATACCTTACGTTGTTTCCTGAATCTCCTTTTTTTAGTAACATTCCTTTCTCCTCCTGAAATTATTTTTTTAATCTTCATTCAGTGAGAAAGAAAAATGAAATTGTTTTGTAAACTTGAAAATGGCAGAATGTTATTTCGTTTTTTCCGGAACCGTCCGGTTTACAACTATTCGCTTTCACTCTTTCTACATAATAGATAATCGATTATCTAAATAATTTAAAAGGAGTGATTTTATGTCGAATTATTTTTGCATTAACAAAAGCGGCAAATCTGTGCCAGTATATTCTGATACAGATAAGAAAAACAAAATAGGTACAATCTATAACCGGGAGGCATTTGGTTATAATTGGAACTGGGGCGGCGATGATTATTTTTGTCAGATCGTTTTCCGCAATTCCAAGGGAACTCTTTCAGCCGGTTTCATCATTGATCCGCCTAATGGCGCCATGACAAACTGTACCGACTATCCTTATGGAAATGCAACCATCAAGGGAAAGTCCTACATAACATTCATCATGCGCAGCTCAAAAACCGTGTACACGTTTGGCGGCAGCAGATGGGGAGCCGTTGCAGCAAATTGCCGGGTTGCCTGCCAGACAGCAATGGCCGGCGACAGCCACCCCGAATGGAAGGGTATTAACTATGTAGAAAGTTCCAAAGGCGGCTGGGTTGCAGTTACTGGTGACGGTAAAAGTTATGGATTTGTTGATGCTGGATTAAGTACAGCTTCCGACTATAATTCCATACCTATGTACGGCAGCTGGTAAAGATCAAACAGAGATAATTTAAGAGAACAGTATTGAATATGTACTAATAAATATTCAATACTGTTCTTTTATATTGATAGGTGGTATAATTTGGTAATGAAAAAGACCATTACTTTTGTATTAACAATACTTATATTATTCACAGCATTCCCAACGCAAAGCTATGCAATGTCAGATGCCCAGTCTGCTGCCATACAGACGTTGCTGAATGATGCCTGCCGTATATCGGGTGTTCCGGGAATGTCAATGTCAATCCTTGATAAGGATGAGGTGTTCTTCTTTTCTTCCGGGTATGGAAACCGTGAAAAGGGAGTCCCTGCAAATGAAAATACACTATATGAACTGGCTTCAGTCAGTAAGGCTTTTACCGGTATGGGAATTCTGCTGCTGGAAGAGCAGGGACGGCTGTCAATGACTGATCCAGTCCAAAAATATCTCCCCTGGTTTACTTTAAATTATCGGGGTAAGGCTGTTGATATGCAAAGCCTTACACTCAACAACTTTCTTCACCATACCAGCGGTCTGACAAATATCAGGCATACACAGAATATTCCCCAGGGAAATGCACCGGATTTGCTGTATAAGACAGTAGAAATGCTGGCAGGTGCTGAATTAGCGTTCCCCCCCGGCGAACAGTATTGCTATGGTACCGTTAATTATGATGTATTGGGTCTGGTTATTGAGACTGTGTCTGGACAAAGCTATGAAGACTTTATGAGGGAGCAGGTATTTCAACCTTTAGGGCTTTACCAGACGTATGTTTATAAAGAAGATGCCAAAGCCACCGGTCATTTGGCACAGGGCTACCGTTCTTTCTTTTTTATAACAACACCATACAACGCGCCGGATTATGCCGGAAATAAGCCTGCAGGCTATCTGATTTCCTGTACAAAAGACATGGCTCGGTGGATGGGCATACAGATGGGAACTGTGCAGGACATACCTGAAATATTCCGTGCAGTGATTGAAAAATCACATCAGGGTGACCGGACCGTTCCTACCGTCAACAACATGTTTTATGCAGCGGGCTGGTCGGTAAATGATGATCAAACGGTACTAGAACATACCGGAGGCAATCCAAATTTCAGAACGGAAGTGGTCATACTGCCAAACGAGCAAAAAGCCGTTTGCTTACTGACTAACGGAACAAATACCAATGTAAATATGGTACTAAAAATCAAAGATATACTAGACGGCAATCTAATACAGTCATATGATATAAGCAGCACACAGCTTATGGACATCATTTTGTCATCTGTGACTATGATCTGCTGCCTATTCACCGTTCTGTTCTTTTGCTCAGGATTTCACAGAAGGAAAATGAATGAGCGGCAGCCAGTGAATAAAAAGAGAATCATTGCTTCAGTTATTCTGCTCATTGCCACGATTGCCCTGAGTACCGTTTTATTGTTAATAGGATCTAACTGGTTAACGATACTCATATGGCAAACATATAGTATCCTTACCGCTTTGATATCCTCGGTATTATTAACAGCAAGCATTACCTATTATACATGGGCATAATGTCTCACTCCGGAAATGGCTAACGGAAAACCCCGGATTTTGTGCCCCGTTTGATGGTTCCATCGCTATTCCATTCTGTATAGACATAAGGTCCCTTGTCCGTGGTTCCATTTTCAGTAAAATAATATGTTTCATTATTATAGTTGTAGGGTCCGGTTACCATTTTCATAGAACTTGTGTTAAAGTAGTAGACATTCCCATTGATTTTCATAATGCCTCCCTGAAGCTCACCGGTATCAGCTGCGTAATACCAGGTGTTATCCCTTTGAATCCACCCAGTACGCATAAGCTGATCATTGCCAAAGAAGAACCAATGGCTTTTATAATTGACCCAGTTATTTGTACAGTAATCGCCAGATCCCCACCTATATTTCATCCCCTGTGGAGTACTCTCGAATCCTGCAGCAAATGCTGGAATAGCACTTCCTATCGCTATAGCCATTGATAATAATGTAACCATTAAATGCTTTTTTTTCATAGATCTTTACCTCCTTAAAATTGCGTTAAGCTTTTTTGGGGATCTGGCTAGAGTATATATTCGAAAGCAGCTATAAGTCAATGAAGTTTATTTTATTGTAAATATATGTAAATTTAATGTAAATATTTGACATTAAATTGTAATTATATTAAGAAACTGATTTTTGTAAGCATTCAACTTGTTCACCCTAAACTCTGTTCACCCTAAACTCTTGACATCTTCCTAAAAACATGTTAAGATTTTTACCATTCATCGGAGGAAGCTTACTCCATAGAGATAACTCTAAGAAGTAATTTTGCCGGATAAGATGGTATGTCGAGAGACATACTGTTTTGTCCGGCTTATTTTTTTGCAAAGAAAGGGAAATTTAATGAAAGAAATAACTAATTTTACAGAGGGTAAAATTCTGTCACCCTTGTTAAGATTTGCAGTACCTGTTCTTCTTGCTATGTTTTTACAGGTAATGTATGGTGCTGTTGATCTAATAATTGTCGGGCAATTCGGTTCAGTTACCGATGTCTCAGCAGTAGCCACAGGAAGTCAGGTGATGACGACAATTACTTCTATTATTAATGGCTTTGCAATGGGAATCACAATACTTATGGGGCAAAAACTGGGACAAGGGAAATCGAAGGAAGCCGGAAATGTAGTAGGCAGCGGTATCTGTCTTTTCTCCGTACTTGCAGCAATCATCACTGCTATTATGCTCATTTTTGCTGTGCCAATTTCAAGATTAATGCATGCACCAGCGGAGGCGTTTGACGATACGGTGTTATATTTGCATATTTGCTCCTCAGGTACTATTTTTATTGTTGCTTATAATGTAATCTGCGGTATTTTCAGAGGACTTGGAGATTCTAAAACTCCACTTATCACAGTCGCAATTGCCTGTGTTACTAATATTATAGGAGATGCTCTTTTAGTTGGTGGATTTCATCTGGGCGTTACTGGTGTGGCCATTGCAACTATATTTGCACAGGCATTCAGTGTACTGCTTTCTATCCTCATGATAAAAAAACGAGGGCTGCCTTTCGATTTTGCAAGAAGCAGTATTGGTTTTCATAAGGGTATTACCTCACAAATTCTAAAATATGGTGCTCCCATTGCCCTGCAGGACGGGCTTGTAAACTTATCGTTCCTGGCCATTACCACCATTGTGAACTCACTTGGTGTCATTGCTTCTGCCGGCGTTGGTGTAGCAGAAAAGTTAGCAGGATTTATTATGCTTGTTCCCTCCTCTTTTGCACAGTCAGTTGCCGCTTTTGTGGCTCAAAACTACGGTGCCAAAAAATTTACCCGGGCAAAAAGGACGATGGCTTATGGTGTTGGTACTTCCCTTTGTTTTGGTATTGTTATGGGTTACTTCTCCTTTTTTCATGGTAATTTACTTTCCGGAATGTTTTCAACAGATATTGCAGTTATAAATGCCTCTTGGGATTATATGAAAGCCTATGCCATTGACTGTCTGCTTACTTCCTTCCTGTTTAGTATGGTAGGATTTTTTAATGGATGTGGTAAAACAACCTTTGTAATGTTTCAAGGGATTTTCGGTGCTTTTTGTGTAAGAATACCATTATCTTACATGATCAGTAGATCCGCTTCCTCTTCCATATTTTATATCGGCCTTGCTACCCCCTGCTCCACTTCTTTACAAGTTATGTTATGCCTTATTTATTTTATCTTAGTCACAAAAAATTTCAAGAAACGGATGGATATAGAAAATGAATCTTACCTTTCATAGACTTTGCACAATCCCTCTGCCTGCTTTGAAGAACTAACCATGACGCTTATTGGCAACAAATTACTTTTTTCACCTGGTTAGAATTTCTATCTATGCAGTTTTTCATTTCTTTTTCTCGTGAAATTGATTATTATTTTATAAAACATATTTCTTGGAAGAAAATTACCCATAATCCGGATTATTTTTGCATCCAGACCCGGAACACTCACTACCTTCCCCTTTTTTAAATCTCTCATCGCCAAATTAACAATTTCCTCCGGATCCATAAATTTCATAAATCCTTTTTTCTTCTTAACTACATTCATTCCTGCACTTTCATGAAAATCCGAATCAATAAAACCAGGGCATACCACCTGCACATTAATAGCGGTATCGATCAGTTCCATGTATAGACCTTCTGTAAAATTAAGAATAAATAATTTGGTTGAAGAATATAAGATATTTCCTGGCATTACTGCAAATGCGCCATCAGATGAGATATTAATAACTGTTCCCCTGTTTCTGACCAGCATTTGTTTTAATATATTCTGGGTTAATATAACGACTGCATTCATTTGTAAATACATTATACCATCCATATCTTCTTTTGGAACTTCTGAAAACACAGGCTTCAATCCGAATCCTGCATTGTTAACTAATACTTCAATTTCATCATCACAGATCTCACTAAGAAGAGTATTTACCCCTTTTTCATTTGCCAGGTCTACAATAACTGTTTTGACTTTTACATTATACGTATTCTCTATATTTCCTGCATTTGCCTTTATCTTATCTTCCCTTCTCCCGGTAATAATAAGATTGTATCCTTTTTTCGCATACTCCTTTGCATATTCCAAACCAAGTCCGCTGGTTGCGCCTGTTATTAACGTTACATTCTTCATTGATTTCTCCTATTTTTACTATTTTATTTGCTGTTTTTTATAAACCGCACTATATGTACCTTTAGAAATGTTACAACTTTCTCTGTAAAATCCATTACTTATCATTAATTCTTCTATTTCATTAACAGGCATTCCATCATTCTCTCTTTGTGGTTCTTTAATAAGTAATCTTCCTTCATTTTTCAAAACCCTGAAAAATTAACTCACGATTCCGCTTCTTAACTTCTCTGGAACCTCGTGCAGCGCATAAAAAATATAGATAATGTCAAATGATTTTTCATCTAATTGGAGTTCTGGAAGTTGACCAACAAAAAAATCAACATTATTATAATATCTCATTCGTGTTTTTGCTTTTTTCATCCAGAATTCCGAGATATCCACACAAGTTAGGTGACCATTTAATTTATAAAGTCTTTTTGCCAAATGTCTGGATCCTGCACCTGATCCACTCCCAAAATCCAAAATAGTTTCATTTCCTTCAAGATCTAATTGATTAATATACTTTTTATAAATAAAGCTAAATACTCTGTTATTGCCTAATTCATCGATGAGTCTGTACAATAATGATACTCTTTCATAAGCTGAAACCATTTAAATTCGCCTCCGTGATTTTGATGAACTTCTTTCATTGACACTTATTCATTCGAGAATTATATTTTTACCTCGGATATTCACCGAGGTATCTGTTACTTTAATAATAATTTGATAATCGACATTACTTTGTCTGCTTTTTCTTCTGGTGTCAGGGAATCATCGTTTACGATCGGGGATTGCCCATATACAATGAACCTTGATACACTTTTAGGATCTTCCACTTTTAACTGTCCCTTTTTGTTAAGGCGGACAATGAAATTTTCTATATATGGCTGAACCTTATCATTCATTATTATTTCTAACTGCTTGTGAAATAATTGATTTCCAGCTTTATGAAAGAAATCATGATACTTTTCTTTGCCGTCATTTCGGATAAAAACAGTCACTATTTTTTTATAGTATACATCCAGTGACTCTTCTTCCCCTTGAAGAATTTCAATTAAAGGGGTAATACATTCATCCGCATACAAAGTGATGGCATATTCATATAATTCATATTTTGACTTAAAATAGTTATAGCAGAGACCTGGAACGACATTAACTGCTTTTGCAATGTCTTTCATGGAAGTTGCCTCATAACCATTTTCACAAAATAATCTCATGGCGTTATCTGCTATTTCACGCTTACGGACTTCTGGCTCTTTTGATATTCTCATTTGCTGCCTCCTATAATTGCATTATAGTTTGTGAATGAATATTCGTCAATGAATATTTATTATTTCGTAATTTACGAAAATCAAGAGGTACAGTGCTGTCTATACAGCTGGGATTCAACAATATCGCTGAATTAAGCAGAATAGTGCATGAAATGTACAGCAACTGAATATATTTTTTGCTATACTTCAATTAGAAAGGAGGTACCTATATGCCATTTGTATCAGACTTTGAAAGCGCAATTGAATACATTGAAGAAAATCTGACCGTTGATATTGACTTCAACATGGTTGCACAAAAAGCGAAATGCTCGACCTATCATTTTCAGAGGATGTTTTCCTCTCTTATAGGCATTCCATTGTCTGAATATATTCGTAGAAGAAGGATAACATTAGCCGCTATTGAGATTCAAAATTCCGACACAAAAATCATTGACATTGCACTGAAGTATGGTTATGATTCACATTCGTCATTTACACGCGCATTTCAGTTGATTCAAGGTGTGACGCCATCAAAAGCGCGCATTGATGGCGTTCCGCTTATGGCTTATCCGCCACTTACCTTTCAATTCATATTAAAAGGAGTTGAAGCAATGCAGTACAAGATTGTCGAAACGCAGCCCTACAAAGTATTTGGAATGGATGTTGTGCAAACGGACGGTTGGACACCTGATAAATTTTTAGAAAATGCCGACCGGGTTATTGAAAACGGAAGCCATGATGCGATAAACACTGCAGCAGGATTCCCTGGCCTCGCACAGGAAATGATTGCGAAAAACCAGTGGGATGTAACGAAAATTCACTTGTTGCAGGCCATTCATTTTTGGGATGAAGCCGGTAACAGATATTTTATGTATGGCTGGGAACTCCCTGAAACCAGGTTGAATAACCAATTTAAGATTTTAGAAATACCATTTACATCATGGATTGTTATCACAGTTCAACTTGACGGAGACCGTTCGGTCATAAATAGATGTTACAATGATTTATATGTAAATTGGTTTCCAACTTCAGGGTATGAACAAGCACCAGGGCGTCCTATTATTGAAAAATATAGCGCAAAGAATGCTGAGCTTTGGATGCCAATCATAAAAAAATAAAAAACAAACAGTTGTTACAGCAAATCAGCCGCATTGCATGAAAACCGCACCAATCAGCTTTAATTGATACTTAAAGCCAATAGGTGCGGTTTCTATTTTTATTCAACAAATGGTAAAACAGTATTTATCTCTGATCAGTGAATTCCACATGGTTATAATATAGTAATCCGATTACGTCCGTTTTCTTTGGAATGGTATAGCGCCGCATCAACTTTCTTAACCATCTGATCCATACTAAGGTCTTCATCCACCTCTGAAATTCCCACACTGATGGTCACATGGTAACTTTCTTTCTTTTCCTCGCTTTTCAATGAGTCCATAAACCGTTCCATGATCTGCTTTGCTTCATCAAGTCCCACCAATAAGACACCGAAAAACTCGTCTCCGCCCCATCGTGCCGCGATTCCATATTCGCCAATTGCATGTTGTAAGTCCTCCCCAACCATTGCAATGACTGAATTTCCAAATATGTGGCCATATGAATCGTTAATATCCTTAAAATGATCAATATCGAACATAAACAACGTTTTTTTCGTCTTCCGGTTCTTTCGAAGAAAAGCCGTATACCGTTTGGAAAATTGCTTTCGATTGGGAAGTCCCGTTAACTCATCCGTATTTTCAATCTTAACAATACGCAGATTGCAATAAATAAAAACAGATGTGGAAACTACGATACAGGCAGCCAGTGCAACGAGCATAAAAAACACATTGCTTTTTACCCGTTCCTGAAATACGTGGCTAATGGAACTGGTATCCATCTCGAGGACCAGATACCAGCCAAGCATTTTATCATACTGCGTGATTAAACATTTTCGCTTCCCTTCAGATGTATACCACTGCATGACCGGGGTTTCAGACTTGTCTAACTGAAGGTTTTCTGTAATCCCAACTCGTTTTTGCAAGTCTTCTTCCCTGATAAAAATATCGGTATCGCCTTTAAAGGAAGTTTCGGCTCCCATGACATTAATGATATAAACCGACAAGCCATAATCTCTTTCATAAGAATAGATCGTATCCCCCAGGGAATCAACCTGTAACCCCACTCCAATCACACCCAGAAGTGATCCATCACTGCCTTCTACACGAAAATTTACAAAAACCGTAATATAATCATCCTTTGTCTCATTGGTGTCTACTTCCAAATCATATTCATTGCCGGAATTAATAAAATTATAATACCAGATATCATGATCATCTGTCTTTGAAATTGTCTTATTAAAACCGTCCTGATAATAATAATTTCCTGTTTCTGCTGAAATACAAAACACCGTGGTATATCCATATTTATTCCGATAGGCGTTCAAATAATTAAATAATTGTTTCATGTATGTATCATTTCCAGCGTTTTGGGGTTCCTGTGAAAGCCATTTTTTCAGGAATTCATCATTCGCCATTGTTTTGGAAACCATCACCGGCTTAGACATAGAGTCTTCCACATGGCTGGAAATATCCTTATTGGCCAGGCTTAAGATATTTTCCAAATGTTTTTCCGCCAGATCCTGATATGCTGTGGTATCTCGATAAACGATACCGATAAATCCAATTACAATGGAAATGATGATAATAAGATTGCTGAGTAGTAGTATATGCTTTTTCACATTTGCTCCTCTTGGTCATACCCTGGGTGTTTTTATTAACGGTGTATTATGCTCTCATTTTTTCTATTATTTTGATATAGTCCTTACTACTGTGATGATCCAATTCCCAATTTTCTATCCGTTCTGGATATCTGTACTACGTTACCAGATATTTATAGTTTTATAGATATTTATATACCAGCCAGAATATCTTTCTTATTATATACAATAAACCACGTCTTTTCTACAATATAATTATACGCTTTCGAAAATTAAGTAAAAAAGCATTTTCATTAGATATCCATGCTAAGATTTTTTAGCTTCATTAAGTCATCACATCCATCAACTATTTGGAGGATTTTGGGGAGAGTGCTATCAATATAAGAACTATCCATTGATTACAGTTTCTATAGTCTGCCACTCCTGGACGTAAATAAACCCAGGAAATTGTTGACAATCCATGCATATGCTGTATGATTGAGTCATTAGTTGCATGGTTATATGTTTATTTACGTTTATGGAGGTTAAAATGAAGAGAATCTGTATATTTTTAATTATTAATTTAATGTTTATATTGGTTGGATGTGCATCTAGCGAATCTATTGATCAGTCCTCCTTCTCTGAGGTGGAAATTAATACTTCAAAGGAAAACACGATTAATAACAATGAAGAAATTTTGGATTTACCAAAAGAATTGTATCGAATTGAAAACTCTGCATATGCTCAACCTCTACGTTATGATTTTATAGTTGCGGATAATACCGAATTCACTATTACCGTATCAAACGAATCTGGAGACTTCAAGCTTGGAATAAAAGATCGGGACACAAAAGACTTTGTGTACCCAATGAAAGAATATCAATCTGGCTCCGATACCGTGACACTCACAAAAGGGAATTATAGCGTTATAATAACAGAACGCAATTTCACTGGTAGTTATCATATAATAGGCACTACTGTAGAATAGGACTCGCCTGACGACACGGAATTTTTTCTGAGACCTTTTCAATTTAAACAGATATGTTTGTAGGTATAGGAGGAGTATGCGTTTGTAATTTCAATAAGCCCTATATCAATCATATTTCTACAACTGATATAGGACTTATGCTAATGTCCAAACTTTATCCTTTTCCTACAACTCATACGGAGTCACCTGATATACATAATAAGAATATCATATGGTAAAGATTTTATATTAAAAACCCCTTATTTTATCTACTTTTAAAGCTTGGCGTACGCCACAGCAAGTCATTTTACGCCATCCGTACGCCATTCATATCAACTACTTTATTTTTGTACGCCAACTCTTCTTTTAAAGAATTTTCATATCTCTTTTCAATGAGTTCATCTCCATTACTCATAACCTCATCCAATGCATTTTCCAACTTAAGCATTTCTTCCTGCTTGTGGTCATCCAAAACATGTGTATAGAGATCCATGGTCATCTGTAATGTTGCATGTCCTAAGTACATTTGTACTGTCTTGGGCTGTATTCCTGCTTCAAAACACCTAGTTGCGAAACTATGACGAAAACAATGTCCTGAAAAGCCTTCGAACTGTTCTAATTCATCTCTACAAAGATTAATTTCATTAATTATTACCTTGATTGCATCACAAATAATTTGTGCATTTATTGGTGTTCCGAACTTAGTTGTAAATAGAAGATCTTCATAACCTTCTACTGGTTTTGCACATGACTTACTCATAATTACATCATGCTGCAATTTCTGCTTCTTTAATGCAATTTCACACTGCTTATTAATAGGAACTTTACGAACACTGCTTTTTGTCTTAGGCGGATCAGTATGAAATACCTTTTTATCATCGCCTTCAAATTTTTGGTACAGCAATGTTTTTGTTACATTAATCTCTTTCTTTTTAAAATCAATGTCCTCCCATCTTAAAGCACATAATTCTCCAGGTCTTAACCCTGTAGTTATAGCGACGGTAAAAAAATTATCGTAAAAAGTTCCTTTACAACAATCAAAAAATTCTGTTTGTTCATCCGGTGATAATACTCTGACATCCTTTTTGTCGTCTCTAACAAGTCGAATTCCTTTGGCTGGATTTTCCGTGGTATAATGATCAATCATTGCTTTATTAAACATATCCAGAAGTAAAATTCTTACCTTATTTTGAGTTTCAAATTTGTAGCCATTCTTATCTAACTTTTTTAACAATCCCTTTACATTTAGTTGTGTGATATCTCTTAATTTTGTCTTTCCCAACGTTGGTTTAATATGCTTTTGATAGATTTGAATATACTGCCTTTTCGTATTTTCGCGAATTACCTTGTATTTGTGTATGTCTAGCCATTGCTGATACCATTCATCCAGTGTAACATTTGTATCAACAACATTAATACACATTTTGTCTTCATAAGCTGCTTTGTTCAGTAATTCTTTGATTTCTCTTTTATCCTTACTATAAAAAGACTGTCGCTTTCCAAACCTATCAACAAATCTGGCATGATATGTTCCATTTTTACGTTGAGATATTCCATCTCCTAATTCTTTTCCTTTCAGATCTTTACCCATATGATTCCTCCACGATCGAATTAAGTTTTATTACAATATAATATTTATACCGAATCCAAAACTTATATTCAATTCTGCAATTTTTTCTTTTCTCTTATCTACGTTCAACCTGATACTCTAGCCATTCATCAAGTTTCTTTTTATGTGCATACAATCTACTTCCAATACGAACAGTAAATTTGTTCTTTGGATCATGTAATAATTCTCGTGCTTTAGTTTTCCCTATTCCTAAGTACTCACAAAATTCATCAAGATTCAATAAAGCCTTATTCATATTTTTATATTTCATATCACAATCACTTTTTTCTTCATTATTTATCATGCAACATTATTCCTTCCATTAAAAAAAGCTGAGCATTACGCCCAGCCTCTGTTATTAGATATTATACTTTTCATATGCTCCAATTTGTACTTTTACTGCTTCTGTAATTTGACTCAATGTATATTTATCAACCTGACCAAGATTTTCAATTACATCATCATCTATAATAGAAGTTACTTGCTCACATAAAGCTATACTATGTTGCTCTAATCCTACACTGGTATGAGCTGACACAAAAACATGAGTTGGTAGGTTTCTCTTCTTGAAAAGTTTTGTTGTAAGTGGAACTACCGTATATACGGTACTGAACTGATTTGCTTTATTATTACTAACAACCACCACTGGTCTAATTCCTGTCTGAATGCTACCTCTCCTAGAAGTTCCCAATTCAGCATATAATATATCTCCACGTCTAATTTTCATTATTATTTTCTCCTTCCACTTCTCTGATAAATTCCACAGCTTCGTCTTCTGTAGGGAACTTCTGTACCCATTTTAATTTACTGTTGATTACTATAGTTCCACTATCAATAATGCGGGGCTTTAATAACCTCATATCTACATTAATATTCTTCATATGAGTTATAACGAAATAGTCCAGTAGACAATTCGTAGATACAAATACCCATTCCTAGGATTTCATTTGTTATCGATTCAAGGTCATCTTCATTATTTGTAATCTCCAAAATATCTCTTACAATAAGAACTTCTATGTTTTCCATCACAAGCCGCACCATAAGTTCTTTGATTTCTTCTCTGTCAACACTTCTGCTATTGCTTCGATCAACAACTTCATCTTCCTGATGAATTGAGATATCTGTACATATCGTACTTGCAGTAGGACAGTACACATTGACACGTATATCCCCACAGTGCTTTTTGCTATTAGCACAGTATTCATGAATATTGCAATCTGCCATTTTTGTTTTTAAAAATAATAATCCACGTAATGGATTTACTGCATAACATCTTTCCATAATAATCACCATTTCCTTTGTCTTATTTTGTGGAGAGAGTTTCGCCGGCTGTTATCCTCTCATATAAGAATTCAGTATTTTCCAAAAACTTATATCAGAAGACAACGTGACTGTTCTTGCAGCCACATTGTCCTCCACAAATTACTTTTTTTGATTTCTCAATCATCCCCCAACCGGGTAACATACAATTAGCTAGCTGCCATCACTACACATCAGCCATGCCCATTCGGCATCATCTGTAAGTAGCCACTCTCCATCAATGCATTACGCTGAAAGATGGGTGCTGTATAATCTCATTAACTCCTGCTACTATACAGGTAAGCACAGCCCTCGGCTCCTATCCTTAAGGCAACGACATAAGTCGCTGGATTATCACGGCACGAAATGGGATTCTGCCACCTCTGGAATTATTCCAAAGGCGAAAATTATATCAGTTGTATGCGTGTCCTATTCTATTTTCAAGGAACATGTCAGGATAAAAATAACTCCCTCACTTAGGTATGCAACTCAAACGCCAAGTGGGGAGATATTTCTAAATTTTTTTATTTTTTCTAAACACTATTCTTCAAACTTCTGTTTTAATTTTTCAATTATCTTTTTATGTTTAAGACTGACTGTTTTATGATCAACTCCATATTCCACTGCAAGCTGACGAAAAGATTTCTCTTCATAGTAAAAACTTCTAATAAGTTGCTTTTCATCATCACTTAATTCATTAATGGCGAATCGTAGTAATTCTTCTAATATATTTTTTTCTACCAAATCTTCCACCCACTTTTCTTTCGATGGGTATTTCTCTACTCCTAAACCTTCTTCCGTATCATCTGCATCATAGCGCATAACCTGATGACGTAAATCAGAACGTTTAATGTTTTCAAGTTCGTTATACCCTTCCCAATACGCCTCATATACTTCTTGTGTTACTTCTACCTCTGTTCCTTCTATTAATAATACTTTCTTTTCAGCGTTCATTCCGCTACCTCCTAATTTTTGAATTAACTAGTTGTTGGTTCAAAAATTAAAAGTTACGGACTTCTGCATTTCGGTACGAATTTGAACATATTGTCTCTCCCTTCAAATTTGCACCTGTAAACGTATGAGAAATAAAAATTGCTCCTATTTCCCCCAAAAATGTTTACAGGTTTAATTAAGGTAGAAACAACTCCCCCTTTCAGAAATAAAAGTGGAAAAACTGCAAAGCCCTCTCTACCAATTTTTAATTTCAAGAAGAAATACAAAATTGTTCTTTTTCACGTCTGTACACTACTGGTTCATGTCATCACATGATTTTTATATGTCCTTCCTGACACGCAAAAAGGAGCCGACCGAAATCGACTCCTTTTTTATTAATTGAATAGAAGGATAGCGTGAGAGCAAAAAATTGCATAAAAAAAGCCCCGAACCATAATTACCTGGTTCGAGGTTCACATTTCTATAAATATGTTCAGTTTTGATGCCACACTATCTCCATCATAGAAAGTATAGCATGTCAAATGTATGAAAACAGTACGCGAAAAGTCCAAATTTAGTACGAATAAAGTCCGATAAAAGTATGTCAATAGTCTATAAATAGTCTGCCAAAAGTCCGTCTTCAAAGCCAATCTATCCAACATACCCAACGACTGGTAACAATTGCCCACTTTGTGTACTTCTTTCCTTCTTCACATTCGGAATTATAATCTGCCATAAACAATATCCAAAGATCTTTACTGCATCCTTTTTATATTTATAATAGGTACTCCTTGAAATATTAAGTTCATACAAGATGTCAGTTTCCTTACTCTTATCCTTTGAAAGATACGTTTTTTGCAAAACATTATAGTAACTTTCTCCAAGCATCGGATATTCTTTAACCTTAAAGATCGCTGAAACAATCAGATTTGCCATTAACCTAGTTTCTTGACTAGCTACCAATTTGCTTTCTAATTTTTCAGTATCCATACGATAATCAAATTTATCTAAAATCTCTACAGCATAGGCTAAATCTTCATTCATGGTTGCTCTGCACTCATCATCAAGTTCCTTTATATTACTATTAATTGTCCAAAGTACATGCTTGAAGCTATTTAACAAACGTTTTGCTTTTTGAAATTCAGCTTCTGAAATCCCACCCTGATTTGACATATACTTTTCGACCACTGTCATTATTGGTTCTTCAACATCCCCAATATTTATCATATAATCCATTAGTTCCATATAAAACTCGTCCTCCTCTAATCCAGCAACCTTCCTGTCATAATAACCTTTGCTAAATAGTCCTCATCTTCTGTCTGCATAACTATCAATTCTCTGTATGGTTCTTCCTTTCTAGGTGCTACAATAATATCTCCAACCTTTGGAGTTGCATTTCCATCACACACAACATAATTTCCGAAACTGATTCCATAGGCAGGTAAGCCCGTACCATTTACAATCATGACTGATAGTTTGGCATCTTCATACCCAGAAAATGAGATAGAACCCTCTTTAAAACAAATCGGATGTTTCATAAAATCATTAAAAATTAACAAATACCCCTTTCACCGTCCCTTCTCTCAAGTCTTCAAAAATGACATAAACTATTTTTTCTTCTTCACCATATCATCCCTTTAAAATGATTATTTGGATCTGCCTCTCCCACATACCAATCATCATCTCCACCTTTATGTGTAAAAGAAATTGCTGTATCAGTTGTATAAAGAAGCTTTTCAATCATAGTGAGATCATCAACCTTTAAAGGAATATTTTTTGCCACATCATTTTTAATCTCCGACATTCGTGCAACGATCGCACGTTTTTTCTTTTCTGTTTTTTTCAAAAAACCTTTGCTCATGTCCAACTCCTCTAGTTCCTTGCGCAATTTTACGAACTCTTGATTTGCTTCTAGCATTTCATGAATTTTTTTGGTTCTATCAGAAAATTGCATATCATCGTTCGTTAACTTGAGATGTTTTTCCTTAATTTCTTTTTCAATTGACTTAATTAGTTTTGAAAAATCTTCTTGTATTTCCTTATCAAACAATTGAAGCTTATTACCTACTGTGTCTAGATAAGTACATTTTTCTTCAAAATTGAGATTAAACGTAGGAACATGAACATAATTGAAAATATTAAATAATATTTGTGACATATGATTCCGAATATTATCAATCCTCACCATTAGATGATAATCTGTCTTCTTCTGTATCAATTCAATTTGAACCTTTATTTTAATTTCATCAGTTCCAATATCAATAAGAATTTTTCCTAAACCTGTTATTACTTTATGTAAATATTCAGATCCTGCTTCATAAAAATTGCCTCTTCGAATATTTTGCATAGGAGAACTTGTATATTCTCTGATAAGCCATTCAATAAATGGAGCATCATCTTTAGGAATACAATAATGTCCATCCCGTTTAATCAAGTCTGGTAAAAAATCAATTGCTGCAAAAATTTCGATTAGATTTGCATTGCTTGCATCATATTTACGTTTCAAAACATCCTCTGGCTCATGGTCATTCTCAATTTCTTCTTCATAAATATATTTAACTATGTCTTTTAAATTGGTGTATTGCATGTGCATCGCTCCTTTCTCATATAAGAATATAATTTTTCTCTATATTTTCCAACCCGAAAATAGGGCTTCTATTTTTTCGGGTTGGTCACAAAAAAGTCATGAGACAGGCATTATTCAAGTAGACATATAACATTTAGTTCTGACCAGTTTTTTTCTCATTATCTGACTTATTTATTATTATAATACTCATTGTATGATATGTAAAGCATATATTTTATCATTATATGATATTTTATTCTTGCTTATTGTATTCGGCTGATGTACAATAGAGACCATAAGGTGGTAGTGTACAAACTAACCCGTTATGGCATTTCTTTCACCCAACATTGTAAATGCCAAAATGAAAGGAGCATCATGATTCAAATAGGTAAGAAATTATCAGAACTTAGAATAGCAAAGGGACTCTCCCAGCCTGAACTCGCAGAAAAGTTAACAGCTCTCGGAATTCCAACAAAAGGGCAAAAAGTCAGCAAGTGGGAAACGGATTACTCCGTACCTAACGCATACCAATTTCTGGGTGTATGTAATATATTGGATGTACGGGATGTTCTAGAAATATTTGAAATAAAAGAAAATCCCATTTCGCAGTTGGATAAAATCGGAAGACAAAAAGCAGATGAATATATTGATCTTTTAATTCTTAGTGGTAGATACAAGAAAAAAGCTACCAATGTGATTCCATTCACACGACAGATTAAGCTATTTGATATCCCGGTATCCGCAGGAACTGGTCAGTTTTTAGATTCTGACACTTATGAAATAATAGATGTTGGAAATGAAGTACCTGAAAACGCAGATTTTGGACTTCGCATATCTGGTAATAGTATGGAACCTGAATATATAGATGGGCAGATTGTCTGGGTGCATCAACAAGATGTGCTTAATGACGGGGAGATTGGAATTTTTGGATATGATAATAGTGCCTACTGTAAGAAGCTTTCACTTACTACCGCGGGCACCAAGTTAATTTCACTCAATTCAGCTTATTCTCCGATTGAGATACAGAAGAATAGTGTTTTACATGTATTTGGAAAAGTTGTAGGAAAGAAAGGAGCATATAAACTTGCCGAAATTTGAAGATTTTGAAACAGAGCAGTATTACTACCAAAGATTGCGTGAATATGGAATCCAGCATATTAACTGGGGCAGTCAATTCAAAATTCTCACCAAAGAACTCATTAATGAATCACTAGAAGATTTTACTTCTTCGATACCAGAACTCAAAAAAACATCCTTTGATGAACTTCACATATGCTAGTCTTATTAAGTATGTACGATAATATACGCTGCATATTCGCAGCATATATTATATTTTACTTGCATTATCGCAGCATATGTATTATTATATGACGTGGAGATGATAACATGAATAAATTAGGTGAATATCTTTTACACTTACGTACTAAACACAATTACAGTCTAAAGTTCATACAAGAGCAAACTGGTGTAACTGATTCTCAGCAAAGCAGAATTGAACGCGGAATAACATCTGATATATCCCCCATTTCACTCAAGAAACTATCTGATTTTTATGAAGTTAGTATTATTGAACTCTTTAAAATGGCAGGATTTATTAATGATAATGATCTTGAACAATATTCCAGAGTCTTCTCGTATGCAGAACTACTTTCTGAAGAACAAAAGCTTCATATTCAAGAAGAAATAAATTTGTTCACTGGGAAACCCATAAATAAGGAGATGAAATAACTATGCCATATAGATTAGGAGAATTGTTCTGTGGTCCAGGTGGAATTGCATGGGGTGCTACTCACGCCGACATAGGAAATCCAGAGTTTTCAATTATACATCAATGGGCAAATGACTATGATGAAAACACTTGTAACACATACCGACATAATATATGTCCCGAAAACCCTAACAGCGTTTATCACGCTGATATTCGTAATTTTAATTTAGAAAATTTAGCCCCTATAGACGCCTTAGCTTTCGGCTTTCCTTGTAATGATTATAGTGTTGTTGGCGAGCAAAGAGGCATGGACGGGGTATATGGACCCTTATATTCATATGGGGTTAGAGTCCTTGACTTGTACAATCCTCAGTGGTTTCTAGCTGAAAATGTTGGAGGACTTAGAAATGCTAATGATGGCACAGCATTCACTAGAATATTGGAAGACCTAAGAAATGCGGGTGAACATGGTTACACAGTAACACCACATCTTTACAAATTTGAAGAGTATGGCGTTCCTCAAGCAAGACATCGTATAATTATTATAGGAATCAGAAATGACTTAGATATAACTTATCACGTGCCTTCACCTGCTCCATATGCTAATATTGACAACAGTTGCAGAACAGCTATAGAAGTTCCACCCATTCCACCAAATGCTTTCAACAACGAATTAACTAACCAATCACCTACTGTTGTAAGAAGATTAGAACATATTCAACCTGGTCAAAATGCGTTTACTGCTGATTTACCAGAGGATTTACGTTTAAATGTTCGGGGAGCGCAGATAAGTCAAATATATAAGAGACTTGATCCAAACCGTCCAGCCTATACAGTAACCGGAAGTGGCGGTGGTGGAACTCATATATATCATTGGGAAGAACCACGAGCACTTACAAACAGAGAACGGGCTCGTCTACAAACCTTTCCTGATAATTATGAATTCATTGGAACCAAAGAAAGTGTCAGAAAGCAAATTGGAATGGCAGTGCCATGTCAAGGAGCAAGAATTATATTTGAAGCTGTTTTAAGGAGTTTTGCAGGCATCCCCTACGATTATATCGAACCTAATATTAACGAGTAGAACATGACAAAACCCCACCTTTCCCCAAATTGAAGGTGGGGTTTTTCATGGATATCAATTTTCTACACTCTAAATAATTTCAAGCTGTAATTCGGTTGGCGATGTCCATGTTACCCTTACTGAATTTGCTGTTGTAGCTCTTTGACTTGCATACCATCGACCAATCTCCTTCAAATCACCTTGAACTGAAAATTGTTTTGCCAACTCATCTCCAGCTTCTTTACATCCTTGAGCTAACAATAAGACGTTCTGTAAATATCCATCTCTCGAAGATGCAAAGTACAAATTTGTCCCCATCCCTTCTGGCGAATGGTTAGAGTTATAAACAGAGTGAGTCCTAGCAAAACCCAACGGAATAGGAACATATCCTTCACCATAAATAATGTCTCGTGTTTCTGTATATCTATGATTCCCCCACCCTAAATGAGATGGTTCTAAATCCACTTCATATGTATCTCCTGCCTTCGGCATTTAATTCACCTCCTTTACAATAACTTATCAAAAAATATGTAAACTATATTAATAATAGCAAGCCCAAATACTTACACAGAAAAATCCAAATAATACTGCTCTTCATCGAGCTTATAAAATGTCACATCTGAACGTCCATATTTTATCAAATCATCCTTTGTGACAAACTGACCATTTGCTAGCCCTAATCTATTTCTAAAGTACTCTCCCAGCTGAGCATTGCTCAAAGGTGTCGTAATAGCCTTGTCATACTGTTGCTCAACTCTCAAAATCAGTTGATGATGATCGTCAGTGACAACAGTAAAATGTTGCTTATTCAAAGGAAAAAATCCAGACTTTGCTATACTAATAGGAAGAGGTATGTATGCCTGATTTTTATTTCGTCCCTTCCTTTGTCCCCAGTTTAATCCAGATTTTGTTCCAATGTCACCATTCTTAGCCAACAAAGACAATGTTACAGACTCTATTTCTGATCCAGATAAGCTACCTGTCGGGTTATTCTCATTGTCTAGGATAGGATGTGTTGGATAGAGGATAATATGGTCTTCTATCTCTGCATGATTGCAATAAATCGAATCGTTTTCTACTTTTTTATAATATTCATATGCTGTCACTGGATCGCATTCAAGAAGATTCTCGCGTTTTCTTGAACTGAATGCATTTTGAGTAAAATCAGCAGATCCCGTATACGCTACAATCGGAACATCATCCTTAAGCCAAATATATATTTTTGAATGTACTGGAGCATTATCATAAACATAGCTGCAAGTAAAGTTTTGAATGTTTAATGGTAATTTTTCTTGCAGAAGTTCCTTAAATCCTTCATGGACGGAAATACTCAATCCATCATATGGAATCATACCAACGATAAGTGAAATATCTATTGGTTGTGCAAGGCGATTTGAAATATTTTTTATCAGCCATGATGCCATATTGGGAGTCGCATAACCGGATAAAATACATAATCGATTAACATCTTGTTTAATTGGATTAAAAAATACTACCTTATCCAAATCATAAAAATACATCTCATCACTCCCCACTGTCATTTATATCATAGTATACTATACCGTCTGGAAATTTTATATTGGGAACCCACAATTTCTTGCCATTCCAGCCTTTATCTCCTGTCATTTGATACATCGTCAATACAACCTTATCCCTAATTGAAGCACCTATTTGCCAGTCATTTGGAGATAGTAATGCGCCTGTTCCTTTTGCAACATTTCTTTCTCTTCTTACAATTAATACACCTTGTCCCGTTGGTTTTTCTGCAAGCAGTGTTTCAATGACCCCAATAATTGATTGAATTTTAAAATCATCCTCAGATGAAATATGTTTTAACAATTCCTTTATTAATCGTAAACTCACTTGATAGCTAGGCTCCTTTTCACTGAACACCTCTAATAAAGTATTAATTTCTTCTATGGAATCGTTGTCTGGCGAAAATGGATAATAGTTTGTTCCACCGGATAATACAATCAACTTATTTGTATCAAGTACATTGTTTCTTGTAGGATTTAGTCCTTCTGGATAGTAAATTTTAACATCTTTAATCCCTCTCTCTACCTGTGAAATTATTGAATTATTCGTTGCATTAATATCTGAAAAGAGTTTATAGAGATGCTCATCAATATATACCTGCATCAAACCAGGATCACGATCGTATCCAAACATACGACTGTGTTGCCACATTGTATCTGCCTGTGGTTTTTTTGAAGTTCTGGTATAATAAATTGTTTGAAGTCCAGAAAAAGTCACACCTCTTCCCAAAGTATTTCCTCCGATAATGACATTTGAACCATATGAATACTCTTCACTATCAATATGTGAATCTCCATTCATAATTAAAACCTTCATATCATTCTCATCTAATAACTTTTTTGCTTTATCAATTAGAATATCGAAAGAAAGTATTTCTGTTTTATTGGGCTTCAAGTTCATATATAGTTCTTTGCATTTATTTTGCACTTTATCTGAATTAAAATCTATTCGTAAATCTTTGATTGCTTTTATTACATCATTTTCAAATTGTGTGTGGGCAGACTTTCTAACACTTGGATGTATTAAAAAATTACATACTTTTCCACCACTAGAAAGAATTTGAGCCGATACTATCAAATGATGCAATAAAGCATCCATAAGTGGTTCCTTTATCGAATCAATGTATGATATACACCTTGGTTGATCTTTTGCAAAAAAGAAATCTCCACCCAAGTAATTATTACCAGGTCTAAAGTAATATGTGAAATATGGATGCCATCCCGACAGCTGAGTCTGTAAGAACAGAGCCTGCGGAGTACCTGTAACTTGAAGATATATACTACTTGCAGACATTGCCTTTATTTCATCTAAGTATCTATTTATTGATGATTTTTTCACCTTATTGACCAATGTATTCAAGGAAGCTGCATCTGCTTCATCATCAATAATAAATACCGGGTTGCCCTTAACAAAACCCGTAGATGCAAGTATATTGGTCCATTGTTTCAACGTTCTAAAATTCTTCTTTAACACAACAATTGTAGGCGTTTCTAAATTGTTTTTTGCAAATATTTCTGTATCATATTCATCACATATACAAAAGCCATCTAAATCATCTCTTACGCGTTCTATTGTCTGTTGTTGCAATACAACATTATCTGTTGTCATTATAATAAAAATAGGAAATCCTAGGTCTGCCGCAGATGATATTATTCCAAACATTTGCCCTGTTTTTCCAGACTGCACATTGCCGAATAAAAGTCCCACTTCATGAGTGCAGAAAGTAAATTTTTCTATATATTGAGGTGCGATTCCATTAACAGTAATTCGAATGGAATCTGCTAATTGTGGATTGCCTCGCTCAATTATCAAATTAAGATATTTCTCTAAATAAGTCATTCTTCATCTTCCTTCCTGTTATTGCTCTCAGGAAGAAATGATAGCATCCATACCTGAACATCACTTCCATCTTCCAAACTAGTAGTTAATTCTGTCTTTGTCAGTGTTATGGTATTTCGTCCATATTGTTCAAGCATTTCCCCGGTAATGACACCTTTCCCATCGATATCTGTTTCAACATTATTCACTGCTTCTACTAATCCAGCGGCAACCAAACGTCCCTTGATCCATCTTCCCATAATTTTCAGATCATCTTTTGAATATAGATTTTTATTATTATCACCACATGTCCATGCAAGAAATTTCCATCCATCGTCTGTAATTACCATGAAAGGCTTCTGATATTCTGGGTAATTTGGTAAATCCCTAATCTGTTTTGAAACAACTATTTCTGTTTCCCACCACACTCTTTTTCTTCCTTTAGCATAGCACACATTAATATTTGATCCTCTCATATTAGTATCCAATAGATTCTCCGGAACCTTTAGTGGAATTTCAAATTGAACGTCCGTTATCTTACTTTTATATGCATTAACTTCATCATTAGTTATTTTAGATACAAATTCCTGCCCAATTAATGCATTATTCATTTCCCTGATTATTTTTATATCTGTTGCACAAGAAATATCAATTGAACAATTATCATCTTTAAGTTGAGTAATAAATGACGTGATCTCATTTATTTCACTCTCTGCCGTTGTGACTGCTGATATTTCATATTGTCTAATATTTGAAGCCTCGACTTTTATTGCTCCTAAGTTATGTGATCCAATAAATGCCTCAAACGGTTTTCCATCTTTATAAAATACATATAGTTTTCCATGGTATTTCAGAGTCTTTACTAATTTAACTATTCCTCTTCCGCCTTCTTTTAGTTTTGAATTTAATGCCAGAGTTGCATTATATGTGCCTTCCGGCATACCCTCTAGATAATACATTCCAATTATCAGTTCTATATTTTCCAGTTTATTATCATTAATAATTCTTTCCAATTCCTGAACAGAACTCTTAGAAACATATCCTACAGCAATATCAACTTTATCTGCTTTTTCGACTGCTAAATTAAATCTATCTAAAAATACCTGTTGCCCTGGCATTGTTTTTAATGGTAAGATATTTGAATATAATATTTCCATGTTGCCCTCCAATAAAATTTTTTCCATAAATTACACCTTTTTAATTATACTTCTTGTCGTTTAAAAAGTCATCTGTTTCTCATTCAATATAACAAATTGTCTCAACCCTTATTATTTATTAGGATTATCTGACTACACCATTCCTATTAAACATAAAAAAGAGACACCCTTTCGAGCATCTCTTACGCTTATCAAAACAACCGTACCCAAAACTTATATAATAACCCCTTCCAGATGATCCACCTCATGCTGAATTATCTGAGCTACCCACCCCTGAAACGTCTGCTTTTGTTTCTTGAAGTCCTGGTCTTCGTACTCAACCTCAATGCTTTCATATCTCTTTGTTTTACGAACTCCGGTTAATGACAAACATCCTTCTTCTGTTTCATAAGGATTTAGTTTCTTTTTGATAACAGGATTTACCATAGGAACAATACTTATCCCAAAACTAAATACAATAATTCTTTTTTTCACACCAATCATATTGGCAGCCATTCCAACACAATGTTCTTGATTCGCCCTTAATGTATCAATCAAATCAATAATAATAGGTGCATCTGCCTGGGTTGCCATTTCTGACTTTTGTTTTAGAAACAACTCATCTCTTACAATTACTCTAACCATTTTTCTTCATTCCTTTCGATATTCTGATCAAGCTTATTCCTTCTCATACATTTTGGCATGCAATACCATACGGATCAGATCATACAAAATTGCAATAACTACCGCCACCACAAATACATATCCCTGTATCGCTCCTGGTAATAAACTTAGTCCCGCCATCAAGATGGCAATCAGAATAACACCTTCAATAATAGCCGCAATCACAGAACGGCAAGTCTGAAGAGCTACCTGCATTACACTACAAAGGAAATAGATAATACAAAAAGTCAAAAATATCCCTGCAGCATATCCTAACGTTCCAGTTCCTTTTGTAAAAAAGTCATATTTTACTGCAAGATAAGTAAGCCCAAGTGTACAAGCAAACTTCAAAATAATTTTTATTATTTCCCTTGATATATAGCTATTCAATAACTTCTTATTCGTCGTTTCCATTCTTACTTCCATCCCTTTCAACATCAGGCTTATATTGACTGTCGGCATATTTCTTTTACAAACAAACCAAGTCGCCAGTACCTGCTAATTACATATGATTTTTAATCATTAATGTTATCCGTTTTTTACCAAACCAAAATCTCTTATCCAAAATTAAAAGTATGTACTCATAGTATTTTCTGTACTCTTCCTACAATTCCACCTTCTAGCATAACTTTTATTCCTCTCGGGTGAGTCATTGAATTTGTAAGAATTCTCATTACAATACCTTCTATTAATTTACCACTTCTCTGATCCTGTTTCTGAATCGCTAATACCTTTGAACCAATTTTTATATTATTTCTTACTGTTCCATCCATTCGTTGTCACACCTCCATCCCCTTATGATAAAGTCGTATTTTCTCCTCAAATGGCAATTCCGGATCAATGCCAACTTCAAACCACATTACTCCATATGGTGCACCGCCATCTGTATACCCCGCAATATAAGCAAAAGTATCATCACAGTCTCCATATATCATATCATATTCTTCCTGACGTTTCTGTTCTTCTTTCAAATGCTTCTGTCGAATACGGTCTTCCTCGCTTTTCTTAACTGCTTCTAGATACTCCTTGGTATATTCAACACCAATTTCCTGTAAATCTTTGATTGCTGTCATAATATCCAGATGGAATCTTTCGCGATAATGCTTCGTTATCTTTTTTTTTGAACCATTATACGTTAGAAGCCATTGTTTTGCTTTTCTTATTCGTTCATCGTGACGCTCTGCTTTTGTTAATTTCTTTTTATTTGCCATAGTTATTGTTATACAATCTGATATCCAGCCTTCTCCAAGGCGAATAATACACAGAATTATAGTTCTCTTCCTTTACTAGTATATAATCTGTATTATACGTTAAAATCTTAAATAATCCAATCTTTTCATCTGTTAATATTCCTAATAATAAAAATTCTAGCTTCCCTTAAGCTTCATTACTTTCCACCCAACATGTCTGTTGTTTAATGCTGTTTTAGGCGTATTCTCTGTCAGACATACCAATGATTTTTCCAACTTTTCAAACACCAAAAGAGACACCTTTTCAAGTGTCCCTAAACGTATACCATTATGAATAGCCTGTTCCTAAGTGTTCTTTCTAAACGCCATCAAATCATCTCATTTTACTGTATTCACGAAATCATCAATTTTTTTTTCAATTTCATCTCTTAATTTTCTCGCCTTATTCTTTATCTCTTCCATTGAACCTGTAAATTTTTCAGGATCTTGGAAGTCACTCCAGCTCAACCTAGTAACTACTCCAGGGAAAATTGGGCAATCTTCTTCCTCTCCTCTATTGCATACAGTTATCACGTATTGATATTTTCTTCCTTCATTGTATAAATCCATAAGTCTATCAACACTGTTGTTTGAAAGATCAATGCCATGTTCTTTCATCACATCAATTGCAAGTGGATTTATAGCTTTTACCCTAAATCCCGCACTTTCAGCTTCAAAATTGTCGCCATATTTGTGATTTAAAAAAGCTTCGGCAATCTGACTGCGAAATGAGTTAGCAACACAGACAAATAAAACTCTGATTTTTTCATTTTCCATAGCATATCCTTATATAACGATGATTTCACGTTATACTTACCTTTCACATTTTAAAAACATAGTAATTGCTAATTAACATTATATAAGCATTTCTATTCTATCTCTATCATGATTGAGTAAAATAATTGTAAATTATAGATCAAACAATCTGTTTTTAAGATTAATAATCTTTTCTTCAATCGTCTGAATGGTCTTCTCAAATACTTCATCCGTTTTGCCTGACGGATCATCTAGACCCCAGTCTTCTCTCATTTTGCACGGCAGTGATGGGCAATTCACATTACATCCCATTGTTATCACAACATCTGGGTTTGGAATATCAGTGATTAATTTATTTCTTTGTGTTAGCTCCATATCTATCCCATATATTTTCTTCATTAATCTAACTGCATCTGGATTGATATGATCTTTTAACTCAGTACCAGCAGAATAACTGTCAAATGCATCACCTGCAAGGTGTTTTCCCAGTGCTTCTGCGATCTGGCTCCTACAAGAATTATGCACACATACAAAAGCAACTTTTGGTTTAGTTTCCATATTTTCTTCCATTATCAAATTCTCCCCATTCGTTATATTCGTTTATTCATTATTTGGTATCGCGCCCCGTTCGTAATACGGTTGCAAATGAGTCCATTAGATCTGACTCTATTATTTCCTGCGCCATTTTCTCTATATCATATGAAACTCTTACAAATTCAACTTCAACTTCCAGTTTGTCTCCAATTGTTATTATACAATAACAGGCTCTATTATCTCCATCTTTGGGTCTGCCTACACTTCCTGCATTGATAAACAATTTCCCCTTTACCTTTTTTACATAGGGAAGATGGGTATGTCCAAATACTATAATATCTTCTTCCAGCTCTTCCGCTATTTCTTCCTGCTTTTCCCTATCATCTTCATAAAGATAATCTGTTATGGAAATCGGACTGGCATGAGTAAGCAATATACTTTTCCCCAAGATCTTAATCGTTAATTGCTCTTCAAATTCTCTCAGATACTCTTTATTCTCAGCACTGGTATGTTCTACTGTCCAGCTAAGTGCATTTTTTGTCTTTGCTTTATCATTGTCGTTATTAATATTACATCCACACGTAGGAAGATAAAATCCTACTGCTTCATCGTAGTTTCCAAGTATTGATACAATTCCATTTCGTTTTAACAGATCAATCACTTCATCCGGTCTTGTGCCATATCCGACAGAGTCTCCAAGGCAATATACTTGACTCATATCAATATTTCTTTCCTGTATATCAGCAAGCACACTCTTAAATGCTTCAATATTCCCATGTATATCTGAAATAAATACTATTTTATCAATCAATAATTACACCTCTTTTCTAAACATCAGAACATTCACTTAATAATTCATACAATTGAACTTTTCCTCTGATGCATCTTTCACAAGTTCATTTGCTGTTTTTAAAATTAATCTGATTTTCTCGTCCTTGATACTATAATAGATAAATTTACCTTCCTGTCTTGCTTCTACAAGGTCACCTTCCCTTAGACATTTCAGATGATTCGAGATCTTTGACTGGCTAAAACCGGTATCATTGATAATCTCAGATACCGTCTTCTCACCTTTAATAAGGCTCTCAAAGATGCATAACCGGTTATAATCTGCAAATCCTTTAAAAAACTTACTGATTAATTTTAATCGCATAATATCTTCAGTTGTTATATGCTGATCCATGTAATATTTCCTTCTTTCATAAAATCATATCATTATATGTTAATATGATTTTACCATTTATTATTTCATTTTTCTATTGCTTTATCAAAAAAGTATGCCTCTAAATAATTAACCAAATCTTCCAGTTATATAATCTTCTGTTCGTTTGTCCTTTGGTTCTGAAAAAACATCTGATGTCTTTCCATATTCTACAAGATTTCCATTCAGAAAATATCCTGTATTATCCGATATTCTAGCAGCCTGTTGCATTGAATGCGTGACTATGACTACGGTATATTCTTTCTTTAAGTCCTGTAATAAGTCCTCTATTTTTAATGTGGCAATAGGATCCAATGCTGATGTTGGCTCATCCATTAAAATAATTTTTGGTTCTATTGCAAGACAACGAGCAATGCAGAGTCTTTGTTGCTGTCCACCTGATAATTCAAGTGCTGATTTACCAAGGTTATCTTTTACTTCATCCCAAAGTGCCGCTTTTCTAAGACTTGTTTCAACCAACTCGTCTAACTGCTTTTTATTTTTTATCCCATGCCTTTTCGGCGCATAAACAAGATTGTCATAAATTGATTTCGGAAAAGGATTCGGTCTTTGAAATACCATTCCGACCTCTTTTCTTAATTCAAAAACATCATAATCTTTACCCAAAATGTTTTCATCCACAATCCATACCTTTCCCTCAGAACGGGTTCCATCAATTAAATCATTCATTCTGTTTAATACACGCAAAAAAGTCGATTTTCCACACCCTGATGGACCGATTAAAGCGGTTATTTTTTTCTCTTCTATTTCTATATTTATGTTATCCAGTGCTTTTACACTTCCATAATAAAAGCTTAGGTTTTCTACTTTTATTTTACCTTCCATATCTTCCTCATTTCTATTATCAGTCTATTTTCTTCTGGTACTTATTGCGTAAGATGATAGCTGCCGCATTAGCTGATAAAAGAAGTACCATCAACACCATAATCCCTGCAGCCGCCACATTCTGGAACTCTGCCTGAGGTCTTGATGTCCAGTTGAAAATTTGTATTGGTAATACGGTAAAAGAGTCCAATGGTCCACTTGGTAAAAATGCAATATATCCGGCAGCGCCTACCATAATAAGTGGTGCAGCCTCTCCCATTGCTCTTGATATTGCTAAAATTGATCCGGTAAGTATCCCTGGAATTGCAAATGGAAGTGTCACTCCAGCAATGGTTCTCCATTTTGTCATTCCTAATGCAAATGATCCCTCTTTCAGACTTAACGGAACACTTTTTAATGCCTCCTGTGAGGATACAATAATGGTTGGTAATATTAAAATACTTAAAGTTAATGCTCCTGATAAAATGCTACGCTCCAAATTCATGAACCTTACAAAAACTGCAAGTCCTAACATGCCATATACAATAGAAGGCACACCTGCTAGATTCGCAATGTTTATTGTAAGTAATTTATAAAATATTCCTTTTTTATTTGCATATTCTTCCAGATAAATAGCAGTTCCTACACCTACCGGAAGCGCTATGAGTGCAGTTAGACCAATTGTCCATATACTTCCCACTAAAGCAGAAAGAATTCCAGCCTTTTCTGGACTTCTTGAAGGCATACTGGTTATAAAATCCCAGTCTATCCACTTTATACCCTCACTAAATATCTGATATAGTAAAATACACAGTACCAAGATTGAAAATAAAATGGATAGTAATAAAATAGAATAAAAAATATTATTTTTTATTTTTCTTATATTTATCCTCTTTTGATCAATTAAGCTTAAATCACTAATTTGTTTATCATTAGCCATTTAGATACCTCCTATTTCTGTTTACAACAGCTCTTGCTATAATGTTCATTAAAAATGTTACCCCAAATAAAAGAGAACCCACTGCAAATACCGTATTATATTCTATTGTCCCATGCTGGATATCTCCAAGGCTTATATTTACCATAAATCCTGTCAATGTCTGTATACTCTCTAAAGGATTAAGTGTCAGTACCGGGCTTTGCCCTGCAGCAATTGCCACTATCATGGTCTCTCCAATCGCTCTTGAAATTGCAAGAACAAAAGCTGATGCAATACTTGAAAAAGTTGCAGGAATAACTACTTTTGTGGCAACCTCAAATTTTGTGGCTCCTAGAGCATACGCTCCCTTTCTAACAGAGTCTGGAACAGCCATCATGGCATCTTCACATAAGGATGCTACCATAGGTAAAGTCATAATTCCTACTGCTATACTTGCACTCAAAGCATTAAATATCTGAGTTTGCGGAAGCAATTTTTGAAGAATCGGTGTAATAAAGTTCAGTGCAAAAAAGCCATATACGATAGATGGGATTCCTGCTAGTATTTCCAAAATAGGTTTAATAATCTTTCTGGCTTTCTTCGGAGCATATTCACTTAAGTAAATAGCACTTCCCAGTCCCATTGGTAAAGCTACGATGCTTGACCCAATTGCAATCATTAAGGTTCCAATGAGCAAGGGAAGTACACCAAAATTTCGTGGAGTTAAGGTAGGTGTCCATTTTGTTCCTGTGAAAAACTCAACAATCGAAACTTCCTTAAAAAAAGTGATTGTTTCTCCAAAAAGTGTAAATATAATAGCAATGGTTGTCAGAATGGAGATTGTAGCAAAAAGAACAAGCACTTTTTCTACTACAATTTCCAAAATATCAACTCTTTTTTTCTTTTTTAGTTTGATACCTGTTTTAGTTTCTTTCATTCTCTACCCCATACAAGTGAATCGAAACGTACACTTTGCATGCACGTTTCGATACTATTTTACTTTCTACTGAAGTAACTCTAATTCAGTTTCATATTCTTCTTCTGGTAAGGATACATAGCCTACTTCTGGTACGATATCCTTAGCATTTTCTATATAAAACGTAACAAATTCTTTTACTTCTTCGCGTTTGAGTGATTCATTATTAACATAGATAAAAATTGGTCTTGATAACGGTGCATACTCTCCACTTTTGATGGTATCGAATGTTGGAGTAATCGCTCCATTTCCATTATCAATTGGTACAACTTTTAATTTATCCTGGTTTTCCTCGTAATAAGCAAATCCAAAAAATCCTAATGCATTTTTATCTCCTGCAATCCCTTGAACCAATACGTTATCATCTTCGCTGCCTGTAAAATCAGATCGAATTGCACCACTCTCTCCATTGATTTCTTCTGTAAAATAATCAAAGGTTCCTGAGTCTGTACCAGGTGCATAAAATTTAATTTCTTCGTCTGGCCATTCTGCACGGACGTCTTTCCAAGTTTTTACTTTACTGTCTGGCATCCATATAGCCGCTAATTCTTCGACTGTTAAATAGTCAACCCATGTATTATCCGGATTTACTAGTACTGATAACCCATCATAAGCTACTTTGAATTCTGTATATTCTACACCAGCATTTTTAGCACCTTCGGCTTCCTCCTCCTTAATTGGTCTGGAAGCATTGCTAATATCCGTCTCTTTTGCGATGAACTTCTTAAAACCACCACCAGTTCCTGATACACCAACTGGAATTTTTACATTTGGTTCCACCATATTAAACTCTTCAACGATTGCTTCCGTAATGGGAAATACCGTCGAGGACCCATCAATTCGTATTTCACCTGACAACTTACTGTCAGATTCACTTTCCTTTTGTCCACACCCTGTAAATGCTAATGTCAGTGCCAATACACTTACTAATAATACACTCTTTTTACTAATCAATTTTTTCATTTCAATTCTCCTTATTGTCTTATTCATCTAACATTTTCTCGATGATTGATCTACTTCTACTCACAATACTTCTATAATTTAAATAACCGAAGATAAATAGCGCTGCTAACAAAATGATTAATCCAAACATACTCACCACCATCCATTTCTTTTTGCATATTCTTTACATTTATTATATCTCATGAATGAATTAACTATCCTCTTCATGCATTTATTATATATCATGATATGCTGATATGTAAATATCAATTGTGTTAAGGTTATGTAAAATGGATGTAAAGTTATAACAAAAAATAGGCAGAAGAAAATTTTTATTCTCTTCCGCCCATTTTTCTATTTTAGAATGCTCTCATTGTATCTTCATTAATCGTTTCTGCTTTCCATTCAATTACCGCAAAGTTGCCATCTGCATGCTCATCAACCTTATTGATCCATTCAATTTCATTACTTGATTTTGCTGACAGCAATTTATTCGTAGTACCAGTACGATAAAGGGATGAATTTATAACCCACCATTTTGTGGCTATACCTGCCCGTTTTAAATCTTCTTCTAAGCGCATTGCTTCATAAACCGGAGTGGTTTCAGCAAGTGTCACAATAATAACTTCTGTTTCTTCTTTATTGCGTAATCTCGGCAACAATTTCTTAGCTGATTCGGGAATATCACCCTGGGAACGCTTGATCTCTTGATTATAGCTCTGTGTAGAATCGAGGAGTAATAGCGTATGCCCTGTCGGTGCAGTATCAATTACTACAATCTGATCTTCTGCCTTTTCAACAATATCTGCAAAAGCTCTGAACACAGCAATTTCTTGTGTACAAGGAGATCTTAAGTCTTCTTCCACATATGCAATATCTTCCTCCGACATAGTTTCTCTTGCTTTTGAAAGTACTGCTTGCTGATACTTGCTTAGTTCCTCTTTTTCATCAATATGACTCATGGTAATACCATCTGTCTCATTCATGACAAATTTAAGATGAGCCGCAGGATCCGTTGTCGTTAGGTGTACCTTTTTCCCTTTTGATGCCAATCCTAGTGCAATAGAAGCTGCTATTGTTGTTTTACCAACACCGCCTTTTCCCATTGTAAAAATAACTTTTTTGTTGGTTTGATATAAATCATCTATCACATCTTTAAGTCCTGGAATAACATCTGCTTTTATTTTTTCTTCTCTAATTGTATAGTTATCCTTTTCAAGTAAGGACCTTACATTTTCAATCCCTGTTATATTATAAGCTCTTAGCGGTATAGAATAAGTTTTTAATTCCCTTAATTCTTCAGGCATACCACTAAGTGCGATTTGTTGCTTATTATATAAGCTTTCTGAAATAGTATCATCATAGGATGATAGTACTCCATTTAATATCATCATTTGATTTTTCACGCCAATATCTGCAAGTTCACTAGATGCTCTCGCTGCTTCTTTTAAAGGTGTTACCTCTGGTCTTGAAACTAATATTAAAGTTGTAAGGTTTCCATCAGCTAGTGTTTCTACAGCCTTTTTGTAAATTGCTCTTTTACTTTCTAGTCCTGACAATTGCCCTAAACAGGAAGCACCGTGCGTATTTTCACTGATAAAATTACTCCAAGCTGATGGAAGTTGCAGCATCCTTAATGTATGCCCTGTTGGTGCAGTATCAAAGATGATAAAATCATACTCATTTTGAACTTTTTCGTCCGTTATAAATTTAGAAAATTCATTAAATGATGCAATCTCAACGGTACAGGAACCGGAAAGCTGCTCCTCCATATTTTTTAACACTACATCGGGTAACTGTCCTCGGTACGGTGCGATAACACTTTCTCTGTATTCCGCAGCCGCTTCAATCGGATCCAGGTTTGCTACAACAAGATTAGGAACTTCCTGAATCGCAACTCCTTTATTATTTAATTCTGTCTGAAATACATCTTGCAAGTTTGATGCTGGATCAGTGCTGATTAGCATAACTTTTTTTCCAGAATCAGCAAGAGATACAGCTGTCGCACAGGCAGTTGAAGTTTTTCCAACTCCTCCTTTTCCTGTGAAGAAAAGATATTTTGTAAGTACTACTTTTTGTATGTTAAAGTTTTCCATTATATATTCACTTCACTCCTTTTCATTACTCATAACTGTTATAGTTAAAACAGTCTACGTCTTTGCACTTTATTTACATTGTCACCTTCATAGGTTATTGCTTTTTTCGGGCATAAGTTGCCACAACCATGACACCCTTGTATACATCCGTCTGGATAAACCACAACAGGTTTTGGCATTTTTGATTTGTCATAAACACCCTGCCTGCATTTATTAACACACTTTCCACATTCACAACATCTATTGTAATCAATAATAGGATACCAACATTTTGACATTATATTTTATTCTCCTTAAAAATCATTCAAATTTTACTATCTAAATGGTATCTAGAATTATTTAATCCTAATGTCTTTTAAAAGTTGTATCTTTTTATCTTCTTCTACTGAGTTTTCTTAGTAAATTAGCAGTCATCCTATTAGAAATACCACCATAGAACTTGATCTCACCATTAATTGCTGTTAGCGGAAGACTATAACCTTGATTCATTGCATCAATTACATAGCCATAGTCTTCCATATCATCCATGAGAATATCAATAAACTGTATTTTGAACTGATTGGTATACATATTCTTTGTCAAAAAAGTGTGAAATTCACGATACATTTCATCCATTGTTTTTGATGAACAGCTTTTTCCATTGCAGTTACAACCAACTGCTTGATTTCGAATCCCAAAAACATCAATTGTTATTTCTCCTGACATCTAAAATATCGCCTCCAGCAATACAAATAATTAACAGCAACAATCTCCGCCAGAGCATCCACAACCCTGATTTTTATTATCTGTAGCTTTCGCCGGACTTGGTTTTTCTCCAATATAACTTTTAGGTACATTAAGTAATTTTACAAATTCATCATTGGATGGATATCTTCGCGTGATTGCGATTTCATCATCTATAACAACAACTGGTAATCCATCAACTCCATTTTCTTTAACATAATTATTTATTGTTTTATTCGTTACAAATTCCTGTGGATCGTTTGAAAGATTAAACCGATTAACAAGTACTCCATTATTCTCCAATGTGTTTAATACCGTAGAAATTCTTAATAATTCTGGATCAACTCCTACACCGCAAAGTCCAGTTGAACAGCACATAGCTGGTTCATAAATTTTCATAGTTTTCATTTTCATACCTCCTATATTGGTTATCAGTTAAATATTTTAGTGTCAAAATACTTCTTTTTAAAATGTAACGCAAGATTTACCTACCATAGATTTCCACAGCTAGGGCAGTAATCAACGCAGTCTTATTATCCAAATATAAATACTAATTCATCCTTATGATATTAAATATTTCATCATCTTTTTGTGAATATCCATTTATATCATTTAACGAATATTTTACTTTGAGTTGATCTGAAACTCCATTCTGGTTGGAATAGGAAATTTTCAATTCTTCGTCAATTGGGTTTAAACCACTTTCCCAATTTAAAATTTTACCTGAATCTCTTCTATTACTCATACAAAAAACTCCTCTCTACTAAACGAATAATTAGATATTTAACAAAAAATGATTGTATCGTCTAAACTAGTTTCCTTAACTATTATGAATTCTTTATATGTGAAAATAATTTATTCTTATCATTGTATACTATTTACTAGCGAGAGAATCTTCTGGAAACCAATGAATCGTCTTATTTGCTATTTTAACCAGTATTAACATAATTGGCACCTCAGTCAATACTCCTACAACTGTAGCCAGTGCTGCTGGTGACTCCATTCCAAATAAGGCAATTGCAACCGCAACTGCAAGCTCAAAGAAATTAGAAGCACCAATCATTCCTGCTGGAGCTGCTATATTATGAGGAAGCTTTAACACTCTTGCTACCAGATATGCAATAAAGAAAATTAAAAATGTCTGTATGGTTAATGGCACTGCTATCAGTAATATGTGTAAAGGATTATTTAAAATAACATCACCCTGGAAGGAGAATAAAAGTACCAGCATCAGTAACAAACCAACTATTGTTGCATTATCAAACTTAGGCAGAAACTGATTTTCAAAATATTCTGTTCCTTTCTTTTTACTGATATACATCCTTGTTAATACACCAGCTGTTAACGGAACTACGACAAACAAAACAACTGATAAAATTAATGTATCCCAAGGAACTGATACTTTACTCACTCCAAGTAAGAATTTTACAATCGGAATAAATGCCACCAGAATAATTAAATCATTGGTTGCTACCTGCACTACCGTATAGGCTGGATTTCCTTTCGTCAACTGGCTCCATACAAAAACCATTGCAGTACATGGCGCTGCACCTAATAAAACGGCTCCTGCTAAATATTCTTTTCCTAAATCTGCTGGAATCATTCCCTTAAATACGATATAGAAAAAGAAAGAAGCAATTCCAAACATCGTGAATGGCTTAATTAACCAGTTTGTAATCCATGTTACATATAATCCTTTTGGGTTTTTCCCTACATTTTTAACACTTTCAAAATCCACCTTCATCATCATTGGGTAAATCATAACCCAAATTAGTATTGCAGTAGGTATGGACACTTTTGCATATTCAAACTGATTAAAAAACGCAGGTACCGAAGGTAAAAACTTTCCAATTAATACCCCTGTAATCATACAAAGTGCCACCCATATGGTTAAGTATTTTTGAAAAAATCCAATTCCTGTTGATTTTTCTTTGTTCATTTTTCTCTCTCCTTTAATGTGTTATCTTAGAATTTGCACAGACATCAATGGTTTTGTATTTTTCGCATTGTTCATGGTCTGCCTGATAGGTTGGTAGTTCAACTAACTTTTGCAGTAAATACTCCCATAGGTTTTTGTGTTCTTCTTTAAAGCTTTCGCTTATTCCATAATATGCCCATTGTGCTTTCTTATAATAATGCAGAATTCCACAGTTTTTAAGTACAGTCAGATGTCTGGAAGCGTTTGACTGTGTCATATTTAAACAGACCTCAATCTCACAGACACACATTTCTCTTTCTATCAGTAAAGTCAGAATTCTTAACCTGCTTTCCTCTGATAGTGCTTTAAAGATATCAACCACGGTTTCACCCCCTCCATATAAATAATTATATGAGCATATATGCATATTCTATGCACTAAGAAATCATATGTTACAATGTCTTCATAGTTTTGATATAATTCTTATGCCCACCAGATAAATTATAAACTTCCTTAAATCCATGGTTTAATAAAATATTCTGCGCCGCATTACCAGTTACACCTTTATTGCAATAGGTTACGGTTATCGCCTCCTTATCAAATTTGTCTAAGGAATCTCTTAATTTGGCATGGGGTACGTTTACCGCTGTTTCTATATGATCTTGTTCGTATTGGGAGACCGCTCTGGCATCTATTAACTGATAGTTCTTTTCGGATTTTATTAATTCTTTCAGTTCTTCAGAGGATATAAGCTTTCTATCAGAATGAATCGCATTATCTAAAATCATGCCTGTATACATAACAGGATCCTTTGTAGTAGAAAATGGCGGAGCATAAGCCAAATCAAGATGAAACAGGTCCTCCACCTGCGCTTTATAACTAATTGCTGTAACAAATACATCAATTCTTTTATCTACACCTTCAAAACCTACAATTTGGGCACCCAATAGTTTTCCAGTATCTTTATCAGCAATGCCTTTGATAACCATTTCTTTACCACCCATATATTCTGGCTTATTTGGCTTAATATTATGGTAGGCTACAACATGATATCCTTCCTTCTTAGCCTCTCTTTCTGATAATCCAGTAAGTGCTACTGTCATACCAAAAACCTTGAAAATTCCGGTTCCAAGAATGCCTCTGAAAGATAGGTTTCCGCCTGTTACTACATCCCCAGTGATTCTTCCGGTTTTATTGGCAGTAGATCCCATTGGGCGGTATACTGGTTTTCCAGTAACTACATGATACTGCTCTGAGCAATCACCGCAAGAGTAGATGTCTTTCACATTTGTCATCATCTTCTCATTGACTTTAATGGCTCCTGTTACTCCAAGTTCAATACCAGCTTTTACTGCAAGTTCTGTATTCGGTCTTACTCCTGTTGAAAGAAGTACAAAATCAGCATCTACTTCTCTTCCGTCTTCCAAAATTATCTTATTTTCTTTTATTTCTACTACTGATATATCTTTAAAAAGTTTCACACCGTTTTTCTCTAAATGTTCTTCTAGATATACTGCTATATCTCCATCAAGACCCGGAGTTACTTGAGGAAGTCTCTCTACGAGTGTAACATCGATACCAAGCTCTTTCAGGTTTTCGCATACTTCCAAGCCTATAAATCCAGTTCCAATGATAACTGCTGATTTGGGTGTGTATTCATTGATGTAAGCTTTGATTTGTTTCATATCACCAATATTTCGTAATTTAAACACATTTTTATGCTCTGCCCCTTTGACGGGTGGTATAACAGCAGACGCACCAGTTGCTATTATAAGCTTATCATAATGATCTTGAAGGATATCACCAGTAGACAGATTTTTTATCTTCAGTGACTTATTTTTATGATCAATGGACAGCACTTCGTGTCGTATGAAAATATCTACATTATATTTACTTTTAAAAAATGCAGGATCACGAGGGGTAAGTTTTTCTGCATTCTCTACCTCACCACCGATATAATAAGGCATTCCACATCCTGAATAAGAGATAAAACTGTCTTTGTCATAGATTATTATGTCAGCATTCTCATCGTTTCTTCTCGCTTTAGCAGCTGCTGATGTACCTGCGGCTACCGCACCAATAATAATTAATCGCATTTACTAACCTCCTTAGAATTTTTACAGATACAGTTTTCCTGTTCCGTTGTAATGCTATTCCAGTAATTTTTCATTTCTGCTATTAACTCAGTATTATTGCTGTACCGAATCCAAGATCCTTCTTTCTGACTTTTCACAAGACCGCATTCTATTAATATCTTCAAGTGGTAAGATAGTGTAGGCTGAGTAATCTCAAACGATTCTAAAATATCACAGGCACAAAGTTCACCACAGGATAACATTTCTATTATTTTAAGTCTCGTAACATCACCTAATGCTTTAAATACAGGTGCATAATCTACATTTAAATCCATTCTCTATTAATCTCCGTTCCCATATATATTATTTGTTTTATCCTAACATAGATATTTGTCTATATGTAAAATTATAAACACCATATAGATATTTGTCAATATGTTTTGTGTAATTTTTGTATAAAATATTCATGTATTACTCTAGTTGTTTTATTAAACCCTCTTCCACATTTTTAATTTAACCATTTCAACGCAAAAATACTCCCTTTATTGAAGACGTTATTTATACTAACGTTCTACTACAAAGAGAGTATTCTATTAATTTTTATCAGTTAACGCAATTTTGCACACAAATTGTATTCCACTTTAATACTATTTAGTCGCTTCTATGATGTAAGACGCAACAAAGTCCTCAATATTTCTATCTGGAACCCATGAATTAATAATATCTTTACTGTTATCTTTCGGAGTTAATCTAATATCTTTGAAACCTGCTTTATGCATCATGATTCTAATGTTTTCAATATATTCTGCTCCAGCAATACAGCCTGTCATCATACTTAAGTCATTTTTTACTTGGTCAGGTAATTCTGCTGTAGCAACAACATCAGAAACGGATAATTTTCCTCCTGCTTTCAGCACTCTATATGCCTCACAGAATACTTTCTCTTTATCGAGAGACAAATTAATAACACAGTTAGAAATAATTACATCAACAGATGCATCTGCCACTGCAAATGTTCTATTTCTCCTAATCTGAATTCAACATTTGAATATCCACTTTTCTCAGCATTTTCACGTGCTAATTTTATCATTTCAGGTGTCATATCAACACCTATTACATATCCAGCCTCTCCCACTTGCCCTCTAGCAAGGAAACAATCAAATCCACCACCGCTTCCTAGATCAAGTACATTGTCTCCATCTTTTAATGTAGCTATTGCAATAGGATTCCCGCATCCCAATCCCATATTGGCTTCCAACGGTACTTTGTTTATATCATCTTCCGAATATCCTATTCTTTTTGATGATTCACTAATATCTACAATTGTATCAGTCCCACAGCAACCACTACTACAGCAACAACCACCTTGTGCTCCCTTTAAGGCAACTTCAGCATAATTTTTTCTAATTAATTCTCTCATTTCTTCCTTTTTACGTGTCATAATTATCCTCCATAATAATTTTTAATCTATCATATATATAGACGATAATAAATGAAAAAGGACGCATTTTTATACGTCCCATTTTATCTTTTACAATAATTACATTCTAGATTTTTCACTTCATAGTCAATAATATTTCCTCTACCATCTATTTCTAGGTTGCAACAAGATAAAAATTCTTCTTTAAGTAATTCCCGCGCCCGTTGAACTCGTGATTTTGCACCTGAAACTGATAAACCAGCTTTATCTGCCAATTGCTTTTGAGTTACATTTTCGATTTCAGTTAATGTTAATGCCTGTTTGTATTTTTCAGGTAGGTACTGGATCATCATTATTAAGCAGTGTGAGATTTCATTAATAGTGGTCTTTTCATCTAAGTTTTCACATATTGCAATATCTTCTGATAACTCATTAAGATATGAATCATGTTTTTGCATTCTATAGTAATCAATTATGGTATTTTTAGTAACCGTGTATACCCATGCATGTATATTATTCAATTTTTCCAACTTGTTAATGTTATTATAAATCTTCATAAATACGTTTTGTAAAACATCTTCAACATCTTGCTCATTATTAATACGCCTTTTTATGAATATTCGTAATGGTACACTGAATTCATCCCATATAATATTGAAGTTACTTGCCAATGAAATATCACGCTCCTAATAACTTTAGATTTCATACTTTCTATTATTTTCATTCTTTATTATATGAATACAGTCATATAACAAGACTTTTCTTTATCTTCTCTTGCATAAGAAATCGCACCTGTGGACATAGATTTCTACAGACATAGCAGTGTTCAACACATGCTTCTCTTTTGAATTATAATAAGTACAGAGTTTTCCACTAGTCATCCCCCATGATATCATTGATTTATACAACTTCCACATTCCTTATGGAACATATAATCAATAACCGGAGACAAATTTGTTGAGAGGACGTAATTTTCATCACCCCCTCATAATCAAAATAAAAATTTAACTATGGACACTGGGTAAACATTCTGCTCCACAGACAATCGCCGCAAGACGGAGATAACCCAAAGCAATCATCTTCGGTGCCAGTTGCATAATCACAACCATCAACGAAATTGCAGTCTAAACAAGAAGGATATTTGTTGTTAGTAATGCGCTCTCTGAATTTATCATAATTTTCATGATTCCAAATATCTTTCAAAGATTCTAGTTCCAAACTTCCAAATACAAATTTTTTAATTTGTTTTTTCCTGCCAAATACATATTCCGTATAATCATGAGAAAATCGATAGCACGGAGATACTTCTCCCGAAGAACAAATAAAGGCGGACGAATTTTCGACAAATCTGCACTCTCTTATTGTTTTCAATTCAAAATTAGGAAGTGAAACCATGATACCTTTTTTCATACAATAAAGTACTATCTTTTGAAATAAGTTCTTTATTTCTAAATTTTCGTATCTCGTATACAAGATAGAGTCTTTATTTACTTCTAGTTGAGGAATCATATTGGATACAATGAATCTGTTTGCTTTTAATTCTTTGGCTATATCAATTACCTTAAAAATATCGTTCTTATTTTCATCTGACAATACGAACTGTACATCTACAACAGGTTTTTTCGAATTATGCCTGCCTTTTAGCATATTTAGCATTTTAATATTATTTTCAACCAAACTTAAGTCAATTCCTCTTATCTCCTGAAATGTATCCGGAGTTCCATCAATTGATACAGTTATATTATCAACATATTGAATCAAATACTCTGCTAGCTCTTCATCAATTAAAGTGCCATTTGTAGTTACAGTGATACTATAATCTTTCAGCAATTCCAAAGCTTTTTTAAAATTCTTGGCATATGTAGGTTCCCCTATTCCTCCTATAACAATCTCTCTCATTTCATCCTGCTCTTTAATCTCATTTACCAATTTGTGTAATACTTCATTTTTCATGTCACCAAATACATTTCCCCATGATCTCCTGTAACACATTTTACAATTTAAATTACAATTATCAGTAAGTTCTATATATATCTTTTGTAAACCCATGTGATCACCTTCCATTCTTAAAGACGTACTTTATTGACTGTTTTAATGCGTTAGAATACAGATTTCTAATCCTTCTAGTATTTTCTTTGCATTTTCAAAGCCATCACTGTTAATGGTATAATGCATCCATTTCCCCTGTCTGGTTGATTCCACAAAGCCTGCCTCGTATAAAATCTTCATATGATGAGATAATGTAGACTGACTAATTTCCAAATCCTCTAATAATTTGCAAGCACACTTATCCCCACTTTGTAAGGTTTCTAGTATTAACAGCCGATTGGGATCGCCTAGCGCCTTAAAAATGGCTGATTCTTTTTCGTACTTCATTTTCATTTGTTCCTCCTCACATTCAAAAATAGATATGCATATATTATACAATATATCATTTTTTGTCAATTTAAGTTCCATAAGATACTCAGTATTTATTGATTTCACCATCATCTAATACAATTAATCTTTTCTATTACACAATAAAAAATTGAATGTATAAAAGAACTAGCCGATTATGATAACTGAAATTTTTTGTACAACTTCAATACTTATCCCTATAGCTACGGCTCGTGTTGTATCTAACACAAAATTTAAAGGCAATAGTACCAAATTCAACACAACTTAAAATTAAAAGGCTAAAAATAACCATTAGCAGTTTTATTAAGATTTCTGCATTTTTTAAATAACTAATCTGTTCAGCTCCCACTTTTACCAACATAAAAACAAATAAGTGAAGACACAGAATTTGAATTGTCTTCTTTCCCACAACTGTTCCAATTAATGTCAGAATCTTGCTTTTTTTCTCTATAAAATACGCCAATTCCATACATAGAACAGAACCTAATGCTCCTACCACTAAATAGAGAATCATGGATTTGCCATAGTTTCCAACAGACATATTAACTGAACCATTCAGGTAAGAAAGCCCAACAAATGCACTTATTACCGCAATGATAAAATGTGGTCTTTGATAAAGCCATCCCACAAGATTTTTTCTCTGAGCAAATCTTCCAAACAACACAAAAGATACTGCATATAACGCACTATCTAAACTCCAGGGAATCAAAACCGGGCTAAGATAGTGTAGCGAAATTGCCAGTATCAAAAAGCCTCCATTAATAATACCAATTTTCTTCTGATCATCTTTAGACCAGTGTATCAGCCACCAGAAAAATATCAAAGTAAGAAACATACATGTCAAAAACCAAGTCGGTGCATTTAGATTCTGCATAAAATAAATATTGTTAGTCCTTTCTCCAGAAAACATAGAATTTCTGGAGTAAATAATTCCAATGATTGGGAAGAAGGAATCTACTGTTATTCGACCAGTTAGTACATTATTCTTAAAAAAGAAAAACAAAAATAAAAATAAATTATAGAATAAATATGGCAATAATAAACGTTTTGCTTTTTTACCTGCATAACTCCAGAGTTTTTCATCTTTATGATATGTAAAAGTCATCCCAGATAACATGAAAAAGATTGGCATATAAAACATTCCACCAAAATAATTAATAACTCCAAAATCAAGCTCTGCATGATTAACTAACACAATCATCATCCCTATCGCCTTTGTAATATCCATCCATGCAATCCGCTTTTTCTCCATATAATTTGCTCCTTTTCATTTTAACTCGCATGATTTCACTTGCTTGCAAGGGTGAAATCACAGAGTTAGGACGAAAAATTTTATTTTTCAACCTATCCTTTTAGGGATCATTAATTTCACGATTCGATTCTCCATATATTTTCCTAGCGTTTCCAAATATTTTTCACTTAGCCTGGAAATAATAAGCACCAATAATGTAGTTAAAATAAAATCTATGAACACTGTTATCTGGTACCCTAGTATTCCCTTAAACATTCCGAAAAACCAACTGGAGAAAGTAGCAATAACAGGGAAATGCCACAAATATAGAGAATAAGAAACTTTTCCCAAGTATTGCAATGGCCTACATCCAAACAGCTTCTGTAAACTATTGCAACCCAGAATTCCGGCAACTATAAGAACAGCTCCTAATAAATGATAAGTAATTACCTTTGGAGTTCCTAGCATAGCATAAATAGTTCCCTCCATGGAAATGCCAATTGATGGGTAAGATGCCAAATAACAACCTAATATAAATATCAGTATTGGAATAACGGGATATCTTGAATAGCGTTCTAGCCATTTTTCCAGAGTATACCATAAATCGCACATTATAAACCCAAAAATAATTCCAGCAAAATCTGTCCTTAGCAACACAAGAAGCATTACTCCATAGGCAATATAGCGCAATGAATTTTCACCTAACAGATAGGCTGCCAAATAAACAATTAACGCCCCCCAGAACAAATAAGGAATTGTCCACAATACTCCATTATAATCATTACTTCCGTTAACAAAGCAACCAATCAAGCTCTCGTAAAGTGCCTCTGATAACCTTGGCGTGAAATGATTAAATCCATAAAACCAATCCAATGATTTGGTAAACACTGCTGTCTCACTGTTACGATAGCATCCAAAATACATTAGGATTACAATGAGCATATTACTAATCAAAATTAGCGGTGCCAAACGGAAGTACCTTTTAACCGCACCTACCTTAAGTTTCATCTTATCACGTGTCTTGAAATAGCCAAGACAAAGTACAAAGCCACTAACAACCATAAATAAACGCACAGCAAAATTGCCATTATATAAAATATTGAGAGGGGTCTTTCCTAGTATAATTTCTATTCCTCCCTCTGTATTTGCATGCTCCGGTTGCAGACTATACGCTGCATAGTAAAATGCGAAGACAAAGTGAGACAAATAAACCATGAGTGCCCCTAGCCCTTTTAATCCATCAATATAAGCTAATTTTTTCATGGATCCTCCTTGTTATTTTCCTAAATATCAAGACCTATTTATTAAACAAATCATACTATAAATTAATTTTAAATTTTATATCAATGATTTTGTGAGTCTATCTTTTATATTTTATTTTTCAATAAATATTTGCCTGTATAGTCAACCATCTTCAATTTCCCATTTTTAACTAATAGCATCAAAATCAATCCACCTATTACTAATAAAAACGATAGCAGCTGTGATACTCTTATCATATTAAATAAATAAAGGCTATCAGTTCTTAGTCCTTCTATAAAAAATCTTCCTGTTCCATACCCAATAAAATATATAGCAAGCAAACTTCCATCCTTAACTTTCTTATGTGCTATTACCATAAGGATTACAAATATAAACAAATTCCATATGCTTTCATAAAAGAAAGTCGCCTGATGCCATTCTGATACAGCATCTATATATACCCCATAAGGAAAGAACTGAAGCTTTGGATTCGTAATTATTTCTCCGTAAGCTTCTTGATTCATAAAATTTCCCCATCGACCAATTGCCTGACCTAGTATAAGACTTGGAATCGACAAATCTATCATCTTTAGTATGGGGAATTTATGTATTCTGCAAAAAATAACAGCTGACAGCAGACCGCCGATTACACCTCCATAAATAGCTAATCCGCCTTCTCTTGTTGCAAATATTTTTATAATATTATCCGCATAAGACTCCCATTCAAAAACAACATAATAAATTCGTGCAGAAATAATTGCTATTGAAAGTGCAATGAGAATATAGTCAAATATCAAATCTGTTGTATAACCATTTTTCTTTGCTCGATAAGCAGCTAATGCCACTCCAAGTAACATACCGAATGCTATAATCACACCATACCAAGCTATATTAAATCCTTGAATTCCAAATAAATTTTCAAATAAATATCTATTCATTTTTCTTATCCCATTCATTAAGTTATCGTTCTTTTTTTCTTTCTAACTTCATTAGTATTTTCATTATATTCCTCTAATCCAAAGGGTTACTGTGCAAACTATCCTACCACACAGGGTTACTTGTTATAACTTTTCCTTTTATCTATTATTTATTCTGTAGTAATTTCAGTTATATTATTTTGACTTCCAGTATTCTGCGGCACTGAACAACTGCACCCCCCAAAAAACACTTTATACAATAATAGTAGTATCATAACTATAATAAAAATATCTAATAAAATATCGCTTTTATTTATTCTCTTTTTTGCTTCTTGTTGTTTCTCTTTTTCTTGCATCATCTGCCCTCATTTCATTATAATAGGAAAAAGATGAAAACCTTTTTTATTTTCATCTCTTCCTGAATCTATATTATCTATCTTACCTTTTCTAATATTTTAACTGCTTCTTCTACTTTAAGAACTTTACCATAAGATACTACTTTGCCATCAACTACTAATGCTGGAGTAGACATTACGCCATATGCTGCAATTTGAGAAAAATCAGTAATATGATCAATAGTCGTATCCATTCCTAATTGTTCCAATGCTTTTTTCACATTTACTTCCAGTTCATTGCATTTGGTGCACCCTGAACCAAGTACTTTTACTGATGCTTCACCTTCTATATCTTTCACTTCTTGTTCGCTAGATTCAGCATCACAAGCACCGCCACAACTACAACTGCTTATTTCTTTATTTATTTCGTCTTTTTTCTTTCCAAAACCAAATATTGCCATACTAAGTACTCCTTTCCTTCTAGAATCCCAGATAAAACATATAAAATGCTATAATTAATATAGCACAACCCATTACTATTTTTAAGACCTTGCTGAATCTTCCGTACTTCTCACTATGTGAAAGTTTCTGTACAAATCCAACGCTTGTACCTGCAACTACTGCTAATATAGCGTGACCTATCGAATATAATAGTAAAAGTAAAATTCCCCATATAACACTTCCTTTACCAGCAACAATCGCTAATAATGCAATTAAAACTGGTGTCGAACATGGTGAAGAGAATATGCCCCCTAACACACCTGCAATGAATGCTCCTATATAACCGGTCTTTTTGCTTTTTGAAATTAAATAGGTGGAAGGTATAAAATTAAATACTTCCCATGTTTGTAACGCCATCATTAGCATTAGAATACCCAGTGCAATATACCACCACTTTGCAGATGTCCCGATTAAGTTACCTGCAAGAGATGCCAATGTTCCTAATGTAGTAAACGTTACAGCAGTCCCCAAGGCAAAGGTCAGTGACAGTTTAAAAGCCTTCTTTGCATCCTTTTGACCCGTTCCACCAACCACTCCGATGACAAGGGGTATTGTTGATAAGGAACAAGGTGTTACAGAAGTTAATGTTCCTGCCACTAATGCTAATAGTGGTGCCAGCCACATACTATCTTTTATCATCACCGATAAAGATTCAAGTATTTCATTCATCTCTACTCAACCCCCATTTCGGCAAATATCTTTCGCATTTGCTCTTCGGTAATACCTCCTTGATGAACAGTAAACACATGTTCATTTGTATCCTTTGAACTATACATTGTAAATTCAATTTCTTGTGTAAGTTCATCACTTGGTACATATGGTGTTCCATCTGCATTAAAAAATACTTGGGTTGGAATAACCGATACAGGGAAATCATTTGCGGCAGTTGTGTTTTTCCACACATCTACGAAATGTACTATCGCTTTTCCTTGAAAATCTTCATGTAATGTTTCTAAAACCGGTGCCATTTCTTTACAAGGTATACAAGAATCCGAGCCAAAGTCGATAACAAAAGGAAGTCCATAAGACTTGATTTCATCTAAATCAACGGAAGATATTTCTAATAATGAGTTTTCTCCATCTGTACTCTCTTCACCTGCATTTTCAGAATCTGTTTGAGCTGTATTTTGATTATTTAGTTTATCTTCCTCTGCCTTTTTATATACATATATACCTGCCACAACTACTAACGCTAAAATTACAATAAGTATTTTTACCCACAAATTTTTATTTTTTTTCATCATTTCATTTTCCAAAAATAATTTCCTCCTGTATTAAAATTTTCTCTCTTCATTATTTGGAATCGCTATCGTATCACCACAAATAGAATTGAATGTTTCCTGTAAATTATTTTAAATTTCTTTCATCAACTGTCAGATATCAGTTTTAGAGTAAAACAAAATCTTCTTACCCTATTCAGTTACAAACGTCTTACCAATTTCATCTTTAATATCTAAATCTGAAGCTCTAACTAAAATATACTGATTTTCTTCTTCCATGTATGAATCTAAAACACCTGTTACTTCTACCCATGTCCCCTCTTCCGGAATGTCTCCTTCCCATGCTATCTCAAAACCAACAATGCTTTCTTCCTCACCACATGAACATGCATATGTGTTTCTTACAACATAGTAATAGTCTTTACCTTCATATTCTTCCAAAAATATGTATCCCTGGTATTTCACTGTTTCACCAAGATATTTATCTGGATAATTGTATACTTCTTCTACTTGTGAAACAAATTTATCTTCTTCAATTTCTAATACGCCCTCTTGGTTAGCAGATATTTCAACAGCTGCAGATTCCGCATTTTCATTCTCATCCCATATTTCCATTTCAGCTGTATTACTTGAATCTTGCGTCAATGCATTAGAATCTGTTCCACTATCTTTTGCTTCTTCCAATCCTTCTGTTTCAGTAGAATTGCTTCCATCTTCTGTTAGTATGCTTGAATTAGTTTCACTACTTTCTAACATTTTTTCATTCGTATTACTTTGGCAACCTGTTATTAATACTATAACTAATCCGATTACTAAAAATACTATTTTCTTAGATCTGCATCTACTCATTATTTTAGAACCCCATTTACATTATTTTGAACTCACTACATAATAAATAATTCGCGTGAAATATGCCTCCTTCCTTCTAAAATTAGATTTCTTATGCTAATTATACTTTTTTAATTGGAATAGCTTATAATTAAACGTATCTACATTTATCGATATTTTACCAATTATATCTATAAATGTCAATTTGTTTAACTGTCGTTCACACAATTTTCATATTCTTATCTATTTTATTTTATCAATATAATAAGTAAGCCATTAATCTATACTCTAACTTATATAAACGACTTACCTACTTTCCACCTTGTATAGCATCCAAGGCTCATAATTTTTCATATTCACATATACCTCTCTCTATTTAGTTTGTTCTGTTACACATTTTGTTTTCTCTCATCTTAACTTGAAGCTTTTCCATATCCCCTTTTATAACTGGATATAAGTTCGTATTACCTGATATACATTGAAATATCTTATCAAATAGTTCATCTTGTATATTTAAAGAATAGAAAATCCATTGTCCTTGCCGCTCATCTTTAACAAAACCCATATCTCTTAACTTAGTTAAGTGTCTCGATACTTTCGGTTGTGGCTCATTTAATATGTCGCATATTTCACATACACAAAGTGCTTTTTTAGAAAGTAATAGCAATATCCGTAATCTTGTTTCATCCGAAAGCATCTTAAATAATTCTATCAGATCTGTCATTTCTCTTTCCTCTCTTTACGTACTAAACTAATATATATATGTATATTCGCATATCCATATATATATTAGTAAAAATAATACTAAATAGTTATGAATAATTAACAATTTCCTCCACAACCGCAGGAAGTGTTATCATTCGTACCATTGGGAGGTGTCCACCCTGTATCATCACCAATATAAGTAATTGCACCATTGGGGCATAAACTTCCACATCCATGGCAGCCCTCAACACATCCATTTCCATTTACTACAATAGGCGTTGGTGCCTTTGAGGCATCGTACACTCCGTGTGAACATTTCTCTATGCAGGATCCACACTCTGCGCAATTCACATAATCTATAACCGGATACCATTTTCTTGACATCTAATTTTCCTCCTTGTTTTTGGGACGCTAAAACCATAATTGTTTGAATTCCTCATTACTTAGCATATAGATATATTCCTGTATATTCACATCGCTTAATAATGCTTCTATCTCTGACTTATCATATCGCTTTCCTTCAATCTTTTTCGTTAATTCCTCCACTGGATTTTCTTCGAAGAAATCTCCATATAAATTGCAGCTGTCAATCATTCCGCCTTTCATATGCATTGTAAGTGATACGCTTCCAGCAGGAAATCGTAATTCTTTTTGATAACTCATCTGTGGTGATTTTCCAAAATTCCAGTCCCAGGTATTATATTTGTTGTTTCTAATCTCTGTTATTGCTGAAATATCTTCATTTGTTAATTCGTAGTTTTGTATACTCTCTCTATCTTCATGAAACATACTGATTATTAAGGAATCCTGAAAATCAACCAAAGTAATATCTTTATTAATATACTCACTAATATTGGTCACTCTGCTTTTTACGGATTTAATCCCTTTCGACTCAATCTTTTCTTTTTTTACGTTTAATGCTTGTGATAAAACAGTTAAATCGCTTGAAAACATAAGTGTGCCATGATGTAATACTTTACTTTTATAAAAATACTGGGCATTACCGGAAAATTTTTTACCATCTATCGTAATGTCATTTCTTCCATTAAATTCTGCATCTACATCAAACTTTTTCAGGCAGGCAACAACAGGCAGTGCAAAAAAGGAAAAATCATTCGCATACAACTTTCCATCATTTTTTATTATAGTATAATTAAGATTTCCAAAATCGTGGTATACAGCACCACCTCCAGACATACGCCTTACAACATTTATTTTATTTTCTTCCACAAAATCACGATTAATTTCTTCATAAGCATTTTGGTTTTTCCCAATCACAACCGTAGGCTCATTCTGCCAAAGAATAAGAACATCCTCGTTTATATCCTTATATTTCATAAAATATTCTTCCAATGCCAGATTGAAATATGGATCATTCGATTTATTAATAATATTGATCAACTTCATACCTCATTTCTTATTTGATTCGGGGTATTATTTAAGCAAGAGGTAATTTTATATTTTCGCTCTTGCTTAAATAATTTATATACTCATGTTATATCTTTTGGTTCCGTTATTCTGCTAAAATGGTATCAACTTTCTTACATATTTCTTCTGCAACTTTGTCAACCATTTGATAATGTTCTTCTTTTAAGTCCCTTGCTGAAACGATATCGGAAAGCATAACATCTTCACCAAACAGCTCAGAAAGAACAATTGTATCCCTCACTGCTCCGCTGAATTTTACGGTAGCTTTCCTTGCACAGCATTTACCACAACCGTCTACAGCTATAACAGGATAATTTTTAGCGAATTCTCGTTCCTCGTCACCACCTGCAATATATAATGGAAGACACAGAGTTACTACTTTTCCGGTTCTTAGCTCTTCCATAACTTTTCTGGTCGCAAGCCTAGCAATGGTACCTCCCAGAAACTCTTCGCCGCTACATGAAAGTACTCCTACTTGAATATCAGCCATTATTCTGTTCCTCCTCTACCAATTCCGTAACTTTCGCAGCAATTTTCTCTGCAAATTCATCAACAATTTTCCACCCGTCATCTGTCAATGCGGTAGCCGAACCTGCGTCGACACCTCTGTGGTTACGCATTTCATCTACTGAACGAAATTTTGCTTTTATAATTCCTCCTGCCTGTTCCACACTTTTTGCGGAGCACAGCGCCGGGCATCCATCCACTGTAATGCATGTACAACCCTTCACTTTTTCAGTTGCATCTGACTCACCTGTTACAACATGTGCAAGACAGACTGTTTCTGCATTTTCGGGGAGAAGATTGTTCGTTACTTGTAACGTTGCTTCTCTTGTCATTAAACCAAATACTTTTCCAATTCCACTACATGCAATTACCTTTACTTTAGACATGAAATTCATCCACCTTTCGTTTTAATACTGAGAAGTATCCTTTAAACTCATGAAGCAAATCTTTATCACTTTCAAAATCAGCTAGCTTCATTTCTAAAATCCAGCCTTGCTCATAAGGATTTTGATTAAGCAGTTCCGGTTCATCCAATAATTTTTCATTAATGGCTGTAATCGTTCCACTAACAGGCGAAACAATTTCAAAAACAGCCTTACCGGATTCAATCGACCCAGCCTCTTCAAACTGCTCTATCTCACTTCCGATTGCAGGAGGTGTAAAAAACATAATATCCGATAAGCTTTTTTGTACATAATCGGCAACGCCGATTCGTGCTCTATCACCTACAACATAGACCCATACATCATTTTCATTGAAATAAAAGCCTTCTTCCTTCGGAATACGAAAAACAAATTTGTCCTTTGTATAAACTTCATATGTAAGAACTTCAGGAAATTGTACTGAATTTTCTTCAATTTCAGAAGCTTCCTTTTCCGATGTTAATTTGTCAACAATTATCTTTGCAAGTTTTAATTCATTATCATCGACTCTTAAGCTTTTTCCCAACTCTATTTCATTCGTTTTTGCTTCTTCTGTTATATTGATTTTTTCGACAATTTTCAGATTTTTTTCTGTAGCAAGTTTGCTCGCACAACGTGTCGCACATCCATCAATAACAAGTAACGGTTTTTCCTGCGCAATTTTATTATACTTGGCATCTGCCACACGGTAAAAAACTGGGCAGATGATTTCGCTATCTGTGTTTTCTGAAAGAATCACTGCTACTTCCTTTGCAACGCATCCTGCACATTTATCCAATCCGTTACATGGAAGAACTGCATAGGATTTACTCATTTTCATTCGCTTCCTTTCTCATAGATTTTATATGTGCTGTAGTTTCATTCTTATTTGGAAAGCTGATCGCATCTTCTCCACATGTCTTCCCACAGGCACGGCAAAAAACCACGCAATTATTTGGATTTTTAACCACAAATTTTTGTTCTTCGTCTTCATGCACTTCATACACGTTATGAGGGCAAAATTCTACACACTCCATACAATAATTACATTTACTAAAATCTATACGCGGACTCCAGTCAATCTGTTCTCTTGGTACACCCATAAATGATGTTTCACTCATTATTCTTCATCTCCTTCATAACCTAATTCTTTCAATGCATTTTTAACTACTTCAAACGCTTTTTCATTGGTCATATCTCGAATGTCTAACATAATTGAATCCTTTTCTACATCCAGCCCTGCTTCTTTAAATGCCTGTTTAAACATTTTTTTCTGCATGTTAGGGGCACACGCTCCTATAATAACTTTTCTGTGCGCCTTTAAGTAATCGGCAAGAAAACGATCACCGTCCTCTTCACATAGTTGTGGGTGAATAAAACCATATTCTACCGGAAGTTCAACTCTTACCTGATTAATAAAATCCCAGATGTCCATTGCCTGAAAACCGGGACATTTCCCTGTGCATACGCACATAATAAATCCATAACGTTCTTTTTCTTCCATTTTGAATTCCTCCTAATTTGTTATTATTTTTATAAATAAGCTTATTGTAACAATTTCTAAATCAACAAAGGTAAGTGCTGTTTCTACATCAATATTTTTTCTCCAAAGGATTACTCCTCATTAATTTATATTTTATGTATAGCTCTACCCAATAAATCTCCACAAGCTTCCCAAACCGCTTCTGAAAGGGATGGGTGTGGGTGAATCATATCAGCCAAATCATCTGCTTTTGCCTTAAGTGTAATTGCAAGTGTAATTTCGGAAATTATTTCCGAAGCATTTATACCTAATATCTGCCCACCAATAATCGTATTTTCTTGATCTGCAATCACTTTCACAAAACCTTCACGTTCACCCAAGGTTAATGCTCTTCCATTATTTCTGAAGTTAAATCTGCCTACTTTTGCAGCTATACCTGCCTCAATTGCTTCCTCATGCGTCATTCCTACTGAAGCTATTTCAGGATTTGTATAAACACAGGCAGGAACTGCTTGATAGTTTACTTTACTACTAATTCCTAAGGCATTTTCTGCTGCAACCTTGCCCTCCATAAATGCAAGATGCGCAAGCAGCTTACCGCCCACAAGATCTCCAGCGGCATATACTCCTTTTTTGTTTGTTTCCATGCTCTCATCTACAATAACAGCACCGTTCATAATATTTAAGTTTAAATTCTGAAATATATCCGAATTTAATTTTCTGCCTACTGCAACCAGAACTGTTTCACAAGATTGAGTAGAAACTTTTTCTCCCTGATTATATGTAACCGCCAGACCATCTTCTGCTTTTTGTATTTCTGTTACTAATGCAGATAATTTAAAGGAGATTCCCTGACGTTTCATTAATTTCATTAGTTCATCGGCAACTTCTTTGTCTTCACCCGGAAGTATGCGGTCCTTTTGTTCAATAACAGTGATTTTAACTCCGATTGCCGACCACATGGACGCAAACTCAAGTCCAATCACTCCTCCGCCAATGATTACTACACTTTCAGGCAGGCAATCTAAAGACAATGCTTCATTACTTGTAATTACACCCACCAGATTAATTCCATCAATCGGGGGCATCATCGGAACAGCTCCCGTCGTTAAAATAAGTTTTTCACAGCTTACCTCAATCGCTTCCTCCTCTGTTTGAACCACTAATTTTCGTTCTGATATAACACTGCCTCTGCCCTTTATAATAGTTACACCATTTGCACGTAGCAGCTGTTCAACTCCTGTGTTCAGATTTTTAACAACTCTATTTTTTCGTCCAAGTGCAGCATTCCAGTCAATATTCCCTATACTGCTTTCTATGCCAAATTCCTTTGACTTCTTTATTGTTATCGCTGTGTCTGACGTTTTCAGAAGTGCTTTCGTAGGTATACATCCGATATTTAAACATCCCCCACCTAATTCCTTTTCTTCAATCAAAACAACTTCTGCTCCAAGCTGTGCTGCCCTTATTGCAGCAACATATCCTGCTGGTCCTCCACCTAAAACAGCTATGTTGGTATTTACTCTATCCATACCGCCACACACCTCCAATCGTTTTTATATGAAATATATTGTTATCTTTTCACATTATTTTACTTTTGAAAAAAGTTCATCTAATATTTTTTTTGCATTACAAAACCCTTGTTTATTTAAGGAATAATGCGTCTCTTTACCAACCCGACTGCTATCCACAAGTCCCGAATCACAAAGTATTTTCATGTGATGAGATAATGTGGACTGTACAATATTTAGTTCCTCTAATATTTTACATGCACACTTTTCTCCATCTTGAAGCATTTCTATAATCATCTGTCGATTTGGGTCACAAAGTGCTTTAAAAACCCTCGCGTTCTCTTCATGTTCAATTTTCACTACTTTTATCACCTCTTATCTATATTATTCGATATGTTATATATTACGCTTCATATCGACGCTTGTCAATATTTGATTAAAATCTAAGCCAACTTTCTTGTTCCTTATTTAGGCTAACTTAATTTATTTACTGAGATTCTCAGCCTTTGCATAAAGCTCTTCTACTTCTTTTTTTGATACAAACTTTGATATGATAAATGCTATCAAAATAATTCCTGGTATATCTATAAGTAACCTTGTAACTGCAAACTTGGTTCCCAACGATGCTATTTCAAATAGAAACATTGGTATTTTTGTAGTTGACCATGCCCCAATAAATATAAGGATATTCATGAATTTTACACCTTTTTTCATAAATACAGCTGCTACCGGAAATGCTCCATACAATGGTCCGGCTGCTGCTGAACCCAGTATGATTGATAATATCACACCCTTTAGTCCCGAACCTTCTCCCATATACTTTACCATGGTTTCACGCGGAACCCATACATCAAGCAGACCAAGTAATACAAATACCGGCGGTATTACAAGCAACATTTCTTTAAAGGAATTTGCTGATATCGTTAATGCTTTGAATCCTAATTTATGATTAATCATTGTTAAAATTCCAATTAGGACTAATACTCCCCAAAAAGCACGATATCTTTTTAGAATTTTTTTCATATCCCAGTCACCACCAATCCAATAATATAAGCCACAATAAATGAAAAAATAAAAGCACTAATATTTCTTAAAATAGTTATTTTCTTACCAAAATATTTAATTTCAACAGGCATTGTAACAATTCCTACCATCATTAGTGACGAAACGAACGCGCCTATCTGCATATACCCTGCTCCACCTTGCAATAAAAGTGCCGCCATCGGAAATGCAACAAAACCAGGTATTAATGTAATTGCTCCCACAACAGCCGCAATAGCAACTCCCATCCATCCTGAATCAGCTCCAATTATTTTTGAAATTGTCTCCGTATTAAGTACAGCCAGCATTACTCCAACCAACAATATAACAACCAGAAATTCTGGCAAAATATTCTCAAATGCTTTCCATGCTTTTTTAAGTGACATTTTTGTTTTCTTTTTATCTTTAATAAAAGAAATTATTAAAAATAATATGGTAATACCATAAAAGATATAAGTATCCATATTCAATCCTCCATGTATAAGCATATTTTATGATTATGGGGTCAATCGGTTATGTTTTTTCATGCAAGTATGAAACACATGACCTTTTGACCCTGGTATCATTTTATACTTAAATTCTATAACATCTCTTTTGTGAAACACCATTATATGTTAAAAATATTTTTGTCACTACATTTATTAACTTCGGCTTGCAGTGTTATATGGCTAATACCATAATGCTCTATTAAAAGATGTTCAATTTTGTCATAAATTTTTTCAGCTTCTGATAGCTTCATATCCTCTATATCTATATGTGCTTCAAAATAAATTGTCTTTTCATTACTCATCCAAGAATGAACATGATGTATATTTATTACACGTTCAATATCCTCAATATCATTTTTAATTGCTTCATAATCCAGTGTTGCAGATGACTGCATCAAAATATCAGTTGTCGTCTTTATTACATTCCAGGTTTCTTTCAAAATATACAGAGATATTAATACGGTAACTAGTGGATCAATCCAGGTTATTCCCCATAGCTTAATGGCTACACCTCCTGCTAAAACTCCTATGGACGATACAGTATCACTAAGCAGATGAAGATAACTCGATTTAATATTCAAGTTTTCATGCGAATCCTTTTCTAATAGAAAAACAGAAATAAAATTTGCTATCAGACCAATAAAAGCAACTATTATCATCAATGTTCCATTTATTGTTTCTGGTGACTGAAACCTTTTTATTGCTTCAAATATCAGCCAGATTGAAATAGCCAGTAATACCGTTGAATTGACAAATGCCGACAGTACTTCCGCTCGTTTATAGCCATAAGTTTTTTTAGCATCTTTCGGTTTACTCGATATTTTATTTGCAAAATAAGATAATGCAATTGCAACTGTATCACTTAAATTATGAATTGCATCCGATAATAAAGCCAGACTTCCAGAAAGTATTCCTCCAATTATCTCCGTTATCGTAATTGTTGCATTTAATAGTGTTACCCAAAAAATCTTTTTTCCCGATAAGGTTGAAGCATCATGTGAATATCCAGAATCCTGATGATTGTGCTTATGATCATGATCACTCATTATTACTCACCTCAATTATTGCTTTGTTTTTTCTCATTTCAAAACCCGCAATAAAGAATGCTGCAACGATTCCAACAATAAGAATGATAAAAGATGTATTCAAAAAAATTCTTGCAGTTCCATAAGTCTTCATAATACTTCCATTTAAGCTGGTACCCACTGCACCACCTACAAACATACAAAATGAAGTAAGTGACATTGCAGTTCCTCTCATTTTAGGTAGTTGTTCCTGCGCCGTTGAAATCAGCGTTGATTGAAGGAAGATAAATGCCAATCCAAATCCCAAAAGAGCCAAGCCTAAAAACCAAACATTTGTAACTGTGGAAAGAGCAAACAATGATATCGCTCCTATTATACCTGCTAAAACTAAAAATCCATTTTTAAGCTTTGCCTTCAACTTAGGTGCCAATCTTCCACCGATGACCGTACCCACTCCGAATAGGGAAAGAATTAAGCCAACAATTAATATATTATATCCGGTAATATCCTGTAGTAAGGTTCCCGAATAAGTAAAACTTCCAAAAACACTAAATCCTAAAAAGAAGATAGTTAGTGCAAGTCTCATAAATTTAAAGTTTGTCAGCGGTTCTTTATATGCTTTTACGAAATTCAGCTTTTCGACTACCGGTTTATCACGCTCCAAAATCTTAAGCATAATAACTGAAAGAATCAATTCTCCAACACCATAGATAGCGTAGACTAATCTCCATGATCCAAAATATGATAAAGCCCCTCCAATTGCAGAAGCTGTCGCAGCACCTAAAAACATAAGTCCCATAACTTTTCCAAGAGCTTTATGACGATTCTTATCATCAAAGCTTTGTCCGACTAAAGCCATAGTAACTGGGAAAATTCCCGCACCAAATGCGCCATTCATAGCTCTAAAAAATATCAGTGATGGTAAATTAAATGCAAATGCACCTAATATACTAAAAATAGAAGTTCCCATTGCTGCTATATTAATTATTTTTACTTTGCCAAACCGATCTGACATAGGTCCAAAAATTAATGTAAATAATCCGAAGGCAAGCATATATGCAGTAACTGAAATAGCAGCTGTACTTACCGATATATTTAGGTCTTTTGAAATATTAATGATTAAAGGTGCTGCGGCATAATTATCGCCATTGGCTAGGAACGCCATTAAACCCAAAATCATAATTAGTTTGTTTTTACTTTTGTTATCCATGTTATTTTCCTCGTTTCTTTCAATTCTAATTTCATACACTAGTGCTATATAAGCTATACTTTTTATGATTAATATTGTAAAATCCTTTATTCACCCTCTTTACATATCTATATTCATCGATATTTAAATTATAACATCAAATCGATATATGTCAATATGATAAGGTAAGAAAATATCAAACTTACTCGTTTGATATTCCTTTTCTTCTTATTATTACTAGTGGCAATGTTTATCTTAAAAGATTAATACCTTCCTATCCTATTCCAGTCTCTTTCAATACCTGGCTCTTTGTATTGCCAGTTTGCAGGAATAGCCAAGCCAGTTTGCTTGTTATATTGCAGCGCTTCTAGAATTCTTATAATCTCATCTATGTTTCTTCCAACATTCGTAGGATTCGTTAATATTGCTTGTATGACACCTTCTGTATCAATTATTAATGTAGCTCTATAAGTAAATCCTTCTTTTTCATTTAGGACATCATATTCCTTAGATACTTTATGCGATCTATCTGATAAAAGAGGAAAATTTATAGCCCTACCAGTCGGTGTAACCTGGTTAAAGATTTTATGGGTATAAATACTATCCGTACTAATTCCTACTATAATCGTATTCAATCTACTAAATTCATTTATTTTTCTAGTAATTGCAGAAAGTTCTGTTGAACATATTATACCAAAGTCAGAAGAATAAAAGAAAATTACGATCCATTTCCCATTTAACTCACTTAGATTTATAATAATTTTTTCATCTTTAAATACACCTTCTAAGCTAAAATCAGGAGCCAAATCTCCAACTTTTATACACGTGCTTTTTGATGCTTCAGTCAAACATTTTATTTGGCATCTATTTTCTTTCATATTATCCATGGTGGAATATGAATATTGATGGTTCATAGTTACTCCAAAAAAATTATTTACTAATATACTATGTTTACTAATAAAAACTGTTAATTGTTATAAGTTAACACTACCAACTATATTCAGCTGATAGTGTTAATTCTGAGTTTAGCATTTATTATCACATTGTTTTCACGTTACGCAATTAAAAAGCTAAACGCATTAAAGAAATATCCTATTGCAATTATTCCAACGGTAACAATTCCGATAAAAATTACTAATAATTTGTTTTTTACAACCCTCTTTAACATAATCATGGAAGGTAAACTTAGCGCAGTAACTCCCATCATAAAAGAAAGAATTGTACCTACCCCAACACCTTTTGCGTATAATGCTTCCGCAATTGGAATCGTACCGAAAATATCTGCATACATTGGAACGCCAATGACCGTTGCAATTAGAACTGAAAATGGATTGTTCTGACCTAATACACTCTGAATTATCGTCTCTGGTATCCAGTTGTGAATTGCAGCTCCTATTCCAACACCTACTAAGATATAAAGAATTACTTTTTTAACAGTAGCCTAAACTTGTTCTTTGGCATAAACTATTCTTTCTTTTTTTGATAGATCCGGAGTTTCTATATCAACAGTTGATGCTGAATTAACAAATTTCACAACATAGTCTTCCATCCCTAACTTATCTATGATTGTACCTCCAACTACTGCTAATATCAGACCTACAATTACATACGCGATTGCAATCTTAGCGCCAAATATACTCATTAGAAGAATAAGTGCACCCAAATCTACCAACGGAGAAGAAATTAAAAAAGAAAATGTCACCCCAACTGGTAATCCTGCATTTGTAAAACCTATAAATAAAGGGATGGAAGAACAACTGCAAAACGGCGTTACTGTTCCTAGCAATGCACTTAGAATATTTGCTTTGATTCCATGAAATTTGCCAAGTATTTTCTTAGTTCTTTCAGGTGGAAAATAGCTTTGAATATATGAGATAACAAATATTAATACGGATAATAATATTAATATTTTTATTGTGTCATATAAAAAAAACTGAATGCTTCCCCCTAGTCTTGTAGATATATCCAGCCCTAACGCAGACAATCCATCTCCTATTAATGCATTTAACCATTTCATACCAAGTATCTGGTTCTGAAAAAAATCCCAAATCGTTTTCATATTTAGCACCTTCCTTATTTTTTATATATCGATATACATCAATCTGATGTTATCATATTCTTTATATCGATAATTGTCAATATGTTTTTTATTTTTTTCTCTTGCTAAATATTAATCTAACCTATACTTCTTTAGCACCTACTTATTTTTCTATTATACACATCTTAATTTTTATTCGTTCTCTAATGTTATATAAATAAATTCCTCTCACCCTATGTTTGGGTAAAAGGAATTTATTTTCTTATATAGCATTTTTCTAATAACTAACCGTCTCTCGCTTAGGTGCGACAGGCTTTTTTGAAAATATTGCAGTAACAAATCCAAGAATCGGTAACACCATCACCAAGATCAATGCAGCATTATAATTCCCAAATCTTGCAAAAAGAATACCAAATGGTAATGGTCCAATTGATGAGCTAATAACATTCCCTACCATAGACATACCTCGTATGCTACCAAGATATAACGTTCCAAAATAATTGGACCATACCACACCATTATTTACGGATTGCAGTGCATTTGCTGTTCCATGCAAAATTGCAAATAATATGACCATTGTAATTGAATTAGAAAAAAACAGTGCTATTAAGGCACTTAACTCAATCAACGAAATTACAGCAGCTACATGATGCTGTTTGACACCGTCCATAAATCTTCCAGCAATCAGCGTAATAGGAAAGCTGACCATAGAAAAAAGACTTAACACCATAGCAGCATTACTAGCCGTCATGTTTTTTGTTTGCATAATAGAAACAAGATGAAATGTTAATCCTGTTGTTATTAGTGGAAGTATTATCTGACAATACAGCATGCCCCAAAACGCAAATGTTTTCATAGCTTCCTTGGGTGTAAAATACTCTTCTTCCTTTGAAAACTTAATCCCTTCATGCAAATCATCACTACTTGATTCATTGTCTGGAAGTCGACCTATATCCTGTGGTCTGTTAAAAAGATAAAAGAAGGTAACTGGTATAAAAATAATCCATACTAAAATACCCCATATTCTCCATACATCTCTCCAAGATATTATTTTAAAAAGACTGGCATTTATAATCGGTATAAAAGTGGAAGCTATTACTGCTCCAATAGACATGATTGAAAAAGACATAGCTCTTTTCTTTACGAACCATTTTGGCAAAACAAGTGATGGTAATAAGGTCATAGATCCCTGTCCTAAAAATCGACTAAATGCAAAACCTATAAAAAGTGTTACCAGACTCACATTAAAGCTATTCCAGAAACAAATTCCTCCTAATAGTATTCCAACTGCAATCATAGTTTTCTTTACACCAATTTTATCCGCTATATTTCCCACACTAAATATTAATAATCCGCTTAGTAATGTTGCAAACGAATAGAGGCTAGATACCGTTGCACGATCCCATCCCATATCATTTACATAAATATCAATAAATCCTGAGATAAAAAATGTCTGTCCAGGTGCAGAAAAAAAGTAAGACAAAGCTGCTGCGAACACTATCACTAATCCATAATTAAATTTTTTGTTTCCTGATAAACTCTTTGGTGATAATCTCAATTTTCTTTCCTTTCATAAAAACTTAATAATTTTCCTTAAACTTCTACAATAACTGGCAAAATCATTGGTGCTCTTTTCATCTCTTTCCATATGAAATCACTAACATCTTCTTTTACAGCTCCTTTAATTTTTCCCCAGTCTTTTGCATTTTTACTTCTATCTAAACTTTTTTCTACAACTTTTCTGATTCTTTTCATGATTTCATCTGACTCTCTTACATAAACAAAACCTCTTGATACTATATCTGGACCAGAAATCAGCTGATTACTACCCTTTTCTAAAACCATTACAACAACAATTAGTCCATTTTCTGACAAGCTTTGTCTATCTTTAATAACAATATTTCCAACATCTCCGATGCCAAGTCCGTCAATAAATACTTCACTTACTTTCACATGTCCTGTAATTCCAGCTACTTTTCGGGATAATTCCAGAACGTCGCCAGATTGTAACACAAATATATTATCATCCGGTATTCCCATTGACTGTGCGAGCTTTTCCTGTGCTTTCAAATGCTTGAACTCACCATGCACAGGTATCAAATATTGAGGATTTATTAAGGAATAAACAAGTTTGAGTTCCTCCTGACAGGCATGTCCTGATACATGGGTATCCTGGTAAATTACATCGGCACCTTTCATAGACAGTTCGTTAATAACCGAAGAAACTGCCTTTTCATTTCCTGGAATTGGCGTAGAGCTAAATATTACCTTATCGCCAGGCATGATTTTAATTGTTTTATGTGTGGAATTTGCCATTCGGGAAAGTCCAGCCATATTTTCACCCTGACTTCCAGTTGTAATGATAACCAATTTCTGATCTGGATAGTTCTTCATTTGTTCCACTTCAATCACTGTATTTTCCGGGATTTGAATATAACCTAACTCGGAAGCCACTTTGATCACATTTACCATGCTTCTTCCCTGAATTACTACTTTTCTATCAAACTTATATGCGGTATTAATAATCTGATTTACCCTGTCTACATTAGAGGCAAAAGTCGCAAAAATCATTCTATTGGTTTTATGCTCTGAAAAAAGTGTATCAAAGGTCCTTGCTACCAGTTTTTCTGATACGGTAAATCCCGGTCTTTGTGCATTGGTACTATCACACATTAACGCGAGTACACCCTTTTTCCCAATTTCTGCAAATCTCTGTAAATCAATAGCATCACCAAAGAGTGGTGAATAATCGATTTTAAAATCTCCGGTATGAAAAATGGTTCCAGCTGGCGTTGTGATTGCAAGCGCTGACGCATCCGCAATACTGTGGTTTGTCTTTATAAATTCAACACGAAATCCACCAAGATTAATAGATTGTCCATGTTTCACTACTTTTTGTTTCACACTCTTTAGCAGATTATGTTCTTTCAACTTAAGTTCAATCAATCCATGTGTTAACTTAGTTGCATAGATAGGAAGCTTCAAATCCTTTAAAATATATGGTAGTGCACCAATATGATCTTCATGCCCATGGGTGATAAAAAATCCTTTTACTTTATCTCTGTTTTCCAGAAGGAAGGAAAAATCCGGAATTACCAGATCAATTCCAAGCATATCATCGTCTGGAAATGAAATTCCACAATCAACAACAATCATGCTATCCTCATACTCAAACACAGTTATGTTCATTCCAATTTTTTCGAGCCCTCCGAGTGGTATGATTTTAACCTTTTTTTCATTTAATTCTATCTCTTTCATTATTAGCCTTTCTGCGTATTTACGCAATGCAAAATACCTTCTTATGCACTTATAACCAACTACCCTCAGCAATGAATGATGCCGATTGATAGTTGGTTAAAAATCAATCTACAAACTCAGGCATAATGGAATATTGTACTGATGTTTTTTCTAGTAATTTTTCACATGCTTCACTTAAGCCTTCTATCTTTAGTTTAACATGTCTTTCACTATATTTCATAACTATTTTGTCGAATGCATCTCCTGCTGATTCATCCCAAAACTTCAAATGCGTCACATCAAGACCAATCGTCTGGTTACTAATATCAAAATCAAACTTACCCATAAAATGGGTAGTTGATGCGAAAAACAACTGACCATAACAACGATATATAATTCCTTCTTCTGTCTCTTCTTTTTCCACTTGTGTCTGTGATATTTTATATACAAAAAAGATAGAGCTCATCATAATTCCCGTAATGACTCCATATGCCAGATTATCCGTTAATAAAACGATGATAACCGTTGTGAGCATAACAATTGTATCTGTTTTTGGGACTTTAGCCATTCTTTTTATAGAGTGCCAGTCAAAGGTAGCAATGGATACAATAATCATTACAGCTACTAGTGCTGCAATTGGTATCTGAATTACCCACTTATTCAAAGCAACAATTAATGTCATAAGAAATACACCTGATAAAAGAGTAGATAATCTTTTTCTTCCACCTGATTTAAAATTAATTACAGACTGTCCAATCATAGCACAACCTGCCATACCACCAAATAATCCTGCAACAACATTGGCAAGTCCCTGACCAATGCATTCCCTATTCTTGTTACTTTTTGTATCTGTCTTCTCATCCAGTAATTGAGCAGTTAACATAGATTCAACCAAACCTACTACAGAAAGCGATAAGGCAACGGGGAAAATAACTTTCAAAGTTTCCATGCTAATTGCTATTTGGGGTATCAAGAAACTTGGAAGTGTTCCCGCAATATTACCCATATCTCCGATTCTGGTAACATCCATCTTTGTAACAACAGTAAGCACTGTTAATGTAACAATTGCAACTAGTGGCGCTGGAATTGCCTTATTCACTTTCGGGAAAAAGTAAATTGTAGCCATTCCAACAACAACTAATACATACATGGTAATATTAGCACCTTCAAAATGTTCTAACTGCGCTTTAAATATTAATATTCCCAGTGCGTTAACAAATCCAGTCATGACTGGACTAGGGATAAAACGAAGTAGATTTCCTGCTTTTAGCATACCAAATACAATCTGTAGCAAACCCGCTAAAACCGAGGCCGCCAGCATATACTCTATCCCATGAGATTTAACAAGTCCCGCCAGCACTAATGCCATGGCACCCGTTGCTCCCGAAATCATACCTGGACGCCCTCCAGCTATAGCAGTTACAATCGCGATACAAAAGGATGCGTATAATCCCACCATAGGATTTAATCCTGCTAACAACGAAAAACCGATAGCTTCTGGAATCAGTGCAATTGCTACTACAAGCCCTGACATAACCTCATTTTTAACATTTCCAAACCATTCATTTTTAATTCTGTTCATAAATTCTCCTAGTAATTATATTTTTAAGCCATTTTGTTTTCTCACCAACATAAGTCAGTGCTAATTTGTGCATAGCTCTAGTGCACGCTACATAAAGCATCTTACGATCCATCTCTGATTTATATTCTTCATCAGATACATTCGGAATTAAGACCTGGTCAAATTCAAGCCCCTTTGACATATGGGAACTTGTGATGATAACACCTTCTTTAAATTCAGTACTGTTAAAATCCAACAAGTGAACTCCCTCCAGCTCTTGCAAACTATGATACAGATGCTTTGCCATCTTCTCCGACCTGCATATAATGCCCATATTTGTATATTCTGATTTCTGAAATTCTGATACGATCTTTCTAATCTTTTTAATCTGTTCCTTATTCTCTTTAAATCCTTCTACTGAAAATCTTAACTGCTATGCCTATTTACTTATCAATTCTAAAGGTCGTATAACGAACATGATTTGTGAAAATCATGTTCAGTCCAATCATCTGAGCTATAGTTTGCATTGTCTTTGGAGTATAAAAAGAGATATGACTTTTATCTCTGATATAATTCCAAGTCCAAAAATGCTCTTCATCACATTTATGAAATAATGTCATAACAGAAAGAGTTCCTTGCTCATTCAAAAGTTCTTTAAATATTTTAAAATACAAGATTGGATTATCTAAATGTTCTACTACTTCTGTTGACGTTACTAAATCATATTTTTTATTTTTGTATATTTTTGAAGGTGAATAAAATTTATCATAAATATCCATAGCATACCCATGATCACGACTTAATAATTCTGCTAATACAGGAGATGGTCCACTACCAAAATCAAATCCTGTTTTTCCTTCACTGGTATATTTAAACACCGCTTCGTTTAAAAACTTATAAAAATAGGCAACGTATTTAGGATCTTCAATAGAATTATGATGCTTATTATAAATTTTCAGTTCATCTTCCAGGCTAATAAATTCATTCTCATCTTTTGAAATAAACTCGCACTTTTCACAAAAATGATATAATTCACCTAATTTGGGATGTTGCATTATTTTCGTATTTGCACCACAAATCTTACACTTTAACATTTTATAACCTCTTTTACTTGTTCCTACAGAAGACTACCACTTTTTTTATTACGTAAAAACTCCTGGATTTTTTTATCTGGTTTCATTAATTCACTTAAAGATGAGTTATGATTTAATGTATCGATTAGTAATGCAATAAACTTACTCATGTCTGCCGAAACATAATACGGTTTTGATAAGATTTCATTGCTTTGATATGCGAGATTAGTTGTAATGATCCTATAAATTATACCTTGTTCGTAGGCATTATCAAATTTTTCTAAACCACTCGTGAAAAGTCCAAATGTTGCACAGACAATAATTCGCCCAGCGTTTCTCTTCTTTAATTCTTTTGCAGTATCTAAAATACTGCCTCCTGAAGCTATCATGTCATCGATAACAATGACATCCTTACCCTCTATATTTGATCCTAGAAATTCATGAGCAACAATTGGGTTTGATCCATCAACTATAATGGAATAATCTCTTCTCTTATAAAACATTCCCATATCAATTCCTAGTATATTAGCATAGTATACCGACCTGCTCATAGCTCCCTCATCAGGACTTACAATCATAGTATGCGCTGAATCTAGGACTAAATCAGGAATTTTATTAACCAGTGCTTTTATAAATTGATAGGTTGGCCAAACAGATTCAAAACTCTTGAGTGGAATGGCATTTTGAACTCTTGGATCATGCGCATCAAATGTAATGATGTTTTCAACTCCCATTTGAACGAGTTCCTGAAGAGCCAATGCGCAGTCTAAGGATTCTCTTGAACTTCTTTTATGTTGTCTACCTTCATATAAAAATGGCATAATTACCGTTATTCTTTTTGCTTTTCCACCTATTGCAGCAATTATTCTTTTCAAATCCTGAAAATGGTCATCCGGAGACATTCTATTTTCTTTTTCACACATACTGTAAGTAATGCTATGATTTGAAACATCAACAAGTATAAATATATCTTTTCCTCTGACACTCTGTTTCACTGTCCCTTTTGCTTCACCAGTTCCAAACCTTGGGAATTCAGCATCCAGTAAATAATTTTCTTTTCGGTATCCAGCCTCTGACAAAAGAGAAATATTGCGTTTTTGAACATTATTTCGCCATTTACTAATAAATTGATTCACATCATGTCCTAAGTTCTCGCTACTTTTTAGTGCAATGATTCCCAGGTCTCCAAGTGGTAGTTGATTACTTTTTTCATCTATCTTGATCATACTATTTCATCTCCCTTTGAAAGTATACTATCTCTGTAACAGTTCAGTAATAAAAGGTATTGAGTCCTTCTTACTATAAACAAACAACCTATGCAAAGCTCTTGTCATGCAAACATATAGCAGTTTTAAATCAAATGTTTCTTCCCGATAAGTGTCATCAATGTTAACAATTAATACTGCATCAAATTCTAGCCCTTTTGAAAGATAAGACGGTACAACAACAATATTGTGATCATATTCTTCTTCTCTTCCATCTAAAAGTTTGGTGACAATCACTCCTCTTTTAACAAGTTGCTTATGAATCTGTTTGCATTCTTTTGGAGTTTTTCCAATGATTGCAATTGATTGATATCCCTCGCAAATTAATTCTTGCACTTTCTTTTCCGTTTGCTTAATAATTTCTTCTCCGTTTTCAAATTGCACTATTGCAGGCACTTCACCATTTCTAACGACGGGTTTTGCTAAAATTAATTCTTCTGGTATCTTTCTGATTATTTTATTTGCTAAATCCATGATTTCAATTGTAGTACGATAGCTTTGTTCTAATTTTAAATATTGACTTTTCTCTGAATCAAAAATGTGATTCAAAACATAGTCCCAATTTTGAATGCTTCGATAAGAATATATGCCTTGCGACAAATCACCCAAAATAGTAAAAAGCTGAGTATTGAAAATTTCCTTTAATGCAAAAAACTGAAAATGACTAAAATCTTGTGCTTCATCAATTACTACATATTTGATATCAATCTCTTTCTCAAAACCAAAAATTCTATGTTTCATATAAACTAGCGCTGCTAAATCTTCCAATTCAACTTGCTTATTATTAAATATAATCTCGGATTTATTACATAAAAAATCAAGAAAATTATTTTCCAAATTGGTTTTAGCATACTTTTGAATCAATTCCTGATTTGTTATAAGCTCTCTATAGTAATCATACAAGTCTCTATTTTCAAACTTCGACATATATTTTTTAACTAAAGTACCAGAGTTTTTTTTCACCTCATTAATTGCTTTATCTCTCTTCTCTATTAAAGAAACAATTCTATGACGTCTTTCTTCTCCCTCTGTCTCATTTTTTCTGATTGCATCTATTTGATCATCATACAGCTTTTCAACTGCTTCTATAATTTTTACTTTATCATTTTTCAAACGATGCGTAATATGTTTTTTTATTTGTTCCATTCGCTTATAAAACGGAAGATTTTTGTAGCTATTCGTAAAAATATTTTGAATGGAAGCATTGTCCATAATCATGTATTCTCCCAACATGAAGTCTTCCTTTGGTACAAAATATAATTCTATCTCATCAATATACTTATCTATTATATCCTTATATTCCATAGCCCCTTTAAACTGCGCCATCATTATCATATGTTCTTGTTCACAATTTTCTGATCCTTCAATAATCGAAATTAGCTTTTCGTCCGTATTTGACAATTTAAACTTATGCCCAATCAGCTCAAAAATGTAATCGGTGTATGTGGTCTGAATTACTTTATCAGCACTAAGTTCAGGTAATACTTCTGAAATATAGTTTAAAAACAACCGATTCGGTGCAATAATCATAAAATTTTCTGGATAGAATGATTTTTCATATGTATAAATCAGATACGCAATACGATGTAATGCGATTGTTGTCTTTCCGCTACCTGCAACTCCCTGTACAACCAACGGATTCAATATATCGGAACGGATTATGGCATTTTGCTCAGACTGTATCGTTGATACTATATCCTTTAAACGGTTATCCTTATTTTCTCCCAGCGATGCTTGTAAAAAAGTATCCGTAGCTGTAATATCTACATCCATTATGCCTTCCAGTCTTGATTTATCAATTGTATACTGCCTTTTTAATGCCAAATCGCCTATTATCGTTTTAGAAACTGCTTCATAAGACACTTCACCCAATCTTCCATCATAGTAAACACTTGCAAGAGGAGATCTCCAATCAAGAATCCATTGTTTATTCGTTTCTTTATGATACAAAGACATTTTACCAATATAAAATTTCTCGAATTCAGCTTCATCTTCCTGTTTAAAATCAATTCTTGCAAAATAAGGTTTTTCCTGCGCTATCAATAATTTGTCATAGTCTTTTTCTAATTCTGCCAATAATGTTGAATACAGCATAATTGTTGCATAGCTATTACTACTATCCAAAAAATCCAAATCAACGTAAGCTTGCTTTATTTCATCTTTTCCTTCCAGTCTATTTAATTCTGTAGCACAAATTGCACCTTTAATATATGCAATTGTTTCTTCTAGCCTTTTCATTTCTTCCTCATAATCAGGATGTTTTTTTATTGACATATTCATCTCCTTACATTTCAAAAAATGCTCACAAAAATAAATCGTTATTTTTCGGTTTATATTACAAGCCGTAAAATAGCGATTCCCCATCACTATATTTCGATGTATAGAAGCCTTCTCTCCTCTTCTACACCTACTTTCCCCTGTAAACTCATTTTCACGAAGACTGTGTTAGCATTTCTTTTCACAGAATCCTTTTATGATAGATAAAAAGTTCCCTTAAAAGCCTCTGCAATGTTCCCATAGCTGCCAACTTTTTACATACTATAACTTATTTCATTACTATAGTCAGTGTCTCTTTTTTTCTTTTTCCTGATACATCATCACATCTGCTTTCTCGAATGCTTTTTTTAGCATAGTTAGATTTTCGATTTTAGCATAACCATAGCAAAAAGTAAGTTCCTGTATATATTTATCACTATCAAAGAAAGAAGTTGCAATTTCACTAACTTTTTTCATCATATTTTCTATTTCTCTTTTTTTGATATCCGGCAATATCAAAACAAATTCATCTCCACCAAATCGAATTCCATATTGGTTTTTATTCAAAATATAAAGCAAAGCATCCGAAACTGCTTTAATTGCTTCATCTCCTACCATATGACCATATCCATCGTTAAGTCTTTTTAAATCATCTATATCAATTATTAAAACCGTAAAATTTTCTTCACAAGATATCTCAATTTTCTTACGCATTATTTCTTCCCAAAAATTTCTGTTGTAAAGACCTGTAAATATATCCACATAACGCGCAAATTTATTTGATTCCATGATATTTTCATCTATAAAAAGAAAGTGAATCAACTTCCTGTTATCAACTTCAACTTCTGTTTTTGTAACTTTATAAGGCGCTCTACAATCATCCGCACAAATATGAATCATCTCATCATCTATTTCGAGCAAGTTTACATTTAAAAACATTGATTCATATTCATCCTTACTTATGTTCATTTGAAGAATTTCGCCTTCTTCTCCCACAAGTAAAAATATTACACTCTGTCTGTTTTTTTCTCTAATTACCATTTTACACCGCCTTACTTGGTAACAAAACTATATGTAACGTTCTCCTTTTTTTCGTTCAATAAATTCCAGCAAATCATCTAATTTTACTCTCCAACTTCTACCGATCTTAAAACTAGGAAGAGAACCATTTTGAACTAATTTATATGTCGTTACTTCGCTGATCTTTAAATATTCTGCAACTTCAGTAATTGTTAAGATTTTAGAGTTATCTGAGTTTTCTTTCATTATATAACCTTCTTTCAGCGTTTCATTATGTTTTATTATATCACAGTGTCCTTTAGATTAAAAGAGTCATTTTAAATATCTTTTATTAATTTTTATTGCAATCAATTATAACCTATTATAACTGATTATAAAAAACAACAACAGATTATGAAAGCCTTATATGTTTTTTAATATGGTATTTAGTCTCTAATATTTTCTAAATAAATTCAGCTCATTCCATTATTTCACATAAATAAAATTCAAACAATTCAAGAAAGGTTTTTCTAACCTTGAACCAAGAAGTAAAATCATTTTGTTCTTTTATTCTCCAAAATCACCTAGTAAGATGCGCTGTTCATGGGATGGGGCAACTAAGAATTTATTTTGATTGCATCATTAATACTTTTGATTAATCAACACTTTCTCAGTCTCCCAACCATATAACATTAATTCTCTAATATCTCAGTACAATTTTATTTATCTTTCGCCTGTCTTATCAACCATATCACAACTCTCATCATAAACTTATTAAAGACGATGTCTTCCTGAGCAATATTCATAACCATGCCATCTAGTGCTTCTTTGTCTACTATTAATTCAAACACTTCATCTATAAACATAACAAAACCAGAAGTATCATTACATTCTTGAAATTTTTCTTTTGATGTAAAAACCATAGCATATGATTTCCCCTCATTATCTATTACCCTATGGATATCCCCTCTCTCTACACCTGAAAAAAATACAATATTATCCGCTCCTGTCGGTATAGAATCGCTTTTTACTGAAAGAATTAGCCCTGCACATTCCTCTGATTTAGCAGCTATGGTTTCAAGCATTTTGCCTAACTCTTCACTGTTCTGATTTCGTTTCCAATTTTTCAAAGCCTCTTCAATTGTATCGTTCTGAAGCATATATTCAATATACTCTTTCTTCTCTTCTTCACTTATCTTCTCTGACATTGTCCTCTTCACCTTTCTTCTTGTTAGTCGCTTATTTTATTATGAGTTATTGTTTTATATTCCGTAGCCAATATTTTTGCTCGAATCTACATTACATTTTCACTCACTCTTATAAATAACTGGTCGATATGTATTTAATCATTTTGTTTGTCTCACTTTTACAACCGATTTTAGTATAATTTCAGAGTAAAATCAATAGAAATGGTGCAAAAAGTGAGACAAATCATCTGACAATATTCGACAAATAAAGAAGGGAGGGTATTTATGCCCAAACCAAAAACCAGCTCTGGTGAAAAAAATCTTATCAGTCAACGTCTAATTGAGTTAAGAAAACAGCATAATCTTTCTCAACGTGATTTAGCCCACAAACTTCAACTTGCAGGGTTTGATATGGATAAAAATGTGATTACCAGAATAGAAACAAACAAAAGATATGTAACCGATATTGAACTTCGAGCACTCTGCCAGGTTTTCAATGTAACCTATGATTATCTCATAGATGGAAAGGTACAATAAGTCAAAAAGGATACTCTGTTTTGCAATCAAAGTATCCTTTTCTAATGTATAAAAGTATCAGGTGAGATATTCCAATTCTCTTATAAAATTCAGAAAATACGACCAGAAATATTTATCCTCGCCACTCTATATCTCTTTCTTATCTGATATTGGCTCCTCCTATCTGGATTTACCATCCTTCTTTAGTTCAGAAAATTTTTTCTCTGAAATAGTTTCAGGTGCAACCTTTACCTTCTCATATGCCTCAAAAGCATCCGCTCCATACTGATACTCTGATTCCGCAACCATAACACCAACCTGCTCATTATGAGCATTCTCCATCAATGAATCAAAAGTCTTCATCATGCGATTAATTTCCACTTCCCTAGCCAAATTCTCCACCTTATCTATCGCTGCATCCAATCTAAATTCCATCGCTTCCAGTATCCTTTTCTTTGCAAGCCAAGGTTTCTTTACCATCTCAGTTTTTGGAAATTTGTTCTCTGACTGAGAATAATCAACTACTTCCTTATCAGCAAATGTACGAAATGTGTTAGCAATTTTTTGATTTGCTTCACTCATTCCAGTCCCAAAAGCATCAATCTTTGCAATTGTCGCTGAAACCTCCTTTTGTGATTCCTTCAAATGTTCACGGATACCCATTAGCTTATCCTTTAAATCAAATAGATCCGATATCTTATTGAGTGCCGCTTTACCTTTCTTCTTTGCTTCCACTACAATATCTGAAGCTTTTGATTTCATATTATCCTTAACAACAAATAACTGCTCTTTTATCGTATTACAGCCTTGTTGTAATCGTTCTGCTGGCGCCTGAAGCTGAGTTTTCAGATTATTTAGTACTGTATCTTCCTGCATATCTTTCAGTTGCTGCTTCACATTCGTCAATTCTTCTGTCATAAAATCCAGCTTTCTTTCCAGACTATCTACATACGTACAAAGCTCAAATGTATGATTTGCTTCTTTGGGCATATTATTCTGTTTTAACAGCTTAATTAATTCAAGAATAATCTCGTCTTGTGTCATTGTATTGGTTTTATTCTCCATCATTTACTCCTCCATTTCTTTGCTTAGCGGAGCTTACACTCCGCTATTTTATCAAGACCGATTAACGAAAAGGTGTTTCTTTAGCAGTAACATTCTGTGAAACTGCCACCTGTTCTTTTCCACTTGTATCTTCAATACTATGATCTGCTTGCTCTTTCATTTTCATTTCGTAATCAGCAAGTACTGCATTAAATATCGTGGTACGAAACTCTGCTGTAACAGGAAAGCATATATCACGAAAAATATCCTTCCCTTGCTCATCCTTCTGGTTTGTCTTATACCCAGGCATTGCAACAAAGTTATTTCCATTTCTACCTTCTAAAACCGTGACATTATTAATCATAAAACAATCATCCAACACAACTCGTGCCAAGGCTTTCATGCTACTCCCTTCTCTTTCATATGGAGTAACCGATACTGTAACTTCCGGTATGTCTACAGACTTCTCACGACTCACAAAATCTTTCTCATCTCTCTTTTCAAATGCTTCTAGAATGTCAGCATACAATACTTCTCTGAATTCCTTAGTAATCGGATTGCAGATATCCTTATAAATATCGTGTCCCTCTTCATTCTGCTGATTGGTTTTGTATCTTGGCATTGATACGAACATTCTTCCATCTCCAGACTGGAGAATTGCAATATTGGTTACTTTAAAACTCTCTCCGAATGTAACTGTTGCAAAACCTTTTAAGCTACCTTCGTTTCTCTTAACATCATTTACTTTAATTGAATACTTCATAAAATCCCTCTTTCTGCATGTTCTGGTCATGCTCCGTAATTTATTTCTTTTTGAAAACCATGGCATTAAAAAGGGACTGCCATAATGACAATCCCTGATATCCAATCCAATAGCGCTATTTGCTAATATATTTATTTTCTAGATTTATCTACTTTTACCATCAAAATCTGTATGATACCTGTCTCTTCTTTCAGCTACATTGCTTTCTGACAGTTCAACTTTGCTCACTTCTGTGACATTTAGATCCACATCTTCTACTTTTCCATTTTCAAGATCAAGCCTTGCATTTAATTCATACTGTCTTATGATCTTTTCCTTTAATTCTTGCTCATACTGGAATGGCTTTTCATACTCAGATTTAGATGATTCCATATCTCGCTGGTATTGGTCAATCTTCTTTAAAAGAAAATCTTCATTCTCTTGAAGGCTGTTAAAAGTATTTTCAAGTTTTACCATGTTTCCAACTGGACTGGTTGAAAGTTCTGCTTTATACTCTGTTTTGCCACGAAGCACCATATAGTTTGTTCCCATAAAGTTCTTTTCAGCTAACAATTCAAAACCATGATACCAACCAATTGGATAGATGTCACCAGTTTTGCATTTACTGATTGCTTCTAACATGGCTGTACCACCATCTACTCTTTCTGTAAATGTAGCAATTCCTACTTTTATAGCAAATTCCGGACTAGTGATAAGTTCTTTATCCCTCACTTTGATATCTTCTCGAACACAGGCAAGTTTTTCTTCTGCTGCCTTAATCAATTTTGGAAAACGAACCATATAATTATCTTGTAAAGAGTATCTTTGTCCATCATAAGAAGACTTCAACAATTTTAAGCGTTGAACATCATTATCCAGTTCCATTTTTTCACGAATTAAAGGATTACCCGTAGCAACTGCCTTAATTTCTGCATAGGAAAGTGTGGCTTCATCAATATCTTCGCAAGTACGAGAAACCGATTTACTGGTCATTACCTGGCTGATAAAACGCTGTTTATTTTCCACAAGTGACCATGAGTATGCGTCGAAGGTTCCTTTTGTTACATATCGATACACTGCAACTTCTGCATTTTCATTTCCCTGTCTGATCCCTCTGCCTTCTCTTTGTTCGATGCTAGAAGGCTTCCAGGGGCAGTCTATATGATGCATAGCCACAAGGTGCGTCTGGACATTTACACCTGTACCACACTTATCTGTAGAACCAATGAGAATTTTCTTTTTACCTGTTCTCATAGCTTTAAATAAAATATCTCTTTGTACATCTGACTTTGCATCATGGATAAATGCGACTTCATCAGCCGGAATGCCTCTTTTTACCAGTTCTGTTTTTATATAATTATAAATATCAAATTCTCCACTATTTCCTTCCATTGACCATGCTGACTTGGGCGTTCCAATATCCGAAAAGACCAGCTGACAGCCGATTTTACCCTCACCCATTGCTTTTTGATACTCGTACATGATATTTTCTACTACTTTATTCAGCTTTCCAACAGGATTATTCGGTGCATCTGCCTCTAATAGTCTTGCATCGGTACCAAGTAATCTGGCTTCATGAGTAATCTTTAGGAAATTATCAATACTAGGATCGATACCGCCATTACGAATATGCTCTGCTCTTACAACAAAGTCTTCCATTACCTGCTTTACATACCAGTCCGGCTCACTCTCGACAATAATATATTTATTATCTCTAAGTGTTGGCACGTTCAGATCTAGCATATCAGCTGTCTGCACATCAGCACATTCCCTAAAAATATTAAGTAGCTCTGGAAGATTGGTGAATTTATTAAATCTACTTTTAAAACGGAATCCACTACCTTCAACCGTAAGTTCCAATGCTGTAGTCACTTCACCAAAGTTGGTTGCCCATGAATCAAAATGATAGATACCCATCTGCTCCAACGTATCCTTTTGCAGATATTGTTGCATAACATACATTTCCCCCATAGTATTACTGATCGGTGTTCCTGTTGCAAATACAATACCCCTTCCACCATTTAACTCATTGATATACTGACACTTTAATTGCATATCCGTTGATTTTTTCGCCCCAGAACTGTTAATACCTGATACATTATTCATCTTTGAAAATATGGCAAGATTTTTAAAAAGATGTGCTTCGTCGACCATCAGAGAGTCAATTCCAAGCTCTTCAAAATTGATAAGATCATCTTTTCTGCTTTCATCTGCCAAAGACTTTATCTGTTCCTCTAGCTTTTTCTTCTGACCTTCCATCTGTTTTACAGTCCATCTTTCACCATTTCTCTGCTTCAATTCATCAATCGCAGAAGATAATTCATCTATCTTCTGATTTAGCATGCGTTCTTTTCTCTCAGGTGAAATAGGAATCTTTTCAAACTGTGAATGGGACATAATAATACTGTCATAATCCCCGGTAGCAATTCTTGAAATGAACTGTTTCCTCCTGCTCTTTTCAAAGTCTCTCTCTGTGGCAACAAGGATATTTGCTGACGGATAAAGTCTTAGAAATTCACTTGCTGTCTGTCCAATTAGTGCTTTGGGAACTATCATAACTGTTTTATTTGAAAGACCTAAACGCTTCTGTTCCATACATGCAGCCATCATTTCAAATGACTTTCCAGCACCAACACAATGAGCTAAGAGGGTATTTCCTCCCATCAAGATTCTTGCTACTGCATTTTTCTGATGTGGTTTAAGTTCAATTTCTGGATTCATCCCTGGAAACTGCAAATGTGAACCATCATATTCACGTAGTCTGCTATTGTTAAATGTCTCGTTATAATAATTTACATATTTCGCTCTGCGCTCAGGGTCTTTAAACAGCCATCCCTTAAAGACTTCCTTAATCTGATTTTGCTTTTCTCTGGCAAGCATAGTCTCATTTTTATTTACAACATAATGGTACTTTCCATCTCCATCATCTACTCTGTCTTTAATAGTTACGGTCTTTAGATTTAAGGTATCCTCAAAAATAGAATAAGCATCCTCTCGGCTGGTACCAAATGTTTTGGTCGCAGCGATCGAATGCTTATCCATTGATTTATTTTCAATAAACCATTCCATACTTACTTTGTTTAAATTAAGCTGAATGCCTGAATTATAATACTGACTTCGTACTGCCCTCGCTCTTCTTGGAGTATTAAGTAGTTCATAAATAAACTGCTCATAATCATTGGGCTCAATCCATGTAATACCTATACGCACATCAATTTCTGATGCATCAAGGTCTACAGGCTGAACCTGCTCTAATGCCTTTACATTTATCTGAAAAAGTTCAGGATATTCAACTGCCATAGCTTTTGCTGTTCTAAGCTTATCACGTACATTTCCTGATAGATATTCATCTGCGGTTTCCCATCCAACATTGGGATTATTCTCATTGAAGCTGATAGGATTCAGATAGATAAGTCCAGAAAGTTCTTCTATCATAATTCCTCGTTCTAATTCTGATTTAGCATCGGCTGATAAGGTACTGCCTTCTGGTAATTGCTCCATTACATATTCAAGATTAGGATGATAGATACTGAGCATATATGCAATGTTTACCCCGCCATACTCATTCACCGATACATTTAGTGCCTCTACAGCTGTTTCCACCCGTTCAATATGAATTTTCGCTTTGATTGTCTGCTTATAAAACATATCTGCCTTTTTTACATTTCCATCTTCATCTATGACTTCAAGAGAGCACAATAATGGATAATCTGCATCATCACGAAATGCCTTGCTACTTCCTTGCCCTGTAATATAACTATGCTTTTCAACATAAGAATCATATACCTGATTCAAAAGTCTTTGCTGACTTACAAGCTCCTCTTCACTACATCCTTCCGTCTGTATTTCAATCAGTTTTCTGGTCACGATTCTAATTTCATTCATCATGCGGATTTTTTCTTCCACAGTCTCTGACACCTCCCTTCGATACATCTGAGAATTTTCACGGTAATAAAGCTTATTCTCAAAGAAGGTATAGGTGAAGTTTCTGACATCTGGATCTGCTGGAATAATATCTACACTTTGTTCTGATTCTTCTACTAATCTCTCAAAATCATTCATCTGCGCTGACATTTTCCGTATAACTTTGTTCAATTCATCATAAATATGAAAGTTCTCATCACGATTTACACAGACTGTATAGTGACTGCTATCACCAAATCTTCCGGAATCATATTCCATATGCCCTAACATCATTTCTGGATGCTCTATAAAATAGGAATTGACTGCAATCCCATCTTCTGTATAGCCAAGATGCACCCAGTCTGGTTCAATATCCATCTTTCTCTCTCGCTTTTGTAAAAATAGAATGTCACTGGTTACTTCTGTACCTGCATTGTCCTTAAAAGCCGTGTTTGGAAGTCTGATGGCACCAATCAATTCTGCTCGTTCTGCCAGATATTTTCGAACTGATGGATTACTCTTATCCAGAGTTCCTTTTGTTGTGATAAACGCTACCATTCCACCCGGTCTTACCTGATCAATTGCTTTTGCAAGAAAGTAATCATGGATACGGAAGTTATGCTTATTATACTTAGGGTCAAATAACTTATAATCTCCAAAAGGAACATTTCCGATTGCTACATCAAAGAAATTATCTGGATATGTTGTCTTCTCAAAACCTGTAATTGAAATATTGGCATTCTGATAAAGCTGCTTTGCAATTCTTCCTGAAATACTATCCACTTCCACACCATAATAATTACAGCCTTGCAGTGGTGTGGGAACACTTCCAAAAAAGTTTCCTATACCCATACTTGGCTCTAATACATTTCCTTTACGAAAACCGAATTGAACTAATGCCTGATTCATACAACTTGCGATTTCAGGAGAAGTATAAAATGCAGTATTAACCGTTGCTCTTGCCGCCTCATATTCATCTTCACTCAACAATTCTTTTAACACAACAAATTCATTTTTCCAAGCATCATTTGAAGAGTCAAAAACCTCTGAAATCCCACCCCACCCAACATAATTTGATAAAGTTTTCTGTTCCTGTGCTGTTGCAAGTCTACCTTCATCTTCTATCTTCTTTAGTAATATGATAGCTTCTATATTCCATTTATATCTGGTCTTTGCTCCACCCTTTGGAAGATCCCATAAATTGTAATGAAAGTTCTGCTTCTTTTCATTCTTTGGTGTTGATGCTTCCACTCTTCTTTCAAAATCCTGATATAATGGATTTTTCTTATCATATGGAGTCTCTTTTAACATCTGCTCAAATTTATCTACTCTATCTTGTTCTACGAAAGTACTTGCTTTAATTAGATAAGTACAGACTTCATATATTTGTTCAAATGTAACATCCGCTTTTCTACGTTCTCCAAATGTATCCTTAAAATTAATAGTTACACCCAACTGACTCTGGTCGTATTCGATTAAACCATATTTGTTATTTGCATATGCCTTAGAATGTTCACTTCCGATATGATTTACAGTACGAATAAGAAAACTAATTTTATCTGATGGCAGTAAGTTACTTTCATATATTTTCTTTACAAATGGTTGAAATGGCTTCATCGATGAACACTCTGTTACATAGATTTCTATAGCATCACGAAGATCATTATCCATTTCTTCTATCTGTTTCAGACTATCTGGAAACTCTGATTTTTCTGAAACGATTACATTCCCATCTGAATCAATAACATCCCCTGCAAAATTAAGTTTTTCATATGCTGTGTTCTCCGATTCCATTTCAGCACCATATTCTGCCATCGTTACTCTTCTGTCTTCTTCTGCTAATTCCTCATCTGTCATCTCCCGATATTCTTCAAATGCCTCTATTTCATCAGGAATTGCAAAATCATCTAGGATTTCTTCATCTATTGCTGTAACCGAAGAGGTAAACATATCTTCCCGGTCACCGTCCATATACATTTCATCCAGTCTGACTCTTTCTGTCTCATATTCACCAGTCATAATTAATACGCTTATTTCTGATTCAATTGCCGTCCAGCTGACATAGCCTTCCTTTTCCCCTTCTTCATCTCTCCATTGAAACCTTAATCCCTGTGACTTAAAGGAATCATATCCATGCAGACCATATCCTTCCAATGGCCAGCCCGCTCCACCAAGACCATATTCTTTCTTAATTCTCTTGGCACGTTCCGATGGTTCCAAAATATTTTGGTAAATATCATAGACCCGACGTTTTCCACCTTCAAATCCTGTACCTCTTTTTAAGACATCAACAATATAATCATGTGGAACAACAAGTTCTTTCTTTGATGCCATATACGTGTATCTGCCAGGGAAGTTTTCTTTTTCAGAATTTCCAGAAAAAAAGGAAGCCTGTTGATAATTGGCTTCCTTCTGCTTACCGAGTGAATTGATTTCATCCAGTTCATTATATAATTCTTCATCATCAGATTTATTTTCTAATGGAATTTGTAGACTATCTGTTGAAGCACGATTTCTTCCGCCTCCATCTTCGCTTGTTCCCTTATCTTCCACATTTCCATGGTTGAATTCAGATCCTGCGGTTTGTGTTTGCTCAGATAACGCTCCATCAACTGATCTAGTAGCTGATTGGCTTCCTCTTCTACTTCCATCATCTTCTCTGCCAGTTTGCCAAAGCGGTAAAGTGAGTTGTATCGGCTCTTTTCGTTCTCTTTCAGATAACTCATTGCCATAATTCCGTATTTCCCCAAATTTGTTAGGTTCACTTCCTGATTCTGTGGTACTGTGATATTGGGAATTAATAGCCCCTCTACTTCCTTGTAAGTCAATGTTTGATTCATCGTGTCTCCTTTCCGCAGAAATCCCTGATTTCTGCACAGGTGTTGCCTGCAACACCCTCTCGTTTTCCGTGCGTTTAAAGTTATGGTTTACTTCTCTAAGAACGCTACAGGAGACATCGCTAACAAGAGAACCAAGGCGGTAAACAACTTCCTCATCGGAATACTTTACTATCTGACTAAAATCCTGTTCTTCGCTGGATAAGTCAAGTCCACATCTTGTTCCTACAGCATACATAATACTTTTTTCCAAAAATGCTACTGCTGTAAGCTCTTGCGTATTATTCTCTTCCTTAATCACACTACCTGATAGCTGCGTAATTGTACTTTCGCTATTACTTTTTCTAGTCATATCTGTTAATTGCGAAAGTTCGGTAATTCTTTCTTCGAATTCCTCTTTTATTATACCGCTGATTTCAGAAGATAGGAAGTCCTGAAATAATTTTTTTATCGTTTTACGACTGTCATCACTGTACCTTTCTATCTGCCCTTCTGTTACAAGCATATCCACATATCTCTTGAGATTTTCGCCTTCCAGACTCCAGGTTAGATTCACTGCCTTTCCACCTGTATCTGCTGTATCAAAGACATATCTCATCTGTGGTTTTAACGCTCTTGAAGGGAAGATGGCTATGCCCTTACTTCCACGTTTAACATATCGGTCAACCTTTTTCCAGGTATCATAATCCGCTACTAAAGTAGCATGTGGTCGTTGGGCATATACCATGAGGATATTATCAAATTCGTAACGATAAAGCTGACCTGATAATCTACATACATCACGCCATTTTGCTCCATTAGTGGTGATATCCTTTATCATCTCGTCATAGAGCTTTCTTACCTGATAATCTACGCTCATACCTCTTCCTCCTCAAATTAAATATTCTTCCTACCCAAGAAGTTCCCTTCTACATTCATTAATTCACAATATTCTTTATATTCATCTTCATCAAAATATACTTCCACAACATTGATTGGATTTAGTGTTCCTACCATCTTTGTAAAATAATTCTTTGCTCTCATCAAGTTTTCCAACATCTTTTCTGATAATGCAATATATTTCATAGCTGCAATATATACAGAAAACTCACTATTCTCATCATCTAAGACTACTTTTTCTCTGTTGATTTTCATTCCAATTCTATATTGAAGATGCATAAAATCATCATTGGTAAGCAAAATACTCTGAGCAAGTCTCCCGCGTTTGCCCCACTGACTTTTAAGTTCTTCAAAAACAAGCATCCAGTCCGCCTCTGTAGTTACCACAATCTTCTCTTTTTCCATTACTTCGTCTATTTTCTTCATATCATCTTCCACCTTTATCTTATTTTTTCTTTTATCTGTGTATCTGGTTCTAGTTCAAAATCAATACCTTTAAAATCTTCTGCATCAAGTACTATTTCTTGTGCATAATAACGATCCATAACTATTTCAATCGCTTCGGAAAGAGTTTCTGCTTTCACTGTTTCCACCCGGGATAACAATTCTTTGATTTCAATATGAAATTCCTGCTCTGCCATTTATCTCACCTTATCCTTTTTGGGTTCCTGACTACTCTGAAATCCAAAGTCATACTTTCCATCAGAAAGATTACTGTAAAAGGTATCTTCCCTTCCTGTTGAAAACTCTTCATATAATGTGTTCTGAGCCACTTCTTTCATATTTGTATCTAGTAATGGACTCTCCATTATCTTGCGATACAGATGAAATTTGCTTTTGATCTCCTGCCTACATTCTTCAAGGCTTTCTATCTTCTTAGGCTCACCATACTTCTCGCGAATTGCCTGAAAATCAATATATGATGGTGTTTTTCCCAGATATATACCGCTACTCCACTCAATCCCATATTGCTGATTGTTATCTATTGGAGCTTCCAATTTTGGAATTCTTACAAAAAACGACACTCCGATAGCTACAACAAAATCACCACTTCGTTCATTGAGTAACATCAGATTTCTTGCAGACATGCGTTCTAAAACTCGGTAGTCACTCCCATTAAAGTTGTGAAGGATTTCTCCTTGTGAAAAGGTCTTTTCTACTGTTTCATATTTGTACTGAATTCCTGCATCTTTTCCATTTGATTTAATTCCTAACCCTGACAGCTTTTCAAGACATTCACTACTGCATTTATCTTCATCAAATCTCCATTCCTGATCAGTACTGTTGAAATACCCCATCAAAAATCCCCTTAATTGTTCTTCCCCACTACAATATCTGGCTGAAATGGATTTATTCGATGCAAAGAAAATCTCTGACCAATGGTCTTTATCTCTCCAGCTTTCGCATAAATCCAAAATTGCCTGCATGGATTCATCCCTGTTTTTTGACATTTCAGATAATACATTTTTCTTGTAATCCTCAAATGTCACTAATACATTAATCTCTGTTCCCTTATAATTTTCTGTTACTAAAATCATTTCATATAGCTTCATTAAAACTCCTTTCACGAAAATAGGACAAAGCACTGTGGCTTTGTCCCAATTCTTTAAACTTATTCTTTTCTTAAGGTCTTGCAACCATGACAATACTTCCTGTACTTACATCTCTATAAATAACCCCAACTGATTCATTGAGTGCTTCAACTGCCTTTCCATTCCCTACATAAATAGCAACATGACTGATATTTTTATAACGTCCATTATTCGTGTAGCTATAAAATATTAAATCTCCTGGCTGAATTTCATCAAAAGAGATAGTATTTCCAGTCTCATCCAGTCCCTGTCCTTCTGCTGCGGCTGTTGTTGCTCCACCATAACTGATATCTACTCCTGCTGCCTTCCATGAATAATAAGCAAGGGAACTGCAATCATAATAATTACCAGAGTCTCTATAAGCCTGACTATATGGATAACCCACTTTGGATAAAGCAAATGAGCAGGTTTGCCTGGCACTTGCATCTGTAATACCACTGATAATTGTATTAATTTCTGTCTGTGAAAGTGTTGATACTGCATTTCCACCGCCACTACCTCCGCCGCCAGAGCCACCAGTATAGCCAATCAGTGCCAGATTTTCCGGATTCATCATATTTTCAAGCATCTCTATTTCATCGTCCGAAAAGTCATACTCTGTTTCCATCTGTCTGAAAGTTTTCAACGTGACATTTACATTTAGAATTGTCTTTGTAGTAGTTGTCCCATCTTCATTTTCGATAGTTTCCGTTTCTGTCGTTGTTGTATAGAAACTCATATCGTCAAAAACATCTTTCAACCTTTGTTTTGAGAGACCATTCATGACTGTGGCGGTATCACCAACTCCATACTTCACCATATAAACGCACATAACATCATAATAATTACTTGGCACAGCATAAGAACCCTCATAATCTACATAGACAATTTTCCCCTCATCATATCCAGTATGATTATTTGCAAGAGTGTTTGTTTCCTGATTAAACTCTGCAACATACTGACTTGTTACGCTCATAACCGTATCCCCATCACTAAGTGGTGGCAAGAAGATAGCAAATGGAGAATTGTATATAACAGCTACCACAAGAATTACTGGCAGACATACAATTGCCATTAATAAAAAGAGAGTCAGTAAGGCTGGAAGTACGACCGCTACAATCTTCTTCACAACCAAACCGGCTCTTTGTAATATTAAATCTTTTACCATCTTACCAATACTGTCCGTTTGATCTTCCTGGGACTTCATCTTATCCATAAAGAAAATAATTTTACGATTTCTATTGGTTCTCTTTAATTCATTCTTGTCCATCTTCCAACCAACTGCCTTACCCGCCACAATACCTGCCACTGGACCTGCCACACCTGTTGTTGCTGTTCCAGCTGCAACACCTGCTGTGACCTTTACCGCCTTTTTGACAGATTCCTTTGCAGCCTTTTTTGAAAGAGCCTTGCCTGATTCCTTCGCCGTTTTCCCTGCAACACTCGTTGCAGTTTTCTTAATCCGCCTTGATGTAAGTTTTCTTCCAGACTCAACTTTTTTAATCTTTCGTTTCTTTTCTTCCAGAGTTTTTTGACGAAATAATTCTGCTCCTTTTGACGCAGTACCTGTAATAGGCCTACCTATTTCATATGCAATCATGGACGCTTGCTGAATTTCTTCTCCGCCTTCCATTTGCTTTATTGCTGCTCTTGAACCTACAACACCTGCAAACTTAATAGAAAAATTCCTTACCTTAATAGATTTCTTTGATTCCCTTAAATTTCTTCGATAATTATCTACCACGCTATTGTGTTTCTTATTACCCTGATGAATAGTACTTTTTCTATACTGTGGTTTCCCAGATTTCTTTTCAGGAGAATCGGTTACCTGAGCAGATTTTATCTTAGGGGAGCGATTTACGGTATATACATTCTGTCCTTTAATACTGACTTCTTTATTCTGATGAATATGAAGTTTCACATCCGCTTTGGTGTGGATTGTCATTGGCTTATCATCAACTTTTTTGATTTTCAATTTCTCACCTTCTTTCTGACAAAAAAATAAGAGCATGCAAGTTTTTGGCTTGAATGCTCAATTTTAAAATTCTTATATCAACGCTCAAACTTGTTATAATTTTGAGCATAAAAATTGCCAAACAGTTCTAATCAAAACATATGCGAATAATAATTTAATATAGGAACTCCTTTAGAGATTAAATAATTTCCAACACCGCATTCTATATCACTTCGTTCTCCATCACCAATATTAGGAAGAGGAAAAACTAACACAAAGTTCTCGTCCCAAACCTTTCCCAAGCGATGAATAATAATTCCAGACGTATTGTATTTCCATTTGTTATTAGGTTTCTTCTCGTTATATTCTAATGAATTATTAGGAATACCAAAATTTATATCATCGCTCGCTGCAACCACACCCAAATATCCATCCGTCGTAAATTTCATAGCATAAGTATATTCGTAGTTGTCTTTTGATATCATCAATTAATCTCCTAAATCATAAATTATTCCTTTTTTTATTGTCCTTACAAATTCAACCAATATACTTCCATGTTTCACTTAGAATCTATTTAAATGTATTATCACAATTCATCAGTATCATTTGTCTCAATCTTTGTATTTCCACCTAGCGATGACGCAAGCATAGCAGTGACAATACCTACAGCTGCCGCACCAACTATCGCCATTGTTGCAATAAACTTCTTATTCTCTGAGTCCTTTTCACCCATCATCCTTGAGATTTCAAGCATCTTATCAATGATATACTTTTTTTCTTCAAACAAAAGACTTTCACTATCAAGTTGCTTTTGTAAAACTTCAATAATAGATCTACATGAATCATAATACGATTGAACACTTTCCTTATTTGAATCTAACCCTTTATCCAATGTATCTTTATACCCAACCAACATTTCCTTTGCCGTATTTGAAAATTCAGGAAATTGTTCTAACGCTTTTTTAGCCACCTCCGGGTCCATCTTATCTAGCATTGATGCCATAGTAATAACTTTATCTTTTGTAAGATGTCGAAAATCCTCAATATCTAATTTCCTTAATACTTTCTGTTCCGTTAATGGTCTGCTCATAACAACTCTCCCTCCTTGCCAAAACGACAATTCAAATTCTGTCACCAGATGCTACAGCACCTGATGACATTTATTATACCATTTTGTGACCTAATCAGCTACTTCTTTCTCCCTTTGCTCCTTTGCTTTCTGCTCTGCAATCTTCTCATTTATCCAAACTAAAATAAAATCCAAACCTTTTAGTATTACTATTCAATACACTGAATTTTAGCAAAAAAGGTTTGGATTTTATATACCACAATAGTTAACTTAATCCACACAGATTGAGAAGAGAAGCATCTGCATTTTTCCATTTTGGTGTAACCTTTTGACTTGTTTCATCATCTAATGTGGCTAATGCAGCCGCCTTCTCGTCATTTGTGATATCTAAGTAAACCATTGTGGTCTGAAGATGTTCGTGTCCTAATAAGAGCGAGATTTGAACTATGTTCATACCATCTTCAATCCAATGTGATGCTTTGGCATGTCGTATCTGATGAGCATGAAGATTAATGGGAACCTCATCGCATATTTCATGTGCACATACAGCATGTTTTTTCAGCATCTTCCCAACAGCAGGTTGTGTAAGTTTACCATAAATCCCTGTATTTCTGGAATAGAAAACATAGGCTTCGGGGTCTGGATTGTTACCATGAAATTCTGTCATATATTTTTGAAGATGTGAAACTGCTTTTGGTAAAAGTCCTATTGTTCTGATTTTAGACCCTTTACCGATGATTGTAATATATGGCTTTTCCATATTTAGGTGTATCTGCTTGTTTTTAAGAGATAAAATCTCATCAATTCTACATGCAGTTGCATATAGCAGAACAATAAGAGCAAGGTCTCTTCTGCCTGTTTTATCTGTAGCATCAGGCACAGACATCAATGCTTTAACAGCATTTTTGCTCATACCTTTTACTTTGGTTTTTGGTTCCTTTAATCGTGGAATCAGTGTTGCTTCATGGTATAGGTAAAGATAATCAATCTCTTTACTTCCAAGGTATTTCAGAAACACCCGTAAACATGCAAGGCGATTATTGCAAGTTTCAGAACAACAATTACGTTCATTTTTCAGCCAGAGAATCCAATCTTCTATGTTGGATCTGTTGAAACAGCTTGCATTTAACTTGTTGATAGTTACCCCTTTTATCGTATACAAATACGTAATATAAAGGGTAAGGGTATATTTATGAGCTCTGATTGTATGCTCGCTCTCGGTCAAAAAAGATGACACATAATCGTTCACAAAAAATGATATATGACGAGCTAAGCACACGCCCTCATTAGTTGATTTTTTCATCTGCATCTACCTCCGGAACAATCCAATCAAAAGAGTCATTTGATTGTTTTTCTATAATGCTACTAAGATTAGGAACAATGGAATAATAGTACTTCGTGCTTTCTAAAGTAACATGTCCCATACTCTTACTTAAATATGCGATTTTATCATAAAACCCAAAACCTTCATCGGTCCATTTATTGATATTTACAATAGCATAGTTATGACGCAGGTCATATGCTGTGGCAGGGGAACTATTTACCGAATCCCATATGATACGAAAATTATCAGTTAACCAGCTGCTGTTAAAACGATGCTTATTTTTAGATGAGAAAAAATATTCTCTGTTGGGCAGGAACTGCTCCATCTTCTGATCATACGCTTGCATCAATTCAAGTATGGAATCATGCATCACCACGTAGTGCTCGTTATAACCTTTTGTATCTACTATGCTGATAGCTCCACTGGTAAGATTAACATTGTCGCGTTTTAAGGATAATGCTTCAACATTTCTTATACCTGTACTGTAAACAAGTCGGAAGATAACAGGTGCAGTAATGCAACGAATTTTTAAATCCATTCGTCCGGATTTATAGCTTACATTGTCACAGGCTATGAAGAAATCTGTTAATTCTGCATGTGTAAAGGCATGAGGAACATAAGTCCTTCTTTGCTTTTTAGGTCTTTCAGGAACATTGATTTCAGTCATATTTCTGTTTTGTAGATATTTAATAAATTCAGAAATGATGGAACAACGTTCCCTGCATGAGTTAATGGTTTCAGATGGCTTCTTTATGAAATAATTATCAGCCATCTCCTGTGTTAAATGGTCTGCTTCCGGAAAATGTTCCTGGCAGTAATGGTCAAAAGCACGCATTTTTGCCCGAGAATTATTATTTAATTTTTGAGAAGCCTGTCTGTATTTTTCAAATTGTTCCATTAATGGTGCCAGGTTGGATATAAACTTAGTCAATGGCGAACACCTCCTGACGTATAGGAAATTCTTCTATACTTAGGGCACATTGTTTTAGGTGGAAAAAGTCTGTATGCAGATATGGTTCCACTGATCTGGGCGAAGAATGTCCAAGGATATTGGATATAACAGGCAGTGCAGTGTTGTTTTCTAGTAACTTTGAAGTTATATTGTGCCGGAACAGATGCGTGCCAATTCTGTCACCTTTATTCATACGAATTTTCGCCAGTCCAAATGCCTTATGGACAATCCACCGAATGGTCTGTACCTTTAATGACTCATGTGGAACAGCCGCTGATATAAAGAGTGTATCATAAGCACAATGAGGTCTTTCGGTAAGGATATAATCATATAATGCATTTCCTACACTCGGCAATAATGGAAGTTCCAATTCAGCCTTTGTTTTTGATTGTACAAGTCGGATGCAGTCTCTTCTCCAGTCAATGGATTGAAGGTTCAAATTGACGATATCGATGCCCCTTAAACCTGTGTATAACAAAAGTTGAAGAACTGCATTATCCCTCAATGACAGACACTCAGAGTTAAGCAGCTGTTTTATTTTTTCAACTTCTTCATCCGTAAGTACCTGGATATTTTTTCGATGTTCCGTTAAACATGGAAGAAATAATAAAACTCTTTCACATGCAGCTTTATTTATTTCAATCCCTGCTTTTAGCACAGCTTTGACGTTTTTACAAGAACCTGCAGAGCGTAGCAGTGCGCTGCTTTCATCTAGAAAGTATGATAATATATCGCTTTCTGTTACTGATTCTAAATTGGAACACCCCAGTTGTTGTAAATGATAAAAGAAAGTAGCACCACAGTGACTTTCGCTATCAATGGTGGTTTCTTTTGTTTTTCCTGCTCTTTCAGCATATGCTTTATAATGATCAATCAGTTGCTGAAATTTAGGATTAAGAGTGTAATAAGCTCCTTTAGGTTCAATAAAAGAACATATCCGTCGTCTGTCCGGAAATAAGTGGTTTAAATCAAAATATTCGATTCCGCCAATAACAGAGCGTCTCCATTTTAAATCTTTTTGATTTGTGGAAACACTCTCAAAATATTGATAAATGTCCTTGTATGAAGTCCATGAATCCATGTCTAATTCTAAGATTTCACGTATCTGCCGTTTATACATGTAGATACAGCTCATTGAATATCCATAGTTCTTCATGTGATATATGAGTTCTTCATGGTGTTGTCGTAAATTTGTTAATTCCATGGTATGATAACCTCCTTTGTTGTTTAGATTAATCATACCATGGAAAATAAAATCCAAACCTTTGAAACCGTATATCAATTTTTTTCAAAACTATAGCTTTAAGTTTGGATAATATTAAGGTTTGGATAAATGAGATAATCGAGAATTCTCGATTATCTCATGAATGTTTGTATTATAAAGCTTATACAAATCCGTATCCTTGCTTATGGTATTATCAAATGGAATAACAATGCTACCACACTTAATAATTCCCATACCACTTGAAGTATTGGTTACAAATCGAAGTTGCGCATCTGATACGCCAATCACCTCTGCCAGCTTAGAACTATCTGTGTTAGCCTGTTTTAATAAAGCTACAAATTCAGAGTTTGCAAGCATTGTAGTTGCCACATAATTCTGTAAAAGATCCACTACATTCTGTGTAATACCCGTACAAAGTCCACCCTGCTTTCTTACTTTTTTCCATAACTGCTGTAAATATTTTGCCGAATACTCTCGATTTAAAAGCACATGAAACTCGTCCAGGTACAGCCATGTCGCTTTTCCTTTCTTGGCATTTTCTACAATACGGTTTTGAATATTCTCCATCATGACAAGCATTGTAATAGGGGAAAGTTCTGCTCCTAAGTCACGGATACCATAGACAATAAATCTATTTTCGATATCCACGTTTGTCTGGTGATTAAAGATATTTAAGGAACCATTTACAAACAACTCCAATGACAAGGCAATATCTTTTGCTTCCGATTCCGGCTGTTCCAATAAGATATCATAGAAATCTGACATGATCGGAATATACTTTTCCTTCGATTTTGCGATGTCCATATACATCTTACGAATACAGCGGTCAATGATGGACTTTTGTCTGGAATTCAGACTGTCTCCCATACATTGCTCACATAGCCCCAGCATAAATTCCCCTTTATCCCTAATCCATCCTCTTGTATCATTGAGATCAAGATTCCATACGTCCATATCAAGGGGATTTACATAATGATCCGTGTAAGTAGACATATTTACAACTGCTCCGTGGAATGTTTTTGCAATATCAAAGTATTCATTCATGGGATCGACACATATGATATCATCATCGGTATTAAGGAATACATTTCCCATTTCCTGCTTTGCAAAGAATGATTTGCCGGAACCCGGTACCCCAAAAATAAATCCATTTCCATTAATCAGTTTCTTTCGATTACCTACATTAATGTTCTTAGACACCTGATTAATCCCATAATAATTGCCTCCAGTATCATTTAATTCCTGCACATTAAAAGGCATTAACACCGCAAGGCTCTGGGTAAGCATGGTTCTCATGGTTTCAACCTGTCTTACTCCGATTGGCAATGCAGTATTTAATGCTTCTCTCTGTTTTAGATACTGAACATCAATCGTTACTGAATTTCTTTTTCCAATGGTCTGGATTGTCTCACAGACACTATCAAGCTCTTTCTTTGAATCAGCCATTACTATGATAGTCACCGCTACATAAAATAGACACTGATCATTCTCACGGACATCATCCATGATTTCTTCAATCTCTTTCTTTTCGGTTCTTTTTGCATAAGAAATTTCTGTAGAAAAGTCATTATTCTTATTACGAACTCTCTGCTGTTTAATGATGTCGGATTCAATTCCAAGATATTTTTTCTGCAAGGTCTTTGTTGTCATATCTTTTGGAATTGGCACAACATCAATGCTTGTAATAGAATGAACCGGAAGACTGGTTATCTCATTTAAGAATCGATCCGACAAGCTGCTTGGATATTTTTTTATAAATAATGCCCTACAATACTTACTCTCATCTTCAAAATGTTCTGGAAAATACTTTACCATTCCATTACAAAGGTCATTAACAAAATCAGAACCAACCTTTTTTGATTCTTTCAGATCAAACTCAAACTGACCTTCATTTCCAAGGTGATAATAATCGTATAGTACCTTCAGTCTTTCATTGCCTGTTAATGGAATGATTCCAGCACCCAGCTCACCAAAAGCCTTATGAAGCGTTGCTTCCAACGTTGCAAACTGCGCCTTTGCCTCTTCAAAGTTCTTACGTTCAATAGTAAGTGTCAGATACCTCTCCTGCTCAATTCCCTGTCTACCTTCGTGGATCTTATCTTCAATAATGTCATTGTAGATTTTACGGAAATGATCAAAGCCATCTTTTTTGTACTGTAACAACACCTGTTCCCTTAAATCCACCATGTTCTTATTTTTATTGTTAACGGTTATCTTAAAGTTGCAATCCAATGAATTCATAAACTTACAATATCTCTCAAAGATATCAATCTGTTCATCCTCATTGGTTGTTGTATAGTTTATGTCACAGAAACGATAACTCTTGGTATAGTGATTCTTGGTGACTTCAAATATACCATTTTCTGCTACTGCCATGATTTCTATGGTCTGTTGAATGGATTTTGGAGTACGGTAAAGCGGTTCACTTGCTTTCTTAAACTCCTTAAATCCGTTACTAAATAAGCCCATTCTATTTACCTCTCTTCCTGTCAGGCGATTATTCCATCACCTTTTGCAATATACATCAGCCGGAAACAATCCCGGCTGGTGCCTGAATTGTTCCGACCTAAAGAGGTCTAACAATGTTTACTGGTACGTTTTCTAATTCCTATTTAAAGCATTTGTATGCAATTGTTCCTGCAATGGCAAGAACAATTGTAACTACACTTCCGATTAAAATACCCTTCATTTTTCTCTTCATAATCTCAAAATCCTCCTGATTCTTTTTCTTATTATCGGTTGCCTTATTTGTAGTTTGTTTCTCATCTACAAGATTATTCCTTTTACCTTTACGCTTATTTACCTGGATCTTCGCTGTATTAGCTAGTTCTAATTCATATGCTTTAATCGCTGGCTCTCCTTCTGTGGATGCATAAGTAAGTGCCCGATTGCAAAACATCATATGAAACTTTCTTCGCATTACATCATAAAAGCTCATTCCGTTATAGGAATAAAAGCCTCCAAGAGCAATCGGTGCAACCACAGGAATTGCAACATAAGCACTCCCAGTTAGACCAATGTAGCGGTATAACAATAGCACAATGCCACCACCACATACTACTGAAGCTACAGAGAATACCAATTGCTTTGCGGTTAATCCCATAGCCACAGATTCCTGATATTTATCAATATCTTTATTGATTTCAATGACCATTTCTCTCACAATAACCGAAATTATTCTTCCTTGAATTTTATTCGTTTTCGGTTACTTTCTCCTTTCTTCCAGCTACCTGATTTGTGGTTTCTGTTCTAATTTCTTATCAGTTCCAATACTTTTTTCATAACCTTCCATTCCATCTGGACAGAGTTCTCTTAGTTTATCTGGATTAAACATATAAAGAGGGAATTCACAAAAGCCACTTCGTTTCGTCAGCCCTGTAAATTCCCCTAATTCATTTTCCTCTATAAACTTTTCAAGCTCGGGCATATTGTTAATATCAACATAGGCACAGTAATCCGGTGCTTTACCATCAAGATTTACTGTAATATCCCCGTAACTTTCCGGGTATTCTTCACCTACTGTATTGAGTCCGATATATAGTCCGTTATTGTTTCTGTAATTATTGATTTCCAATTGAACCTTTTCTGTAGTTCCCCATTGGGTATTCATTTCTAATATCTGATCCATTCTTTCCTCGCTTTCTACAATCCTAAGGCTCTGCTTGTCAGATTTTGAGCTCCCTTTACACTGCCAACTGTCATTGCTATGGTAAATGTCATTTCACACAGATATATCAATGTCTGTGCCCAATCCGCATAACTTCCTGTAAACTCTGGCAAGCCAGCATTTACAAATGCATTACAGATAATAATAGCAAGTGCCATCGTAACTGCCTCTAAGACTACTGACAAAAAGTACTTAAAATAAGTAACTGCTGTATGACTGACTGTTCTATTCCCACTTAGAGTAGAACATGCAATTGCTCCCATTGGCACAATGATCAATATCTTCAAAAATCGAAAGTACACTGTGTAAATCAAGAAAAATCCACAGATAATAATGATAATAGACAAAAGTGCTGCTAATATCAGCATGACAAGACTTGGTCCAAAATCTAAATCTTTTATAATGTCAGCCTGTGTACTATCAATGGATAAAGTTGGTGCTGTTCCTGATGTTAGCAGTCCCACTAGATTTCCAACTGAGGTAAAAAATGCTTTCATAATGGTAACATTATTTGCGACCAACCATTCTGCAATTCCAACCCTCATAAGCATACGAAGAATTACTTCAAATCTCATCTCTTCTCTAACATCCACACTCTCGGAGCAAAATCCAATAACAAAGAACAATACCACCAGAGATGAGCCTACCGCTACAAAGATAGGCTCGATTCCCTCAATGACTGCCCACGGACCCCCGCCCTTAAAATTGACAGGGGATTGACCTAGCAGTGCAAATACTAGTGACACCTGGTTATTCCAGAAACCAAATACCATATTAAGCAGGTCAAGAATGTGTTGTCCAAGTTTAAATATATCCATACTTGTGATTCACCTCTTTCTGTTTTGCTAGGCAGCTATACTGCCTTGGTTTCTAAAATCCTAAGATTGTTAATACGGATGAAATACCTGCCATCATGACTCCAGCAACAATACCTTTTAATGCAGAGTTCATTGTGGAAGAGTCTTGCTGCTGATAAGCCTGTGCAAATTCCATAACATTCTTTGCTAAGATGATGACACCTACTGCACCAATAATTGCAATAACTAGTGTTTTTAAGTTATCAAGTGGCGCTGTTACTGCACTGGTATCTGCCGCAAAGACTTGTGTAGACATTAAACTACACGCCATAACGGCTCCTGATACAGCCGGAATTAATCTCTTCTTAACTCTTGTAAAAAGACCTTCTTTTTTACTTTCAGTTGTTACGTTCTTAATCTCATTTCTACGCATATTTGTAATCTCCTTTAAATTTTATTGGCGCAGAGCAAGATACCGGAGGAAGAAAATCATCTGTCATAGACAGATATCCTCCGGCTTCTCTCCGAATGAATACCATCTGTCCCTGACACATGACTCATTACCTCTGCTTATTTTTAGTTTCTATTTCCACGGGATATCTCCCGATTTACATTACTTCTGTTTATTTGTTCACCATGGATTTATCTCTGAACACAGAAGTATTTAAGCATGTCTTGTTCTTTCAAATGATTCTCGAATTTGAATCATTTCTTCTAATTTGGTCTCTGGATAGAAATAGGTTAATATTGTCTGCTTTGGAATTTTTGTCGCCAATGCTCTCTTTCCCTCTAACTTTTGTTCTTCTGAGAATTCCCAGTAAACCAAGCGATTCATGACCGTATCCTCTTTTAATGGTTTCCGGCTTGCCACTGATGCTCCACCAGAGGATGTTGCATTTTCAGTTGTATTTGGCACTACATCATCAGAAAATTCCAACTCTTTTGACTGTTCACTATTTAACTTTTCTTTCTGCTCCTTCTCATCCAGATTTGTAAAACGTTTCCCTAATTCTTCATCACCTAAGAGCATAAATTCTTCATACGTTAGATTATCAATAAAGATATTTCCACCTTTTTCTTTTAGCTTTTCATAATGTTTCAACGAACTTTTTGTTAAAATCTCAAATGGTGGTCCAATCAAATTGTTATCCTTTGATATTCTGTGAACATATGCCTCTGCTTTTCCATCTGCGGTCTGCTCAAATACAGGATGGGAAAATGGAATAAACTTATTATCCAAAATAGGATCAAATCCCCTGATAAAAATAAACAATTTCTTATTATCAAGTTTTCTTACCTCATCAGCTGTATATAGTTCTCTCCCCAGTACATCATAATTTCTAGAAGAACTTCCTTGTCTTCCCCTCGTTTCACCGCTGGATTTCTTATCAATAGTACCTTTACCAAGTAGTTCAGAAATGTACTTATGGGTACTTTGTTCGTTTCCGCCCAAGTAAATTAATGTGTCACAGTTTCCTGGGATGGTCTCCCATGTATCCTTAAATAATGCCTTTATCTGTGCAAGATTTTGAATAATAATAACGGAACTAATTTCCCTGCTTCGCATGGTTGATAGTAAGGAGCAATAATCATCTGGCAATGCAACGTTACTAAACTCATCTAACATAAAGGTAACGTGTATCGGAAGTCTGCCGCCACAGTTAAAATCCGCCTGATAATATAACTCTTGAAAAACCTGTGTATACAACATTCCCACAATAAAATTATAGGATTTATCCGAATCCGGAATCACACAAAAAAGAACGGTTTTCGTCTCACCATCACCATTGACTCCGATTCCCAAATCTGCCAGATTCATTTCATCCTTTGAAAGCATCCTTAACACCTGCTTATTTTCCAAAAATGCAAGTCTTGAGTTTGCACTTATTATAATGGAACGAACGGTATCACCTGCACCACGCATACATTTGTTGTACTGCTTCACTGCTGGATGATTTGATCCAAGTGGGGAACTCTCCTCAAGGAACTTCATTCTCACATCAAGCCTTGATGGTTTTCCCTGTTCCGTTACTTCTGCTTCACCCATCAATTTTAATAAGGTTTCAAAGTTTCGCTTCGTTGGTTTTTCTTCCATCCAGACATAATAAAACAACGCCTGCAAGAACAATCCTTCCGCTTATAATGATAGGTAAGGTTTTGAAGTTATCTCCACCTTTTCCCCCATTCCACACCGGACATGCGATTTTCACCGCATCCGGCGTTCCATCGTTAGTTTTCATTCGCATTTAATCAATCTCCAATTGAAAATATTAACCTATAGCAGTCAAATTATTTAATTCTCTTAACTTATTGATTTTGACTAACTGTTTCTTTTCTGGCTTGATAACTTTCAGATAATCCTGTATCACTTGCATATCATTGAATTGTAAAAGCGGTAAATACTTCTTCATTACAAGAGCTATGTTTTTGTATTGTTCTTTTCCACCATTAATGACAGAAACTTTCAAACAACAACCAACTTCTTCCACATTTGGAAACTCAATACCACTAATCCCACACTTACCTTTTTGTACAGCAAACACTGATTGTCTGCTATCTAAATACTCAAGACTATGCTCATTCATTGACTGTTGATATAAATTAGTCAGTATAGATTTATTGATATTTAAGTCCTCATGTAGCTTCTTTCTTTCCTCTGCCGTATAACAACTAACCGTGGCACTAATTCCTATAGCCATTTTATATTTGACATATGCAATGGGGTAGATTGGTCTTTCAGTACCCGATACATAACGTATCATTTTTGAATTTCCGAATCGTTCCTTCTCGCTTTCCGCCATTGTTCCACCCGACCGTTTCAAACGACAGCCCTTTTCAGTGCTCAATCGGTTTGTTAATACGGTCATGACTGCTCTGTTAATATCTCTGCAATCAAGACTTACACAAGTTGCTATCTTGTAATAATTCTGTATGCCAAGTACCATTTCATCAAATAATGTTATCTCTGCTAACTGAGAATAGCCTTGACGTGGTCTTGCAATTCGTTTTGCTTGCTCTACCAGTTTTTCTCTTTCTGCTATCTGTTTCTTGTCACATATATGGGAATTTACAACATACTTTTTCCCTTTTGTCCTCACCTTTATTTTAAATCCTAAAAACTCTGAATACCGTTTACGGACATTTACGATTCGTGTCTTTTCTGGGGATACTTCAAGTTTTAATCTCGTTGTAATCCAATTCGTAACAGCAACCATTGTCTTTTCAGCGTCTTCCCTATTTCTACAGAATATTCGAAAGTCATCAGCATACCTCACTATATACATTTCTTTTAGATCAGTTCTTCTCATCACAGTGTAGCCATGACTTCTATCGAAGACTAATGAATTTCTAATCATCCGTTCCTTACTATATTCCATAACAATCGGACTGTTCTGCCATTGGCTATCAATCCAATGGTCTAATTCATTCAGCACCACATTTGCTAATAACGGAGAAATAATCCCACCCTGTGGTGTTCCTTTGTCTGGAATAATCGTACTGCCATCTGGCATTCGGATTGGTGCTTTGAGTATTCGCTTTATAACATAAATAAGTTGCTTGTCCTTGATACCTAATGACCATATCTGCTTAATCAGTTTGCTATGATTAACATTGTCGAAGAATCCCTTAATATCAAATTCTAAAACATAGTGTAAGTGTGACCTTTGTAATAATGAGTAGGTTTTAGATATTGCATGTTCTACTGACCTATTAGGTCTGAATCCATAGCTATTACTACTAAATTTTGCTTCACAGATTGGCTCAAGTATTTGTTTGATACATTGCTGTATCAGCCTATCCCAAATGCATGGAATTCCCAATGGTCTAAAACTTCCATTCGGCTTTGGTATTTCTTTTCTTCTTACGGGTTTTGGACGGTAGCCATGTTGACTACCTGTGACATAATATCTGACTCTTTCCACAACTGCATCAGGTGGTAAACACCCAATATCGTTAATCGTCAGATTGTCTGTTCCAGCTGTGTAACTGCCTGTGTTTGACTTGATATTCCTGTAGGCTAAGAGAATGTTATCTTTGCCCAGAATAAGTTGCATAAGGTCAGTAAAATCATCACCCTCTTTGCTCCTTTGGTATAGGTTGTCAAACTTAGATTGCATGCCATAGTATTCTACATGGCGCAAGCTGTCTACACTTAGGTTTTTCTTTCCTTTTGGCATAAGGCATCACCTCCTTTTCTTTTGAAAGTGACCCTTTTGGTCTTATTCGAATCCTTATGGCGATTGAATAATGCTCATTTAGACCAACGACTTGTGTCCATTCCTCTGCTTTCATTACAAAAGCTTCATTGGTTCGAACACTACTTTTCAGTACTGGTTCATCTGCTTATTATTCTTCGTCAGATTATTCCATATAGAACCCAGTACCTTTCCTTGTTCCGATAATTCTATCTGTACATATATACCCTTAGGTTCTTGCTATGAGCCTGTTAGCTTGTTTGTGCCTTTAACACAAAATGGTCGTTCGTAGGGAAAATTTCTACTAAACCACACTAACTACGCATTAACGTACCTGTACATTTCTATACAGTCTTCTTATAGACCCGTACATTCGCAAGTTCGTCAGAGTATCTGCCAGGATACTCATTCTAACCATAGATATTTTATAGACACTCGACCTATAGGCAACACAATCCACCTCTGGACTGCTTTCGATAACTTTTGGCAAGCTATTACGGTTACTCTCAGCCTTTGTCATGGGGCTTCTTACAAAATCCTTACAGATAGTGCAAGCCCATCAAGTGTAGGCATTTCAAGGCGTTACCCTATCATTCTACCTATCAAATTATCAGTTCACAAACAACATGAACTATTGCTTGTGCGTAGACTTCTTACCGCCTATGAACAAGTCGCACTTTCCCAGAACGGGTCGCTCGGTGTTGCTCCTTTTGGCGTTGTATTTGATATCAGGTTTGTAATTAACTTAACTATATCTGTTTCTTCTCTAATATAGGCAAATGGATTATAACAATCTGACTTATCCATCTCAAGAAGATTGAGGACTTTTACATTGTAACCATTCTTCTTTAACATATCTCCACAACTTCTGAGAATTTCGCCCTTAGGGATCGGTGCATATGAAAGAACAATTACGAGGCATCTGCATGAGATTTGGTTTTACCTCATAAAATGTCTTTCCAGCACCGGATCCTCCTATAATTAAGACGTTGTTGTTTAATTTTGTTTGCCTGGTATTCAGGCTCATTCTTACATTTTGGCTTAAAATTCGATTAAATGTCTCATCCTTATCTGCCAGTACTTTATTTACTTGCTTCACATTGGCAAACTGTGCTGTACCATATTCTTTGCCGGGCATCAGATTTCTCTGGCTTGTGTAGTACATAATCACTGCCATGGCATAGATTCCAATCGCAATCATTACTGCTTTTATGGTGGATGCCTCATAATAATTTGAAATTGGCTTTGCACATACCTCATTAAATGCAGGCAGGAAGGCACTTAATGTCATACCTTCCTCCCATGCTCCGTTAATAAGATATCCTAAATAAGCTGCAAGTACTGCACCAAGGAGAAGAAAAAATAAAGATGGTTTCTTCTTACTCGTTTTCATAGGCGCCTACCTCTTTTCGTTTCTGTATTAATCTTTGTCACATTCTTTGGCTTACTCTGAGATTTCTCGTATTTTTCTCTAATGGTTGCCTCCACTTTGTCATAATGATTACTATACAAGGCATCGCCTTTTATCGTTTCCACTACACGATTTTCCTCATCATAGACTTTGTAGGCTTTCTCCTTATCAAGAAATGTCAACAAGGTCTTTCCATTATGAATGTCCATGATATTTTCTTTGTTTAACCAGACATAGCGTGCCTTATCTCCCCATGTTCCTGGAACTCGGGTTTTCACCGCCTGATCATTTTCTGATACAATAAGGGTCTTAGAAATAGTCACATCTGCAAGGCTTAAATTCTTTGAAGCGGAGACTGCTTTCATACGTTCCGCAAGATTTTGATAACCCTTGATTCGATTCTGGAATGCTTCTTTATCCATAATTACTTTATGCTCACCATTTCCATCTACTTTCCCTAAGACTCCAATGGTTTCTAGCTGCTTAATTACATTTTCAGCCTGACTTCCATTAATACTGAAATTCTCTTTGATTGCATCCACACTGATACTCTGCTTTTCCATTGCAAAAAGACCTACTTTTTCTATCAGCCCTTCCATAAGAATTCCTACTCTTGTAGCCTCCTCGGTGTGGATTTTATCGTTTCCCAGTTGCTGTCCTTTTAAAAAATCAAGGAGCTTTGATAGATCCTTTTCGTTACCATTTTTCAGATAATCATCAAATGAAGCAATCCTACCAAACTTTAACTTCTGTATCATCATATTTGCCCTTGGAACAGCTTCTGAATGGAATATAATCTCTGACATATTATCTGATTTATTCATGTCTGGAAGTACGGAATAGAGAATGCCATATTTCTTTGCCATTTTCTCTACCTTTTTCATATCATCCATATTAAACTGAAGTACCTGCAAATCTCCGCCCTTCATCAATAATTTTTTCATGCTGGTTTTTCCAAGGGTCTTTTCATAATCAAGCATCCCTTTTAGAAGTTCTACTCCTTTTTGCATCAGCCCTAAACCGCCACATCCAACCTTCATGGCAATTTCTACGCCATCATAAGCCACACGGATTATCTGGACTGCCTCCTGAATTTCTTCTGCCATATTCCAACCTCCTTTGCCCGGTATTTTCTATAATACCGCTTCTTTCTTTACCCTTTGCTTTAATTCCTCTGTATCCGTTTTACGGATTTCATCTGGTGTTACATCAATTCCATATCCCTTTAATACATCAGAAATGCGATGAATTGCTTTTTCTTCTTCTACACGATACATCTCAAGTGCCACCAAAAGATTTTCAATCTGGTCTACCCATTTTGGCTTTTTATCATATAGTACTTCATATTTAGTCCGAATTGCTGCAAAATCTCTGTCTGGCATGGTCAATTCATCAATTAATTTGTTGGTCAGCTCCTTATCACTGGTCTTAAAAGCGAACTCCACCACAAACTTCTGCTCTTCTTTTTGAAACAATGAGTGTTTTTCAACCGCCTCCACTGTTTCAGTGATAATCTGTAATCCCATTTACACTTCCTCCTCAAGTTCATTTTCTAAAACTGCAATTTCAATAATTTCTTTCATCTGATCTGCCGGAACCTTGTTATTGATTAGTTCCACAAGTTGACTTTCGGTTAGTCCTTTTTCAATTGCTGATCTTATAAGAACTAACTGCGCTGGTATCAACTCGCCTGCAACTACCAGCTTTACAATATCCTGTCTTGATTTCTTCTTAAATAACAGCCTTGAAATCATTTGGATAAGAGCATTTGTTGATTTCTTACTCACTTTCTCCACCGATACTGTTTGAAGTACATTACCGCCCATGTCCATAACAGGAACATTACAATAAGCTGGCATTGCATACACAAATGGAATAGTCTGTGGTGAAACAGATTGTCCTGCTCCTCTAATTGGTTCTTCTAATGTTTTACTATCATCTTTAGGGATAGGCGCTTTTTGTTCCTGATTCTGATCCACCATTTTTTTGTACTCCTTGAAGTTTTCCTCCAGGGCTTCCATTTTTGTTTGCATATTTTTCATCTCCTTTAAGGCAGTTTCTTTTTCTTCACGAAGTCTTGCTAGCGCAGAATTTGCCTGATTTATCTTATCCTGTTGTTCGGATAACATAGAATCCTTTTCTCCTAACTGTTTCACCAGATTATCCCTTACCGCTACATCTTCCTTAAATGTCTCAAATACCTTTAACTTTTCATTTAATTCATCAAAACGACTTTCATCAAACTTGATGCCAGACACAACATTTTTTATCTCATCAAATAAAGACTGGACATACTCGGGTGCGATCTGCACTTCTACTTCTGTATTTTCCATTTGTTCAAGCACTTCCTGAAAAAGCTGACTCATATGAAATGCATTGTTTTTATTCTGAATCACCTCTTTGATTGTCTCGATCGGTACTCCTTTTTCATAAAAATCGAAAGCCACCATCATCTGATTTGCATTTAAGGAATCTGCTGTTATTACAGCAATTACTTCCTGACTATAATGCTTTCTAAGACATTTAGAATATATCTGCATTTGCTTAAAATTCATTCCTGACTTCGCATAACGATATACTTCTTCTGTTGTAAGTCCATATTCAATATCTTCCGATACTAGCATGGCTACTTCTTCTCCAAGACCTATTCTTCGCATTTCCTGTGCCGCCATATTTTTAGCCTTATTTGTATTCTGCATTGACTCTTCCATACGTTTCCTCCTTGATTTTTACTTGTTCATTCATTTATAAAACTTGCGCAAAAAAATACAGCCTAACGATTTGGCTGCTTTACCTCATTATTCTTATGACTTATTTCTTCAATTTTCTGCTTCGTCTCTTTCTCTTCACTCCTAGCATCTGATTCTTTTGTAATTTCACCAAGAATTGACTTAGCTAAATTTAGTTCCTTAAAAGATGCCTTTTCTAAATTTCTTACTCTGGCTATTTCCATACGATAATGCTCCTTTAACTTTTCTACCTCTTCAATGGAATATCCCTGTTTTTGTAATTTTTCAACTAAGCTTATCCACTGGATATGTTCATCTACAAAGAAGTTATCTCCAGATTGGAAACTACTTTCACATTCTTTTAATTCACTGACTTCCTCAAGCATTTTAAATAACGAATGATACTTTGCACGTTCTTTAAACACCTTGCTTTTCTCCTTTGATACTTCTTTCTTTTTATCCGTCAGATACTCTGCTGTTGATACAAGCTCCACAACACTATGAATATCATGCCTATTCAAAAAGAGGTACTGCTCTTGTAACTTGTGCATTTTCCTAATATCATCCTCGTACTTCCATGCCTGTGAATATGGTTTTTTCTTAAGCTGACCCGTTCTATAAAGTTTCGCAAAATACTTCTTTTGAAGTCCAGAAAATTTGCTCCTTTTAAACCGTTTTACTTTGCAGTATACAATTCTTGGCTGTTCTTTTTTTTCATAAGGTTTATAATTCGAAAGATCCTCCCTACGAATGCGCTCTCTTATTACTTCTTCAGAATATTCATCGCCTAATGACTTACATCTTTTATACCTGCTCATCCCTGGAGGTTTTATTGCAAAATATTTACCCTGCTTAATTTCATATCCTTTATCAGCTAATAATTCCAGAAAACTATCAAAAGTGGGAGCCTGAATAATACAAGCATCTAAATCTCTTTTTATCATATCACCCCATACGAACTTGCCATCCCGATATTCGTTCCATTCCTTATAATGCTCACTAGCCTTTGCCCTATCTTCTTCAATTTGAATAGTAGATAGCCCATACTCTTCACAGATTTTATTGGTTATTGGCTGAATATTCCTTGCCCAATCTCCCTTTTTATAGTGATACTTACTGCCATCTCGAAAGCTGACGCTATTAAATACGATGTGCCCATGAACGTGATCCGTATTATCATGCACCGCATAAACTGCCTCATAATCATTCCCCAGATACTCTTTTGCAAATTTCCCTATGACTTCAAACGCCTTCTTTGCATCAACTTCCCCTTCTTCAAATGAAATAATCAAGTGATACCCTTGCCTTTTATCTGTTTTTCCAAACTTAGTCTTAGTCTGCTTCATCTGTTCATAGGCTGCATCTGGCTGACAATTTAGTCCTGCTACATACATTCCATTTTGTGTCTTTTCCTGCTTTAAGATATAATCGATTGCTACCTTCAAATGCTTTCCAGGAAAATGATTACCACAATCCTTCATATAAAGAATTTTACTAATCGCCAATTTCAGCCACCACCTCTTTAACCACCAGATTTAATTTACGAAGATAGGCAAAGAGTCTTTCCTTATCCTCTTTGCTATAAAACTCCATGTTGTGGTTATGAACGATTTGATTCACATTCGTACCAATATGATTAATTTCATTGATGAGATTTTTTAGAAGTTTTCTAATTTCCGGATAATCGTTTGGTTTCTGACTTATCAATAGGCGAAGATAATCTGCTTCACACATACCCACTGCTTCTGCTTTTTCAGCTAACATTTTGGCTTCTACAGGCATCAGTCGCAGTGTCTTTTTAATACAATGAATCGTATCCGCCATGCTATCTCACCATTTCTTTCTTATCTATCTGGTACGCTAGCACATTTTCAGACACTGTCTCCAACTTCTTACTTTCTTCCATCCTTTTAATAGCTTCGTTTGCTAATCTAGTGGCCAGTTCTTCAACTTCCTTGCCATAACAGGTTTTATCAAACATCTTATCCAAACATTTTTCATCTTCCTTATAGGAATCATACCTGCTCTGACTTCTGCAAAAATCAATGAAATCACTTGGGTTATCTCTTTCATCAGAAGCTTCTAACACCAATTCGTAATTCCATTCGCAGACTGCATCAATCACATCATCAATGGAATAATCTTCTACTTCACCATTTTCTTCACATATATCTGTTCTTACAAGTTTCCCATCCCTGCTTCCAATACTGTAACCATGACCTTCCATGTAATTAAGAAGTATCTCTGCATCCATTTCTTCTAATCCCATCAGAAGATCATTTTCATCCAACCATCTGATTAATTCCTCTGGTTTTTCAAATAAAGTAACTTCTCCCTCCATGCTATCGTGCACCTCCTTTACCTGTTTTCTATAAATAGCTTTGTTCCTTTCCCATGTCAGTAGTAAAGCCACCGACATGGCAGGATACGCAGATAAGCCATCTCTGGCTATCTGCACCCTGTCAGAGGAGTAAACTCCCCTGAAACCCCTGATATTTATATACCATTATAGAAAACCGTTATACTTTGCTGTTTTCATTATACTTTTCCGTTAGGAAATGGCTTTTCCCATATACTTTTCCTAATGTATTTTTTGAACATTTTTAGGTAGCATGTTTCAGGTATAAAAATACGTTAGGAATTGTGGTTATGGTTTTTTATTTTCATTATAGAAAACCGACTCACTTTGCCATTCCATGTGCACTTTTCATAACGGCTTTTTCTTCAGGTACTCTTTGCAATAATTTTGTAGCCTTAAGCCACTCATTGTAATCTTTATATCCTACTGGTGGTGGGCAATCTTCTACCTCATACCCATTCTGATAATATTTTTCCATCAGTTCTACTGCTGCTTTTCTGCCAGGTTCATCATTATCCAGGCAAAATCGTAATGTTACAATCTGAGGATGCTCTGTAAGAAAGGTTTCAAGAGGCGCATCTGAAAGCATCCCAAGTGCAAGTTTATTACTTTCATAATCAGCACAGATATCCATGTAACTCATAAGATCAATTGCCGATTCAAATACTACAAGTACATCACTATTTTCATTTACATCATTAAAACCATACCGTTTATCGTTTCCCGCGACATCACACTTAAATGCCCTACCTTCTTTGTCAAAGACTCCACGCATACTGGCAAATCTGGTAATACCAGCTTTATCATTTCCTTTAAACACAATGTTGTGATAACCTCTGGCCTCATAAATTAACTCTTTTTTGATGAAATAATCAATAATAACCTTACTAATTGCACGTTCTTGATTCAGATAGGAAATAAGATAGGTGTTACTTCCAGCAGCGACTGGTAATATAAATGTTTTCTTCTCTTCTTGTTTGTCTACCACTTGGTTTTTTAAAACTATTCTGTTTTCAGGTTCTTCAATCCTTCTATAACCTGCAAAATCAAGTAACCAGAATACTGCCTCTTTTACTTCCATTCCTGCAAAAACCCGCATGAAATCAATCTGTGATCCACCATTTTCACCCTTCTCATATTGTCTTGACCATCGAAACCAGTGACTCCGGCTATATATGCGAATCGAATCCATTTCTTTAATGGTGTAATATTTGCCTACACGCCTGATGGTATATCCTAAATATTCAGCTACTGCACATAGATCAACGGATTTTGCAATCGCAAGTTCTTCTTCTATAAATCTTTCCATTGTGCTCACCTTCCCCTCCCCTTTTCTGCTACAATTACCGTCTGAGAAAAGTCCAGTGTCTCATAGTTCGTTTGAAGGGTAACCGTCTGATTCTTTAAAACTCCCTTAGCTTTAAAACTGAAATACTTCGTATTATCACCGCCAACAATAATGTGATCCAGAAGTGGTATGCCAATAAGTTCAGATAGTTTAAGCATGCGATCTGTCACCATGGTATCTTCCTTTGATGGTGTAAGATTTGACGAAGGGTGGCAATGGACGATAATCATACTTGCAGCGTTGGATAGTATCGTTGACTTTAATAGCTCTCTCGGATGTGCAACCGCTTGATTAATTGCTCCAATACTTGCTATATGGCAGTTGATTGGTGTGTTGTCACCTTTCAGGTTAACAACACACACAACTTCTCTGTCCATTTCGCAAAGATACTTTCCAATTACATCTATTGCATCTTCTGGGGTGCAAATCCTGTGGTCTGATAGCAAAGGAAAATCCTGAACCAGTCTGACTGATACCACATCCAGCTTAAAATCACTGTCTATGCTCTGTTTCTTCCTTGGCATATGCACCCACCTCCGGTTCTACATGAATAATAAAGTCCCCTTCCAGACTATTCACAAGATTTACCAACTCCTCCATCGTCTGTATCTTTACTTCTCGCTCCATAGAAACCTCCTTATCTGGACTGTTCCTTTGAATCGTAAATTAACTTAGGTTCTGCTACGATGCCATCCAGTCTCTTATTTGGAGTATCTGTCGCAAGGGTTAACTTTCTTAAATCCTTATCATAGTGATAAACCTGATTGGAAAGTCTTTCATCAAGGGATACCTGATCCATATTAATTTCATTTACCATCTGGGCAAGGTCATTTGGATCTCCCATATTTGCTGACACGGCAATTACTTCGTGCACAGATGAGGGTAATACATAAAGATCAGACTCCAGCTTTTCAGCTAACTTATGAAGATTATCCTCATATAACATAGAAACAGCACCATTTACTCCCCTGTCATTTGAAATGACATACATCATGTTTTCTTCTGGAACTTCCCCGATCATCATATCTGCGATTTCACCGGGCATACCATCTTTTACAAACATATCTCTGATAACATCATTCATAGATTTCACAGTTGGTGGGAATAAAACTACTGTATTCTCAACAGCTGCTTTATAAAGATCTTCTTCATTCATTCCTAATTTCTCAGCAAGAGCATTATTTACAATCGTACTTGAAATTCCCTCACTGTTTGTATCTACTACCCAACGATAAATAACAGATAGATCCTGAAATGATCTGCTTGGAATATTTTCAAGCATTTCTTTGTTCTGTTCTGTATTGACAAGAACCATAACAATGTTTTCTCTTGCCTGATCAAAATCTACTTTCGGACCAATCTCTGGCGCTTCCGCAAATGCTTTTGTCATAGTCTTTGCTGCACTCTGTAACACTTCCTGTAAATCATTACATTCTTTGTAGTGCTCATACATGTTATTGATATACATGGTTGGTGAAGCTGAAAGTCTCTCATCACCTGTTGGAATCAGATTAATTCCATCCATTGTCTGATTTACCTTTGTTATTGAATGTACATCGACCTTGTAATCTTTGTACTCCTCTGGCATAAATTCTTTAAATTTCTCTGCCACTACTTCCTTGAATAATTCATAATTCATAATAAATTTTCCTCCTGATTTTCTCTTAATTTAACTTCCTGTTACACAAATAATCTTGGTGGGGCACGCACCATTATTGAAAGACTCCTTTCTATCTCCTGAAACAAAAAATGCTGGATTTCTCCAGCAAAAAAGACCGCATAATATGCGGCCTTCTCAATTTTTTCTTATGAACTTGATTTGTTATTTATAGATTTATTTTCTGACCAACAGTTTTTTGTAAAAATGATCAACACAAATTGCGCCAAACGGGGCTGTTATTAAAATGGATAATACCGCTACTGTTAATACCTGCTGCCCACAAGCAAGTCCCATAGCAAGTGGTACGGCACCTATTGCTGCTTGAACTGTAGCTTTCGGTGTATATGCAACCATACAAAACATTCTTTCTTTTCTTGTAAGCTTCGTTTTAATCAAACAAACTAAAACTCCAAACATTCTAAAAATCAAAGCTCCCAATACAATTATTACTGCCAATAATCCGGCTTTTATAGCATATTGCAAATCAACAGTTGCTCCAACTAATACAAATAATAATACTTCTGCAGCTACCCATAATTTATTATATTTTACAGAAAGTCTTTTTGCCAAAATATTATGTTTCTGATAGATTGCTATACCCATACTCATAATCGCAAGCAATCCAGAAATTGGAACAATTCCTTCTAATCTGTTCTGTAATTCAACTAAAAGACAGGAAATGCTGAGAATAATGATTAATTTCACTGTATCTCTCATATGAAATTTCCGAAAAAAAATAGTTAAACCAAGTCCTACTAATACGCCTGTTACGATGCCAAGTAAAATAGCTATTGGTATTTGCAAAAAATTTGTTACTGATACTTCTCCTCCTGTTGCTAATGAAGTAAAAGCAGTAAACAAAACAATAACAAATACATCATCTACAGAAGCACCAGCTAATATTAACTGAGGGATACTTCTTTCTTTTCCATATCCTTCTTCCATAATTTTAATCATTCTTGGCACAATAACTGCTGGAGATACTGCTGCTATTACACTTCCCATTATCGCAGCTTCCAAATAAGTGATTCCTAATACTCTTGGTGCAATCACTAGAACACCTATTATTTCAAAACATGCTGGGACAAAACACATTAAGATTGCTGGTCTACCAACCTTTTTCAAATCAGAAATATCTAATGATAGCCCAGCTCTTGTCAATATGATAATTAAGGCTAACTGTCTCATATCTGGAGAAATCTCTAGTATAGATGAATCCAAAAGATTTAAAGCATAGGGACTTAAAATCATTCCTGTAAGAATCATTCCAAGCAAACTGGGGAGCTTGAGCTTGTTAAATATTTTGCCTAAGGTAAGGCCTAGTAAAAAAATGAGTGCTAAACTTGTAAGCATAAAATCCTCCTTATATTGCAGAAATTAAAAAAGCTGATAATTTCTGCGTAATTTTCGCAGAAGTCATCAGCATAAATGCGGTTTAGGTATATTACCAGGGGAGAACTTCATTCCCAACAATTGAGATAGTATCACAATTTTAGCACAATTGCAATTGCTATTTGTAACTTGTTAGTCTATGCACCAAATATGATCATGTAGACTCCAACTATACAAAGTAGAACGGAAACATACTTCTGAAAATTATCCTTACTCATTTTTTTAATAATTCGATTTGCACAAAATGTTCCGAAAATCATAGCTGCTCCCATCAAGACTCCTGTAAAAGCTGCTTCTAAACTAATGTTCATCAATTTCCCATATACAATAGTCTTGACTATGTGCATCACTGTTGCTGTAGATGCCTCACTTGCAATATAAGCTACTGGTGGTAATCCTAAGGAAAGAAAAATAGCTGCTCCTAATGGTCCGGCACTCCCTGCAAGCCCTGACAGCAATCCTACAAAACATCCTCCAAAAATCAAAGTTTTCGTACCACCTTTAAACTCAATCTTTTTCACTGTTTTAATAGCTACCATTCCAATAAGGACTGCACCTATAAACCGTGTTACCATGTCTTTAGGAAGTATTGAAAATCCAAAAGCACCAAGTATCGATAATGGAATCGCTCCAACACAAAACAGACCAACGAACTTCCATTTAATTTCTTTAAAACCAAATGCCATTCTCGAAAGATTTCCGATTAGCTGTGCTATAGTCAGGACTGGTACTGCAACTTCGGCACCTACATAAACTGTAACTACAGGAAGCAATAATAATGCACCGCCAAATCCTGCGGCTCCCGATACAAAAGCAGCTAAAAAGCTAGCTATTATTAATATAATGTATTCCAAAGCTTTCACTCCATTAAATTTATTTATTGCAGATATTATAGCACAACATAATACCTATTTCACTTAGTAATAATTTTTTCCTGTAATATCAGTTTCGACTAATTCATTCTATTTTGTATAAAAGAAAACAAAAATTCTATTAGACCTGTTTCTATATTCACGTTACCCATACCATGATTTGTTACATATAACTTAACCTGATCAATATCCTGCTTTGAGAATTCCCAAGTCTGCACTGTATGTGACCAATTACCAGCTTCACCTTTCACATTGTACATTGCTGCTTCCAGAGTATCTTTGTAAGTCACATCACTTCTCCACTTTGAAGTTGCTTCTAATCCACCATATACAAAATCTTTCTGAAAATAATCTGCGGCAATAAACCTTACATATTGTTTCTTCCCATCAAAGTCCATCGGACTTTCTACGGTTGCATCTGTATCAACTATTGTAACTTTAACCTGCTTCTCAGTCGTATTATTTCTGCTATCAGTCGTAGTATAGGCAATTACCAATTCTCCTGAACTTGTGAAGCTTGTGAACATTGAAGGTGAATAGTTTTTTACCCTGATCTGCGTTGTCCCATCCTCTCGATCTATCGATTTTACTGTTCGAAGTAACTCAGCCTCAGTTATCACACCGGTTTTCGCTTCATATAAAGTAAAATACCTGTCACTGCATGTCAGCTCCGGTGCATAATCCCATATAGCATGAAAATAAAAGGTATATCCATCTACAATTGTCAGATTTCGAATCTGCTGTCTTTCAGAATAACTTGCAGAATAAGCATTGGCATCCGTATTCCATCCAAGGTAAGTACAAGGATGTGCCGGTGGTGTAAAACTCATTGCTGGCAATGTATATGTTTGATCATACTTACAAGTCATTGTTGTCATTGTCCCACTTCCACCGTTTGGATAAAATACAATGTAATACGTGTTTGCTTCTGCATTTGCAGTTAATGCTGTATTTCCTACCACAGTAAAGGAATACCTCTTGCTAGCAGAAGTATAAGTACCACTCCAATTCTTCCACGTATAACCTGTTTTCACAGCTGCATCCACTGTAGAAGTTGCTCCATAATAATAACTGCCACCACCAGACACACTTTCAATTCCAGTACCATCACTTACACTTACTATATACTTCTTCCTCGAAATATAGATATAGTGGTTCTTTGCCTCTATCACAGTATACTTACTGATTGAAGTTGCATTGTAACAATCATTTCCCCCGTATGACCATTCAAAACTAGAACCATAATACAGATTTTGACTTTTTGCCAGTCCCCAATCTCCACTATAATTTCCGTTAGCATCCTGATATTTCACAAACACATTCTGCACATATTGCTTTCTAGTAACAGAAACATAGGACGTTTTATCTTGCTTCGCTGTATAGGAAATACTTGCAGCATTATAGCAAGCATCTGCATTTCTTGACCATGAAACGGTCTCTCCATAAACATAATCCTTGTTAATTACTACACTATATCCTCCATAATCACCATCAACATTCTGATATCTTACATATACAACCTGCCTGGATTTTAATTCTGTCACATAATTAATAGTCTTATTAAAATAACTGTGCAGGGAGCTTGGATTGCTCCACGGTGCAGCGTTCGCTATACCGTTATAATCTGTATAGACACTTCCCCAGAAGTTTCCGTAATCATCCATAGAACCACTGTTTGTACGATTTCCGTACTTGTCAATTTTGACAGTAATCATGCAACTGTCTACAATTAAATACCCTCCATTTATAATGAATTCGTTATACGCAGTCCGGTTTGTCTGCGCCAATTTTGATTTCACATAACTAAGATTAATCCTACATAAATCATAAATGTATCCGTCTGAATACACTTCATTTACTGTTTCTACCGTGTACCCAGACAAATTAAAGTAAATATATGTGGATTGCGAACTTGTATTTACCCTCATGCGATAACCAATGGTACTCCAATGTGTTGTACTAACATTGGCTGTTGCTGCTTTTCCCCTTGTCGCGTAATAGAAATAACCATCTTTAAACACAATGCCTGATCCATAATTATTATAAAAATCAACGGCATTATTAAAGTTTCCAGCCCTAACTTCTTGGGGCGGGACTACTACGGCAATTCCTATTATTGACAAAAAGAAAAACAGACTGAGTAAGCCTGTTTTCCATGATTTCTTCATTTATTCAATTCCTCCTAAAATACAAATGCTGACCAATTGTAACACACCGTTTTATTGGTTCCATCCGGATTCTGCTTTCCCGAGCTGTAAGTTCCTACAAAAGAATACAGATTTCCACCATCTCTTAAATCAACTTCTGGTAATACATCATACAGTGCATATCCTTTACTGGTAATACTGACTTCCATATACTCAATACCTTGCCCCTCCAAATATACTATGATTTTTTCTTTCAGCTCTGCATCAGTCATGGTACCACTCTTCCAGCTTTCAATCATACTATCTATATCTGCTTTTTGAGCAGCTGTTATATCTCCCTTTGCTGTTTCAGAAGATTTCCATCCCTCTGAAATTGGAACGTACTTGTTTTCCAGTACTGGAGTTATTGTTGCTGGTGGTGTTGTAGGTACCGTTGCTTCTGATTCCTCTGATTTCTTCTCTTTTGTTTCTTTCTCATCAGAAACTTCATCGTTTGTTTTTGTAACATCCTTATTTTCTACTTCTGGTTTCTCTGTCGATTTGCTTTCTACCGCAGAAGCTACTTCTGTTGCCTCATTGGTAGTATTCTCTGTAGCTGTTGACTCTTCTGTTACAGTATCTGTTCTTACTTCTTTTATCTCAGATTCCTTTGTTATTTGAGTATCTATAGTATCCGTATCTACGACTACCTTAACTGGATCATCTTTTGAATCCAAATTGCTATAAATCATAATACCAGCAACCATTAATGACAGTAGAAAAACTGCAATCACTGGTTTCAAGTGGTTCTTCCAAAACTTCTTTAACGGCTCTTTCATCCAAATCCTCCTTCTAATTTCATCTTGCCCCACCAACTGGCACAGTGTATTGCTCCATAATTACCGTTCGCTTTACAGAAACTTTCCCTTCTGTTCCAATGGGATGTGTATATTTTTCAATCACTTCAACAGATAATAGACCCTTTTGATAATCTACATCCAGTACATTTACTACCACGGAACAATCTGAATTAATTTGTACTAACAAAACTTCCATAAAATCAGCCACAAACTCATCATTGCTATTTACAGAATAGGTTGTGTCATCAAATTGATTCTCCACCGTATCCTTTATTGCACTATCAACTGCCCTATTTAACTCATTCTGCCTCATATTTGTACCGCAAAGAGTCATGACGATAACAATGGATATAATAGAACAAATCGTAATTCCAAATCCTAAAAATACACTCTTCATCGGCTAATTCCTCCTCTCATCCACAGCAATCGGTATCTTCCAGACACTGGTCAGATTTTCTCTGTCTCTGATCTGGAAATAGACCTCATAGACTCCTGCACTTGGAAATCGGATACTTCCATTAACCTCTGAATAAGCACTCATAACACTTGTTCCATCTGCTTTTCTGATATCTAATAGTTTACCAAACATATTATTTGTAAACAACTTTGCAATGATTACTTCATCCATTGGATAAATACTTCCTTCCATATCCTTTGCATAATATCGCTCTAGAAAACTTGTATTTTCAATTGCAAAGAATCTTCCAAAAGTTGCCGTATATGCTGCAACCGGTTTTGTCCGATTATGCCATGTGACTACTGAATCAAAGTCACTATAAGAAGTATAATCAACCTCTACTTTGTTTGTTGCAGTGCCTGCAATTTCTAGAATTCCATGCCTACCTGATACAGAAATTCCAAATAAAATTCCAATAATAAGAGCGGCTGTTATAATTGCAATAATAGCTGTTCCAAATTCCTGAAATATCACTTTCATTTTACATACCGCCTCCTAACACACTCGTGATAAATTTTTGTATCATTGTGATCATGGGAGTTCCTAAAAAGAAAAGAGCAAGTATTCCAAGTAAAAGCACACCACTGATTGCTTCAATTATAAACTCTCCATATTCTTCAAATATTTCTTGCATCCTTTCCTCCTAACTACTGATTACCTTTAAAAAACCAATCAGAATTGCTACCATTCCACTTCCTGCAATCGCATAAATAATGCTACTTCCAAACTGCTCCATAATTAACTTCATCGTCTCCGCCTCCTCTATCTTGCAAACCCACGAATCTGCTGAGAACTTACCACTCCAAAGAAATCAATATGATATTCATATTTTAAGATTATTTCCATCAGAGTCGGTTTCCCATCTTCATCTTTGACTACGCTGTTACTGTCAATTAACAATTCATACCCTGCATTTTCTGCTTGTGCTTTACATGCACTGATAACACTTGGTGCAAAGTTGGAATCTTCTATCTCTGCCATTACAGAAGCATGAAAGTCCCTTGCATTATTTGCATCAATACAGGCTGACATCACTCCCGCCATAGAAAATACGGATAACAGGAGTATGAAAATGCCCACATATGTCTTTATCGTTGTACTCATAATCTCTTCCTCCTACATTCCAAAGGTCAGGTTTTGAAGGAACACTACTAATAGCAGTGCCATATCCACCATCAACTTAAAAGAAGCTAATAAGGATGGTAGTAAGATATATACCTTCATTCCGGCAATCTTATCTTCCTGCTCTAATTTCTCTGCCTTATCCATCATAGCGTTATTACGGTCAATCAGCTCTTCTACCTGTTTTGTCACATCCCCCGCATTTCCACTGGATAATGCGTAAAGCATCTTCATGGCTGACTGCACATCTGGATTTCGATATTCTTTTAAGAACCTGTGATATGGCTCAATCGCATTTGGATCTTCCTCTAAATCATAGATCAATTCATCTAATGCATGAATCAGTACTTCTGGAGCACTATCTAATGATTTACGAATTGCCATCTGTACATTATCTGTCTGTAACAGAAGTGCTACTTCCATCAGCCAATTAGGAAACTGCTTTTCGATTTCCCTTAAAACCTTTTTCATTGCCAGATTATGACCAACCTTGTGCTGATTCAGGAAAAATAGTACCACTACAGCCCCAGCCACTAGTACGGCTATATTCTGAATATATACAAATGCACCGATAAAAAGGATTGCCGGAATGACTGCCATCTTCTGGCTACTTTTAGCTTCCTTAGCTTCATCATAATTTCTGACCTGAAGATACTTATTCTCCATTCCCGTGCTGTCCGTTTCTTTCTCTATCCAGCTTCTGCATAACTTCTTATCCGACTTCACATAGATGAGCATGCAGATACCAATCAACACAACTGCTGATATCTGACATAAAGGAATTGCACTGATATCCAAATCTCCACCTAATAGATAAAGGGGAAGAATACAGATTAGTAACGTTGCTACTAAAGCAATCATGATGTTTCTCTTTACAATCTGATATTCCTTTTGCAGATTGATGATTCGTTCTGCCCACATGGCTCTGTTCTTCGATAGCAATGCAATGCTGCCACCTGCATCACCACCACGCCTCTGGGCACCCATCACAAAGGAATGAACGGCATCGACTCTTTCACAATGAAAGAATTCACTAACCTTCGCTAATGCTTCCTGTTCTGGATCTTCGCTATCTGTGGCATACTGAATATGTTCGATTGCCCGAAGCAGTATCTCATGAAATTCTCCATCATCAAAAATAGTAGCTGTTTCTGTTAATGCATTCAGCACAGTCTTGTTCCTCTTAAAAGAATACAAGAACTGTTCCATATAATTATTTGCCATAGAAAACATGGTCGTATGATATTTACCCTTCATAGTCTGAATCAGAACCAGTGGCGAGAACACAACCCCAATGATTCCGATAGCTACAATATAAGGCAACTGTAATTTATACAGCAATCCAAAGATGGCTGCCAATAATACAATCATTCCATAGGAAATCAATGCCTTCTTTGGCGTAAACTCATACCCATACCTTGCAAGTTCCTGTGTCAGGTTCTTATATCTTAAAAACCTGAGTGAACTTTTTTTCTTTTTTCCTCGTTCTTTCTTCAAGGTTTACTCCCTCCTACCTCTGAAAATGGTGTAATTCCCATTCGTTCAAATTTCTCAAAAATTGGTTCTGGAAGACTCTTCTCTACCAGCTCTCCATTCAATACCACTGGAAATATTACATTGCATCCATCTTTACGATAGAAAAAGCAAACCTGATCAATATATCTTCTGATTTTGCCATCCTCCATCTGCTTCTTACGAACCAAGATCCCAACATCAATGAACATGAAAATATCATTCTCCATTCGATCTGCATCGGTTCTGCTCGCCAACATATTTAAAATACGATCCGGTATCTTTCTTACATCATCCGTGTGAATCGTAGTAAATCCACGAATTCCTGTTGATAAGCTCTCAAGCAGATATTTTACTTCCACAGAACGGGCTTCTGATAACATAAGCCACTTTGGATTTTGCCTAAGACTTGTCTTAATCGCCTTTGTATAGCTGAACCCTTCCGATACCATTAATTCCACGCAATCCTTCTCAGGATTGATTTCTCTGTAATGAAGTTCTGGGGTATCCTCGATGGTAATAACTCTTTCATTTGCATGAATATACTGTGAAAAGAATTTTATTCCTTCTGTCTTTCCCACACCTGGTTCCCCACAGAACACAAAGTTCATACGTGCCTTCACACAATTCGTCAAAAGCTCCAAAACTTCATTTGTACAGTATCCATCCGTAATCATACTTTCTCTTGTCATACGAACGGTCGGAAGGGTCTTTCTGATACAAACTGACCTTCCTGAAATTGCGGATGACTCATGGACAATACTGATACGAAGGGTATCTGTATCTGCCTCTAGCAGATTCTCCACTTTGTTAAAAGGTTTACTTACGTTATTGGCAATATAATGGCTGAACTTTTCTATAAATTCCTTTGTAACTCCATGCCCCTCCACCTTGATTCGTTCATTTGCGGTATTGGTAATCCATAAATCTGTTCCATTAAAGTCAATATCTGTAATTTCATCATCTTTAACATACGACCATAAGGGTCCAAAATGTGCAGGCACCAATTCCCACTTTGTACTTTGTTCCATAAAACTCCTTTCTAAGAGGGGATGATATCCCCTCTTTGTGTAATATAGTCACTTCTACATATTTACCTGATTAGCCTGTGATTGTACTTGCTGCTCTGTTGAAAAAGCTGTCGATCAGGTTCTTAAAGGAA